>NZGD01000207.1 GCA_002690925.1 Rhodopirellula sp.
GAAGAGGGAATCGAAATGCTCAGCAAAGCAACCTCATCATCAGTGACAGTCAGGGATGCACTATCACCGGAGTAGCCGGTGGCGTCCACGCTGATCAAAACGGTCTGATCGCCGTCAACCAGGCTGTCATCTTGCGCAGTGACCGTGAAAGTACCACTCGTCTGACCAGCAGCAATCGTCAAGGTGCCGACCGTGGCTTCGGTCACATCGTTACTGACAATCGTCAACTCCACCGCATCACCAGAGGAATTACGGGTCACCGTTCCTACCGTCGTTCCGCCGAACTCACTGATGACAGCATCTGCCAACGACAGACTCAAAGCCGGGGCGGTGGTATCAACCACTGTCACAACACCAGACGCACCCGCATAGCCGGAAGAATCAACACTGATCGAAACCTGCTGATCGCCATCCACAAAAGAATCATCCACTCCAGAAATCACAAACTGGGCTGATGTCGAACCGGCCGCGATCGTCACAGTGCCAGAAACCGAGGCTTCATTCGGATCACCACTCGCCAAATTCACTGTCAAAGGTGAACCCGTGTCAGTATTGCGAGATACAACTCCGACCAACGTGGAGCCCTCTGAGACCGAAGCGTCACCTAAATCCAAAGACAGAGTGGCGATATCATCATCTGCATTACTAAGAGAAACATCATCAGGATTCAAACCGCTGTAATTGCTATCGGCCGTAACTGCAACACCGAGAACAACCGAATAACCCACAGCACCATCGACAACCGAGTCATCCACACCCGTCACTGTGACTGTCTGAGCTTCACTCCAATTACTGGAAGTGAAAGTCAACTGGCTTACATCAACAGTACCCTCACTCGTGTCACTCGACTCGACACTGAAACTCACATCTGAAACTGGAGCTTCAGTCAAAGCAACAGTAAAACTGACGGAACCACCAGCTTCTGTCGTCTCAGCAGATGGACTTGGGGCGGAAACCACCACATCACCCGTAGCAGTCACTGGTGGCATCAGAAAATCAATCACCTTGTCCATCACAAACGCTTGATTATTAGGGTCACCAGCACTTGAGCTGATACCCTCAAACGGTGCCGCCATGAACACCACCCGGAAATCCTCACCGCCATATCCAATCGTGTTGAACGGCTGAGCGTCACTGTTCACCGAGTTGCGATAGAAAACACCCTCTGCCGCTGGGGCAGGTGCCAACGAATCGCTCCAGTCCGCGCTGAAGTCAGACGGAAGACTGAAACTCAAGTTCATGCCATCGCTGATCGAACTACCGCTGACACCTACATACTGACTCAGATTCCGAACATCACTGGTAAAGGAAGCAAGCTTCAGATAGTCAGATTGGAAAGACGCACTCACTCCGTTGTAAAGAATATCCTGCCCAACAAGGAACAAGCCTCCGCCACCATCAAGGTAAGCGGCTAAGGCAGTCTGCTCTGCAGCCGAGACCCCCGCGTCGGTTGCAGAATAATCGAATCCAGTATTCCAAATCACTACGTCGTAATCACCCAGTTCGGCTGTATCAGGTAAGCCCTGCGAAGCAACCTGCCAACTGTCGTACTGTAATGAATTGGCATCAAGAGCAGCTGTGTAGAATCGCTCGTAAGCTGCCCCCTGATCATCGTCCACAAACAGGATAGGAGGAGTGGGCGGCAGCACAGAAACTGTTACTGTTGCGGTCGCTGTTTCCTGTTGATCATCAGTGATCGTGTACGTAAAGGTATCTGTGCCGCTGAAACCTGTATTGGGTGTGTAAGTAACAACTCCATTTAAATGAGTTGCCTGTCCATTGGCAGGAGTACCCAGTGAAGTAATCGAGAATGATCCATTTTGCGGATCAGAGTCATTTTCCAGCACATTGATTTCTACCGGGGTATCAACTTGAGTTGTCGCCGTATCATTCCCTGCGATAAGAGTTTGTGAACTAGCCACAACGGTACCACTAATCAAGTACTGGCCTCGACTCACAGACTCGTCAAATCCAGTTGGTGGATTCGCTGCCCAGTTCCCATAACCGGTACCATCGATTGCGATGTAGTACGTGCCCGGAGACAAAGACAGATTACTGAAAGAAGCGTTGAGTTGCGTTGCGGGGTTTGAAGTCGCAACAACGTTTTGACTGCTGTCATAAATGGTGGCTACCACGTCAAGGTTCGAGCCCTGATCTCCCACCGGGGTTGCCTCAATTGAACGAGTGAAACCGACACCATTATTGACGAAGGTCTCTTGCACATAGGAATCGATGGTGAGACTAATCTGGCCTTCACCGGTTTCGAAAGAAAACCAGTCTTGATCGGCAGCCTGAGAAATGACACCAAATCCACTGACATCCACGAGATTAGCATCGCTGGCGTTAACGCCCTCATTCTCTAACGAGCTAGCAGTACCAGCAGTTCCACCATGATCATCCGCTCGGTATCCAAATCCATTGTCACTGGTGATGATTTGCCAATCGTCTTCATTATTATTGGCTTGATAGTATTGACCAGTGTCCCATGTGGTCATATTCGTGCTGTAACCACTCCCCATGATCGGTCCCCATGCGACTTCGCCGGAGCCATGACCTCCGTAGTACGCAGCACCTGCCGTGGTCCCGTCATGACTGAGCCCTAATGCGTGGCCAACTTCATGAGTCGTGGCTGCGGAGACTCCAATCGCACTAGTATTAAACACGAAGACTGGTTCGTCGACAGAATCATTGAAACTTGTTAGGTAAGCGAAACCTCCGCAACCACAGTTGTCCCAATCTTCCGTTATTACAACGCGCGATCCCCATTGCGTGTCAGATCCACCCGTTTTACTCAAAGCTTCGGCGCCCGGATCTTCCGTCGTGACATTAATCTGAAATGGCGAAAAGTCTTCGGCAACCCGCTTCCATATTCCCTGGATCTGCGCAAGTTCACTATCGGTGAAGCTGGCACCATTTCCTGCTGGGTCATACGCCGGCGAAACGATACTACTTCTCCCACTCGCCGCGTTCCATGTTGTTCCCTCAGTGACATGCCCATCAAAATCAAGGTAGATGGTGTGATCAGCATTGGGCAAGCTATGCAGCAAGAACGTGTCGGCCAGTGCTGCTGGAGCAGAAGATCCTGATGCCCCACCACCTTCTTCAATGAAGTCAAATACCTGCTGGGGACGCTCCACGAACAGCGTTGGCCCCGCCGCCGTGCATTGGCCACAGGAGCAGCCTGGCTCATGTGGCGGTCCATCTCCGTCACCACCGCAATCGTGACCATCAAGATTGCTCACGTAATCTTCATAGGCACCTTCTTGCATGGGACCAAAAGGCGAGTATTGCTGAAACTCAGCGGGCGTCATTTCCCAACCACTGTGCCAATGCCCCGGTTGCATCCAGTCAAAGGTGGCGTTTGCTGCCAATAGACGACGTGACTCCAACGCTTCGAAAATTCTTTTTCTGAGGGCAGACCTCCGAGTCAACCGGCCTCGCGTAATGGAAGTTTGACGCATAATAAATCCCGTGCTCCTTCGATGAAAAGGCTGGAGGTGGAAGAGCGTTCGTTTAGCATGTGGACAGAGAAGAGAACCGCACGCTTGAATCCTGCACGACCGCGATTCGGTGTCCCGTTAGACTAGCGGTTGCCCGCAAACGGCCAAGTTTTTTATCTACGGATTGTTATTTTTTTACAAGCGACAAAACACCCCACGCTGCACATTCCCCCTACCTTGCCAGGCGAGATGTCATTGCAGTCGTTGAACAAGCTTCACTCGCGGTAATTTCGAGATCGAGACACTACAGCAACGGATAAAAAACCTAAAAATCCTGTGGCCACTCGACAATTGGTTTGGCGGGGTAATTGCTTACTTATTTCCAGCGTTGCACCACTCTGCAAAAAACGTCAACGCAAACGTCGGTAACTGCAGTAACATCTGTACAGACACACAAGAGCCAAAGAAAAACAGCTGCTCGTAAACTTCCTGTCACTGACTCAACACTTTTACATTCCGTTCAGTACAGAGCCTCCACGTTCGGTGGATCACTGGCCCAATTTTCCGAGTGTGCACAACCACCAGAGAAACAACAGCCAGATTAAGTCCGACAAAAGCTCCTCACGCACCCCCCAAGCCCCCCTGACACCCCCACACTTTCTACTTCCATGCATCTTCTATTGCCTACTTCTATGCATCTTCTATTGAGCAGACGCGTTGTATTGATTGCATGCCTGACCACCAGCTATGCAAGTCTGCCAGCGGCTGTAACCGCTCGCCAACCGACACCTTTCATTGAGCAGCTTCAAGCTGTCTCTTCGGTAGACTTGGCACAACAAGCTCGACAACGGGGCGATGCGAAACGCGGTGCCCTAATTTTTCACACCACTGCTGCCTCTTGCGTTCACTGCCACACCCAAAGCAATGATCAAGCGACCACGCAAAGCTTGCCGCTTGGCCCAGACCTGACAATCCGCAGAGACGTATCGGATGCGTATCTTGTCGAATCGCTCCTGTACCCTTCGAAAGTGATTCACAAAGACTATGAAACCAAATCAATCTTGACCACAAGTGGAGAGGTGGTTGTTGCACTCATCATTGACGAGAAGGACAACAAACTCACGGTACGATCCGCGAACGACCTGGAACGAACTCGTATTATCTCAAAAGACGAGATCGAGGCGATCAAGACAAATACTCAATCGGTGATGCCAGAGGGCTTGGTCGCGACGATTGGTAACCTTCGAGACTTTCTGGACCTAACTCTTTACCTGATCGAAGTTGCCGAGGGAGGCAAAATTCGTGCAGAGAAGTTAAAGCCTGAACCTGAGCAACTCGAATTCACGGATGACACGCTGGACCTGGATCACGCAGGCATCATTGGAAAGATGCGTACCCGTGATTTCGAAACAGGCAAAGGTATTTTCCATGGCTACTGCTTCAATTGCCATGGAGACGATGGCAATTCGCCTTCTCTGCCCACCGCGCGTGCTTTTGGCACCGACAAAATGCGATTTGGCTCAGACCCTTTCCAGATGTTCATGACGTTATCAAAGGGCAAGGGACTCATGGCTGCCATGCGACACCTGACGCCCAAAGAGCGATATCAAGTTGTGCACTACGTTCGCGAACAATTCATGAAGCCGTCCAACCCAGATTATTTCGAAGTCGATAAGGAGTACTTGCAAGGTCTTCCCAAGGGAACCCGTAATGGTTCCGAACAGCCTGAAATCAAGCGTGATTATGGCAGCACACTAGCTTCACAACTGGGACGTGAACATAGCAGTGTGCTGAATGTAGATCTTGGTGGCACCACGATTTCCTATGACCTGCACTCCATGGATCAAGCAGGCGTTTGGAAGGGTGGACTCGATCTCACACAAACGCAGCACATCCGAGACCGAGGTGAAGGCACAGTCACCGCGGCGGGTAAAGAAATTGAAGCATTTTCTGGCTGGGCATGGGGTCATGATGGATCGCTCGATTACCCGCGAAGTGACCTGTTACCACGTGGGCCGATGCCACAACACTGGATGAACTACCGCGGACATTACATCCACGGGCGACAGGCTGTATTGAGCTACTCGATTGACGGTCGGGCGATTTTGGAGACTCCAGCGCAGTTGGAAAATGAACTTACACACAACATGCAAATCATGCCCGGCACACCGCTAATACTGTCAGTCGGGCAAGAACAAACCACATCCGACAAGTCAACCCAAACAACAGTCCACAACGTAATCGGTTCTGTCACGAGGGGATGGAATTCGGTTAAACCAGCGGCAAAAAACGTGATGAGAGATCAGGTCAGAACAGCGGAAAACTGCTTCATCATAAGTTACCAATATGACAAAACTCAAATCGTCAAATACACAGCGGCAGGAATCACTGGCGACACATCGGACATGCAGTGGCAAATCGACAGGAAAAGTCGCCTTTGCCTGAAGATTCCTGAGGACAAACAGACTCGCAACATCACAATTCATCGATCACAAGGCGATAATTTAAAGTCATTAAACGATTGGCTTTCGTCAGTTAAAGCAGCCCCGCTCAAAGACCGGCGAACTGCGTCTGACCTGACATCTGGCGGCCCATTGCGATGGCCTGAAGTATTGCACACCACCGGCTACCAAGGCTTGGAGCAAACTGGGTATGCCCTAGATACGCTAACGCTTCCAGACGCAAATCCTTGGAACAGCTGGTTTCGAACATCAGCACTCGACTTCTTTCCTGATGGTCGATTGGCACTGTCGACATACGGAGGTGACATATGGATTGGCTCCGGCATCGACCTTGAACTGACTGACATTCGCTGGAAGCGATTCGCGGCGGGCCTATATGAACCCTTTGGAGTTAAAGTTGTGGACGATCACGTCTTTGTCACCTGCAAGGACCGTATCGTCAGATTGCACGACCTGAATCAGGACGGAGAAGCAGACTTCCATGAAAGTTTCAGCCCGGACATGGATGTCTCGGTCAACTTCCATGCCTTCAACTTCGACCTTCAGACAGATAATGAAGGTAATTTTTACTATAGCAAGAGTGGTCACGGCGCGGACTCAACTCTGCCAGGAGCAGTGATCAAGATCTCGCCGGACGGAAAAAAACGCGAAGTCTTTTGCACCGGTTTCCGCACTCCTAATGGAATGGGGATGCTACCCGATGGACGACCAACCGCAAGCGACAATCAAGGCCAGTGGACCCCAGCATCGAAGGTGAGTCTACTCAAGCCAGGCGGTTTTTATGGCTGGGTTCAAACCTATTCGATTCCTGGCAAGTGGGAACCCGGTGGTGGAACCATTGACGTAAAAAATGTTGTACCACCGTCATCTTTTGATTCTCCACTTATCTGGATGCCGCAGGATTTTGACAATTCATCCGGTGGACAACTTTGGGTTGATGACGCACGGTGGGGCCCGCTATCGGGGCACCTGCTACACACGAGTTTTGGCAAGGGCTGGATGTCCTACTTGATGATTCAGGACATCGAAGGACATACTCAGGCCGCAATTGCGAAACTGCCATTTGACTTTCGAACTGGAATCATGCGTGCTCGGGTAAACCCAAAGGACGGGCAGGTCTATGCAACGGGACTGCAAGGCTGGAATGGGGGGGGGCGTGCCGGTTTACAAGAGGGCGGGCTACAACGGGTTCGCTACACCGGAAAACCGTGGCAAATGGTCAGCGACTGCAAGGTTGAGAAGAATGGATTGCGGATCACATTCAATTTTCCACTTGAGCCCAACAGTGCCACTGATCTGGGATCATATGCAGCCGAACACTGGAATTATCACTGGCGAAGTAGCTATGGCTCAGATCGATACTCGCCCCTGACTGACATGCGTGGCACAGAAACCATAAAAATCGAATCAGTCACATTAGAAGCAGACGGAAGAAGCGTGAAGCTCAACATTGGTAAAATGATTCCTGTCGATCAGGCTCATATCAAGTTTCGTGTGAAGTCACTCGACGGATCCACTTTCGAAGATGAACTTTACTGGACGATCAATCACGTGCCGACTCAGTAAAAAATCTGTGTGTCATTGCAGAGCCATGCCGTCAGTCCCTCATAAATATTTGAGAACGATTCCAACCGTTCTCGGAGAACCAAACCCCTCCAGTCAAGCTTGGTAAAGTCCGTGCCTAAAACAACAACAAATCGCCGAAGCTTCCTATCCATCACCACCCGTGCCACCGCAGCACTTCCAATTCTGTCAGGTCCGTTGATCTTGAATGCCGATGACAAAGCCGGCACCAAAGCTTCTGTCATTGGATCAGGGGAACACACTTACCAGGTCATGCATCACTGGGGTCGAAAAGACTTGCCGTCGACCCACAATTACGGCAATGCATCGCACGGCGTCTGTGTCGATAGAAAAGGTTATGTCTATATCACACACACAGGTACACCTGACTCCGTTTACGTGTTTGACCCCGACGGAAGATTTGTCAAAAGCCTTGCTGGATTTCATAGCGTCAACAAGGGCGACTCATCGACATCCAGTGGCCATGGCATCGACATCCGAACTGAAGGTAATGAAGAGTTCATTTACCTGTCGGCTTCCTATGCGAAGAAATCTTTCGCCAAGATGTCGCTCAAAGGTGAGCTTGTATGGACACGGGATCGAGACCAGATTTTTGAACACGCAGGATTCGCCGGAAAGAAACTTGGGTTTCGCCCCACGAACATCAGTTTCCGCCCTGATGGTGGCTACTACCTCGGTGACGGGTACGGCAGCGCATTTCTGTATCACTACGACGCTCAGGACAATTTCATCAAAGCGATTGGAGGCTTCGGGCAGCAGGATGGCCAGTTCCGCACACCTCACGGACAGTGGCTTGATACGCGAGACGGGATCCCAAAGTTAGTGGTCGCCGACCGCGCCAATTCGAGACTTCAGTGGTTCGATATGGAAGGTAACCACCTGCGCACCCAGAACGGCTTTCTGTTTCCAGCTGACATCGATTGCCAAGGTGATCTACTGCTTGTGCCCGACTTACACGCCCGCATTACAATTTTGGGACCGACAAACGAACCGGTAGCACAACTTGGTGACGACAAAGTCTGGCGTAACAGGGTGCTCGACAAAAAAGAAGCCATGCGAACCAGCCCCAAGAAGTGGATTCCCGGTAGGTTCGTCCACCCGCACGATGCATGCTTTGATGCGGACGGCAACATCTTCGTAACAGAATGGGTCCGCGGTGGAAGGGTCAGTAAACTGGTCAAAGTTTAGCAATTTCATCACTTACAGATGGAGCTACGCCGTTACCGGCAGGGCGTCGGCAATCTTGCCTCAGCATTCCAAAACGACCTGCACAAGGAAGCAAAGACACACAATGAAAGCAGCATCGCACTGCAAGAAGCGTGCGTGACACATCAACTACTGTCATTTTCAGCACGCTTCTCCTCAGTCAGGCGGTTCCTGTCGAGGAATTCCGCCATTTTCTGGCTTCGCTTTTGCTGCTTCCGTTTTTCCCTATTGACTGGGTCACGAAAATCACGCCACCACTCCTTGATACGTTGCAACACAATCATCCTGCTATCCAATCTCAGTCGCCTGATAAGAACCACAGTCGTTGGAGCAGCTTCATAACGACAAACAAGCTTAAAACGGATCCACCCGCTTACGCCCCCCTCGCTTAGAGCAGCGACTATGACTGAACAAGCTTTGATTTCAAGCAACTTACAATGATTCTTGTTTGACTTTTAATGGAGTCCACATGCAGAGGGCCAAGAGGACCCGAGATCTCCCCGCCCGAGTAACGTTTGGCTGAAACCCCATTTCGTTTCAACACAACCAGTCAGATACCGGACACCGTTTTACCCAAGCCAGTTTACCCAAGCCAGCTCCGACACTCAGCGTTTGCTAATACACCGAGAACGTTTTCAACGCAAATTCATAGCGGACGCAAAAGACGTCCGAGGTTCAACCTGACGTCCTCAACAATTGCATGGAATAAATTCCGGACGAGTGCCCATCGCTGAATGTTACGTTGTAAGCATAGGCCCCCACAGGCTTCATTCCAGTAATCGTTAAAGGCTGAGCCTCAGCCGCACTTAGCACGGGCAGAATGGTAAGCTTATCTCCGCCAGTCTCCTGTTTCTTTTTTTCACCCCGTTTTTTCTCTCGGCACGTTGCACATGGACAAGCCTTGCGCAACTGCAAGGCCGTCCACCTTGTTTCAACACCGTCGCTCCAACTGATAACAACCGCTGAATTCTCATCACGTCCCAACCCCACCGGTACAACACCAGCGGGCAAGCTTGCTTGGGGCTCATTAAACACGGGCTCAGTCATTTTTTGATTACGTTCTTTCGGCAAAATCTTGAAAAGAGTTGCAAATCCGCTGCTCCGCCATCGTTCATATTTTACGAAGGTCGACCAGTCGCTTTGCTTTGGCTTCAAACCGAGGCAAGCTTCCCACGGCAACCGCATCGACACTGACTCGCATGGCCAATCGGTCACGAATCAAGTCAGAAAGTTTGGCAACGCTCGCCTGATCAGATTCCAACTCGATCGCAAGCTGGTCCATCTCATCAACGCGAGAAACAATCATTCGAAACTCGGCGAGCGGTGTAATTTCTCTCACCATGGACTCGATGCTGCTGGGAAAAACATTGACCCCTCGAATCACCATCATGTCGTCGACTCGACCGAGAACCCCCCCGTCCAAAAACAAGAAGCCACATTTCTGATCGTGATTCCGATACCCACGAACAATATCCCCGGTCCGATAACGAATCACCGGCCCTCCAAATCTTCCCAAGCTGGTCAGAACCAACTCTGCTTGCTCGCCATCCTTAACCTCAATACCTCGTGGATGCTCAGCATCGAAGCAAAGTAGCTCGGCAATAAATTCGTCTTCGATCACGTGTATTCCAGTGCCTTCAGGGTTGCCGAAACCCCAGGCCCCAACTTCACTTGCTCCAGCGTGGTCCACCACCTTGGCACCCCACAACGTTTCCAAACGCTCCCGGACGCTGGTCGTTGAGCCACCGGGTTCACCAGCAACAATGATTCTTCGAATGGCAGTTTTGGTCAAGTCGATGCCATGCTTAGCAGCTACTGCACCGAGGTGCAAAGCATAAGTAGGAGTGCAACACAATAACGTGCAGCGATGGTCAAAGATCATTTGAATCCGTTGCTGACTCGTCATCCCGCCACCGGGAACCACCGTTGTCCCGCGTCGAACTAACGCATCATTGGCCGTCCAGAATCCGATGAAGGGGCCAAACGAAAACGCCATCATCGCAACATCATCCTGTTCAACCTCTGCCGAATCCAGCACGTAATCCCAGCAAGTCAACCACCAAGCCCAGTCCGACGGCGTGTCCAGCACGGTCATCGGGAAACCTTTCGTTCCACTTGTCTGATGCAGCCGAGTGTACTCACTTCGTGATAAGTCAAAAATTCGCGCGGGGTGGCCAGCAGCCTCCCCAAGCAGTTGCTCCTTTGTCAGTACGGGCAGGGACGCGAGATCCGCCAATGCCCCCAAAGGACGGTGATTATTTAGATGGTACTTGCCATAAAACGGGCGATCCTGAACCTCCAGCAGCAACTCATTCAGTCGTTGCAATTGCATCGACTCCGTCTGATGCCTAGAGAATGGACGCTGCTGTGAGAAATTGCTTGTCACGTGAAAAAGTCAGGCTGAGTGCACAAAAATACAAATGAAGAAATCGTGAAGCTGATCGCAGCACCCACTCTACCAAAGCAGGGCCAGCAGATGTCTCCTCTGCCCAAAAGCCAATGTTTAGGGTCGCCCTCAAGTCACTCGACACAACCCACTACGCACACCGCTCAATTCAGAAACAAGTAGGAATGATGAAGAGTTTGCAATGACTCTGAATTCAGGTTGCAAACCCATTCCAGCTCGCCAATCATCTGCCCGCGGCCAGAACAGTGGTATCGCCTCGGAAGTGCGACAGGATGCACTCGAGCAAGAACCGTCGTTGCGATCATTCTCCGTCCATCACAGCATACCCTCGAAACAACCCATCATGAAGGCATCCTGCAGCACCCAAACTGCCTGCAACACAAAAGCATTGAAGTTTTTCCCCCAAGACTTCCCTGCACATCGTAGTGCATTCACGCTCGTTGAGATGCTTGTCGTCATCTCCATCATCGGCACACTCGCCGCTCTGCTGTTACCTGCTATTTCGAAGGCCCGCGAATCGGCTCGCGGTGTCGAGTGCCAGAACAACCTGAAGCAATTCGGCATTGCCTTCATCGCTCGCACCACCACGATGCCGGACGGAAGCTTCTGTTCGGGTGCATTTGATCTCGAACGTGACGGCATTCCGACAGAGACAGGCTGGGTGTCTGATTTAGTATCGAGAAAAGTCATCGCCGGTGAAATGCTCTGTCCCAGCAGTACCAACACCGCTTCCAAAGCAATCGAACAAATGCTGTCAGCGCCCACATCCAGCTTCGCAGCAACGGATTGCGTCGATCGGCTCGGAACAACCAGCTACACCAACGACATGGGGCAGACGGTTAAAAACATTTCACGCACCATTCTTGATGCTAACCTTCCTCCCAGCTCATCGGCCAGAGCTGATGTAATCTCCAAGAAGATGCTGGAAAACGGCTTCAACACAAATTACGCCGCCACATGGTTCTTTGTCCGATCCGGCTTTCGACTTGGTCCGGATGGTAACCCAGCCAAAAACAACCTCGGCTGTTCAAGCACAGACCCCAAAGGAAGAAACCTGACCATTGGACCGTTGACAACGCGACTTTTGGATAGCGGTCAGGCTTCCGCACATACGGTACCGCTGCTTTGCGATGCATCAACAACCGGTCAGCTAAGTATAAGTGTCGGCGAATTGAGCTCGGGATCATTTTACTCGCTGCCAGTTGTTGGATCTCCAATTCGCAGTCGGCTTCTTGTTGACGAGAATGGCGATGGTATTCGAAACATCGACAAATCTGCGAGCTTCCTTCAGCCACCAACTTTCAATGGTACACCCAAAACTGGTGCTGCGGGTTGGCTAAAGACATGGAGCTTTGATACCCGCCAGGACTACCGAGGCATGCAACCGCATCACCAAGGTACGGTTAACGTTCTGATGGCCGATGGCTCAGTTCAGGTGCTAACGGACATCAACAACGATGGATTTATTAACAACGGTTTTGACGTAGGCTCCGGCAGCACGCCGGCCTACTGGACCTCGGATGAGGTCGAAGCAGAAACCCTAAAACTTGCCAGCTTCCACTCTCTTCTTTCGAAGGGAGACCAGAACTAATGGATCTTCATTATTTGTCCTCATTGCGAGGTTTTTCACTGCCTCGTGCATCCCATTTTCACAAGGAGAATCCGCGACCTAACCACATTCTTTATCGATAAAGCTTAGGCCACGCGTCACATAAGAAACGCGTCATAAGGCGGTTGCGTTGCAACCGGGGAAGCATTCAGGAAACTGAATGATTAGACACGCACATTGCCCGTCCGAAACGGAGATGTCGTGTTTTGAGAAACAAATCAAACACAAGGAAGAAATGGGTGATGCTCTCGCAGTCTTCGATCGCAGCAACGAACCAAGACAAACGTTAACAGGGCACCACCACATTCCTTCACAGTAACAACATCTATTCTGGACATGAGCTCTGATTCAGTCCAGATCAAAAAAGGAAATGCAATGTCGTTAAAAAGAAAGACAGGCTTCACCCTGATTGAACTCCTGGTGGTGATATCGATCATCGCCCTGCTGGCCGCACTATTGCTGCCTGCAATTACTTCGGCCCGAGAGGCCGCTCGAACAGCCCAGTGCCAAGCGAATCTCAAGAACATCGGTATCGGGCTCATGCGTTACAGCACGTCAAGTCCAACAGGAGCCTACTGTTCAGGAGCATCTGATTTCCGTCGAGACGGATGCATGGACACCTACGGTTGGGTTGCAGACATTGTCAATAGCGGCAATGGAAACATGAACGAGTCTCTCGACCCAAGCAATCCTCTGCGTGGCTCAGAGAAACTCAACGACCTGTTGGGCAGAGATACAACGGATGCGAAGGACGGTGCTCCCTTGGCACGCCTCAGCTCTGGTGTCTGCGGAGAGTCAAGCTGGGCAGGAGTCGCTGGCACTGGCGGGACAACCTTCTTTGGCGGCACTGCTGAAAACAGCGCTGAACGAGCTGAGCTGGTTTCACGGCACTTTGTGACCAACGGCTACAACACCAATTATGCTGCCAGCTGGCACTTGGTTCGAGGAATGGTCCGCACCACCTTCGACAACACCACCACACCAATCTCCCTGCTCACCGCCGCAACTGGAGGATTCAAAGGCCTCAGCGGGACCACCGGACCGCTACGAGAGCCTACGATGTCTAAGTCGCGTCTTTCCAGTAGCAACATCGGCATGATTGGCTGTGCTGCTCCTGGAGACATTGACGAAGCGATCCTTTCACAGACCATTGGGCATGGCCCGGGCGGCTTGTGGGCCAAAGGCACCGATGACTCGGTTGAGTACATCGCAGCCGGTTCACTGCTTACAGAAGCTTTCAACGATGGACCTGCTTATGTTGACACAGCTTCATCGAACAAGCAGATCAACCTGATTGGTAATGGCGCTAACCTGATGACGCAGATTGCGTGCGAGCGGGCCCAGCCCACCACAGCATCCTGTGCCGCACCAACAGGTCCCGGCAGCGGCAACAATATTTACCTGCAGGACACCCGCGACTGGTACGCGATCCACGCAGGGTCGTGCAATATCTTGATGGCAGATGGAAGCGTGAAATCCTTTCAAGACCTCAACAATGACGGATTCCTGAATCCAGGGTTCGACATCGCTGATGGCCTTACTGATCTTGAAATCAGTGGTGTCGGCTACGCTGACGACCGCCAAGAAATGCCCACAGACCAGTTCTTCGGTGGTATTTTCCTCGACGACGCCTACTTCAAAGGCGCGTTCGAGTGATCGAACCCAAGACAGTTAGGTAAATGAGTGTTGTGTGCTCATATGCCAACAATCAACCCCTTGCAGTGCAGTCACTGCAAGGGGTGTTTCTGTGACTCAACTTATACATCAAGACAAGCGTCAAAAACATGAGCCCCTCATCGAAACGCACCCTCTTACTCGTGGGAAGCTTGGTAGCAATGATCACCGCGGCTTCGGGAGTATCTTTGAGCGTGCACTACAAACCTTATGGTGTTCCCGATGTTCTGCGTGCGGAGTATGAGAAAAAGATCGCGGACATCAAAGAGCGTGAATTTATTTTCCAGAATGCAGACAAACTCAACGAGGCAATCGCCTACCTACCAACTAACACCCATGACTTTGGCATCATGGATCCACATGGCACCGCGTCTCACCAATTCGAAATCCACAACAAAGGCTCTGCTCCACTCGCCCTGAAGATGGGAACGACAACATGTAAATGCACGGCAGGTAAATTGGGATCAAGCCTGCTGCAACCTGGCGAACAGACCACCATCGAACTGACGTGGAATACCGGCTACAAAGTCGACAAGTACGAACAGTCGGCTTTTCTGTTTACCAACGATCCGACTTTGCCAGAAATAGAACTCAAGGTCAAAGGCGAAATCAAGGGTGAGCTTATAAGTCCCGAGAAAATCACCTTTCCACAGACAAACGTTGCGGAAACAACCCACACACGCTTCGTGATCTGCAGTCAGGCATGGACGAACTTCGAAGTGGAAAACATCGAGTGCGAGGCCGAGGACTTTGCTTGGTATGCCGAACCGATAGGTCAAAACGATCCGAGATTAGCAGACAAACACTCGGCACATGCTGTGGAAATTCATGTTTTCACAACGCCGCTGGAAAAGGGCAGATTTTCAGGCAACATGGAGTTACGCGTTCGTTCGCAAGACGGAACGAAAACGGTAGTACGCACCGTCGCCTACTCCGCCAAAACTCGTTCGCCCATCAGTTTCTACAGCCGTGACATACACTTTCAGGATGGACTCGACATCGGAACACTGACGAACAACAAATCGCATCAATTCAATCTCGTCGTTAGAACCAATGGTGACACCTCCCGAAAAATTGAAGTTCTCGACGTCGAACCAAAAATCATCAATGCAACGCTAACGCCATTGAAAACACCAGGTAATTTCCGTCTGAGCCTGAAGATCCCTCTAAATAGCCCGACCACTATTTTCAACATGGCCGAGAAGCATGGATACGTCCAGGTCGGTGATCCCGCGGACAAGAATCAGTTTTCGAACTGGTTTCCGATCCACGGTGCAGTTGTAGAACTAAGCAAGTAATCCAGCAACTTTACGAGTAGGGAACTACCACGGATACACAATGAGTGCGCCACAAGAAATCGCTCAGGCAACGAGCTATGCCTGTGGAAACTGCAAAACCGAAAATGCTGCAAACACAAAATTTTGCGAGGGTTGCGGCCACCATCTCACCGAACCGTGCAACGAGTGCGGCAAGACCGTCACACTCTCCCAAAAGTTCTGTGGTAAATGTGGCGCCAACTTGGAGAAATCCACCCAACACCGCTACGAACAATACGAAAAGAAGCTGATTGAGGCCCTCAAACAAACCAAGCTGCATGAGTATGAGCACGCCTTAGCCCTGATCAAGAATCTAAGTAAAAGCAATGATTATCGTTTTCGATCGGTAGCCGAACAGGCTGCCACTGCAGTGAGCAAGATTAAAAGCTTGCGGGACCAGACCGCCGAAGATGCTACGCGAAAAATCAATGAAGCGAGAAAGGCGTTCGAAGAAAACGACAATGCAAAGGTGGTCAGTCTGCTGGAACAAGTGCCAAGTGCAATGCGGGACGCAGAAATCGAGAAACTTTTCCAGCGTGCCCACGCGAGAGTTCGTGAAATGCAAGCTCTTCAGGATGATCTTCGAACTGCTATCGCTGAAAAAAACTGGTGTTTAGTTGGTGGCCTTCTTGAGCAATTACTCGATCGGTATCCGAAGGAATTGCGTTACAAGGAACTCTCACAAAAGGTAAGCGAAAAACTGACACGCAATGCCAAAAGCTATGCAGCAAAAGGAAACTTCGCTTCTGCTCTGGAATCTTTGCGTGCAATTCCAGCGTGTGCCTCAACCGAAGAGTTGGAAAGAATGGTCAGATGGGCCAGCAAAGCGGATTGGTACGGCGAACAAGTCCGGCGGGAACCCTTTGCAACTCAGGTACTGGGCCGGATGGCTCTCACGTATGCGAAATCGGCACCGAAACTTCAACAAGCCGAAAAGGACGTCAGAGAAATTGCATCTCTGATCAAGTCGCAGCAGACCGCAACGCGTTGCCCGCTGCCACGCTGGAAAACCTCCAACAAGAGTTGGTTAGGAGGAGAATTTTCACTACTCGGCCTACCACAAATGCACGGCCTGGGCAAACACCAAGCATTCACGGCAAACGCAGGGCAACTTAATGTTGCTGTGGGGCTGGCACTTCAAGGACTCGGCCAGGGACGCATCCAATGCAGCTTCGCTCCCAAAAAGAAAAAGCTTCTTGGAACGCGACGCAAGAAAGTCACCCGTTGTTGGGGACTGGACATCGGCTCAGCAGCCATCAAAGCAGTTTTGCTGGCAGAAAAAGATGGCAACGTCACAATCTTGGATACTTTTTTTGAACCTCTATCCAAACCCACCTGTCGCAAGGCTGCAGAACCCAGCTCTCCAGCCACTTTACAGCTACCTGCTTTGATGAAATTTGCGAGAGAGAAAATCTCAGACGACACGAGTGTGTGGGCCGGGTTTCCATCCAGCGAGACCGTGACACATTTCGTTTCCATTCCATCGGTAAAAGATAAGCTGACGCAACAGCTACTGGACAAAGAAATCTCTCAAAAGGTGCCACTCTCCAGAGAAGAGATTGAGGTTGCGCAATGGATCGGAGACACGGATTCAGAGAACTTGCGGGGTAGGCCAGTAACGCTTTCTATCGCGAGAAAAAAATACCTCAGTGATTATGTCGAGGCACTCAAAACCGCAGGCATTGAGGTAAGTGGTTTGCAATGCGAGTCTTTCGCCTTGATTAACTTCGCAACACTCGAATTCAGCGAATTGGCGGAGAACGGCACAGATACTGCAGAATCTGGAAATCACAAAGAAGACGCACTCGCTTTCCTCGACTGCGGGGCTTCATCCACAACATTACTGGTTGTTTCGCGACGTACTCACTGGTACTGGACCATGGATCGAGGCAGTGAAGCAGTGAACTCACTCATTGCGAGGGCCGCAAAAGTCACCGCTGAGAGAGCTGAGGAACTTAAACGCAACCCCACTGAACTTGCAGATCCTGCCAATGAATATGCGATGGTAGAAAATAACTTTCTGGAAGTCCGAGCCAGACTCGAAGTAGCATTGCGAGACATGCTGAAGCAAAACGAACAAATCAACATCACATCAACATGGTGTATGGGCGGTGGCAGCCTGACTCACCAATGGATGCATCTTGTCGTGGCAAAGGAGAAATCTTCATGACCCGCTTCATCAATACCTGCCGCGGGTTCCGCTCGTTGCCCGCCACCCTCCTGACCTTGGTGTTTGCTGTCATCTGCTTATCTGGCTGTGGTGGACCAAGTCAGGAAGAAATGCTCATGCGGGCCGCCCAACGTCGACGCGCGCCCGAGCCACAAGAAACAGAACAAATCCAAGACACTGGCAACGAGCAAGCCAAAGCAAATCCCAACGCGGATCAACAAATCTCACCTGCAGCAAACGGCATCAACGCTAAGCCAGACCCAGCCCCCGGTCAATTAGCAGTTTCAAGCCAACCAGTAGCAAAGCCGCCAACAACATCAGAGACAAAACGCACATTTTCTGTTAAGCCAATTGAACAACGACAACCGAGTACCGAGCTCAACCAGACTGCACGACGTAAGGTCGCACAACGCAATATCGAAACAGTCGCAAACGCGTTGCAGCAGTACTTTGCGGAAACGAAACGGCTTCCACAGTCTTACAAAACAAACGCAAACCAACTTCCCACGCTCTCATGGAGAGTCACTTTGTTGCCATATCTTGGCCACGAAGATTTACATCAACAATTCGATTTTTCCAAGCCATGGAATGTCGAGCCCAACAAATCACTGTTGCAATACATCCCAGACGCCTATCTTTCGCCTGAGCGTTTCGACACCAATACAAACTTTCTTCTACCCGCGGGTGACGACTTCACCTTTGGCGAGAACCGCGTTGCTCGTGAAAAAACCATCGAAGATGGCATGGGCAACACCATTATGCTGTTCGAGGTGAACGATGAGCATGCAGTACCATGGACGAAGCCAGCCGACTTGAGTGCGAACAGCCGCAAGGAATTAATCTCAGCGATTGGAGGGCTCAGAGAAAATGGTACGTTTGCTGCGTGGGCTAATGGTCTACCAGTCCTGTTATCGAATACCTTGAGCAGCGAAAAAATATTCCAAGCCACAACTCATGAAAAAGGCGAGCCGCTTCGGGCTGGTGACATTCACCGCGACATCGATGAAAAGGTGAAATCCAATGTCCCTTCGATCGGTGGCACCCTACCCACATCAAAAGATAGTCTGAAGCCAAATGCCATTCCGAAAAATACAACCGCACGACTTTCTGTTCCCAAAGCGGGAGACATTGCCGAGGCGCAAGACAAGCTAAGAAGAATCTACGCTGACAAACTGCGTGACGCGAAGGAGAGATCAGACAAAAGCAAGCTGGCACGGACAATGCTGACAGATGCGGCAAGAGCCCGTTTGGATCCCACAGGCGCCTATGTCATGCAAACAGCAGCGATGCGTCTGGCTCTTGAGGCAGTTGATATCGATTTGTTAATTACTGCAATCGACCAACGCATTGCCCAATTCGAAGTTGACCCCTATCGGGAAAATCTGAACTGGCTGCAACAAATTTCCGCTGGCCGACTCAAACGCGATAGAACACAGATTCGCAGCAAGCGACTAACTAAACGCGTTCTACTGGTCGCACATATCGGTATCGTGGAGAATGACTTTGCTGAGGCCTCACAGATCGTTGGGATCGCTTTCCAATTCTCAAGCAGGAACAACGAGGAACTACTTCCTCGTTTGCTGAACAAACTGAAAGCTTCACTGACTACCGCCGACAATGAATTCAAAGAGGCATTATCCGATCTTGATGCTTATCGAAAAAACCCAGACAACCAAGAGACAGCGGCGGCATTCGGAATGTTTCTGTGCTTCACCAAAGGGGACTGGGATACCGGATTACCCCTGCTAAGAAAAGGTGACAATGAAGTGCTGCAGGAAATGGCTCGCAAAGACCTGCAACAAGGTTCAGACCCCGACCCGCAAATGCAAGCAGAACTCGCTGACATGTGGTGGGACTTAGGTGAACGCGCAAAATCGGTAACCTATCAGCAGCCATGCCGAGAGAGGGCTCTTCACTGGTACTTGCAGGCATACCAACTGCTACCTGATTCGCTTGATCGCATTCACATCAAAAGTCGTATCGAAGAAGCAGAAGCGTTTGAAGGGGGAAACCCGGTCAGCCTGTGCCGACAACTTGCACGGGAATTGGGAGTTGAACTTTCGAATTCGATTGAGCAAATTACGCCTAATATGCGTTCACGACCGAACGATGACGATTAATTTTGCAATCGATTTAGAATCATGACGTGAACCTGCAGGATAACGCTCTTCCTGAAAACAGGTGGGTGATCATGCGTTCGCCTGAGGTACTATTTGCCAGTCAACTTTAGCCTTTCCAAGCAATTCAACAGTGCTTGGAACAGTGATCAAAAAAGTCATTCACTGCAAGGCCAAGGCTTGTGATGCAACACCTGGGTGTATATTGTTCCCGTACCGTTTATCCTGAGACGTTGCGAGGAATTATCAGTGAGTTCCGAGGCCCCCACTCAACCCGATGACCAGTTCCCGACTTCTGGTCGGATTGCTGCGTTTGATTACGGGACCGTCCGAATCGGGATTGCCATCTGCGATCCAGACAGGATTCTGGCGAGCCCGCTTGAGGTGTATCCAGCAGCAAACTGGCAAAACGACGGTGATTACTTTCGCTCACTGATCAAGTCAGAGCGAATCGTGGGTATCGTCGTTGGTCTTCCCATTCACTGCGATGGCGGAGAAAGCGAGAAGAGCAAGGAAGCGAGAGAGTTCGCGAAGTGGTTGGCGGCCGAGACTTTGCTGCCAGTACGAATGTTCGATGAACGATTCACCACGGCGGACGCAAATCGCCGAATTGGCGGAAATTTAACCAGAGCCAAGAAAAAACAACGCGTCGACGCGATCGCGGCACTCGTGTTACTCGAGTCTTTCATCGAAGCCTGCCGTTATCGACAAGCCGTAGCGGGAGTAGCGCTCGACGACTCCCCCAGCGGCGGCGAAAGCCTAGATGCGTGAATGACAGCGGGTAAAGCATGCACCTCGCTCGCACGTCAAGAACATCAATCTTTCGCTCGCCTGACTCAGAGCCTAGGCAGCAGTATCACCCACCAATTTGCCCATCAAATCTGCGAATCGCTCTTCTGCCTCACGGCGGCGACGCACTTTCTCACCCACGCTCCAGCCAGACCTGATACGCATCACGCGGCGTGAGATTTCGGCATCTGAAAGAAACGTCTCATTTTGAGGCACTGAAGTTCGTTCCGAGACGCTGTTTTGGTTCGTTGATGTCAACATAATAGGATTCCTCCTGAAAGAACTCGCCCTAGCTGGGGCATCTTGCTACTTAGCCACATTGGCTTCGCTGAAGGCCGTTAAGGAGCAAACAGCGCGCCAATTGAAAGAATCGACACGACCGATTCTTCATTCTATGCGTCGAAACCGCATTCTAGCCGCATTAATTTTTGAAAAAAACTTATCAGCCAATTCTCAGCCGACGTCTCCTTTGCTCTTTTTGAGACAGTTTTCAAAGCTTTGCAAATCTTGCAACTCCTGAGCTGGCAGCAACAAAACCTCGTGTTCAGCGATATCATCTCCCAAAATCGCAGTTCGAACGATTTCCCACGTCTTGAATCCACAATTTCCCTGTAAATCGCAGTACTGCAGTTGCCCGGCCGCATCGTAAAGCATGCCAAATACTTGCTCACGCCCCATCTCGCGGCTCAAAACAAAAGAACCATCCGGCTCGAAATAGAGCGTATCCAGCTGTTTCAAGCGTGATTCGACCGTTTCAAAGCTGGCTACCAGCGGTCCTTTGCCAACGCCATAAAGATACAGGTGAAAAGAGGTCATTTGCATCGCATGAAACTGGAAACGAATGTGTGAAACGAAAACGAGTGGTTGGCAGCCTGCTGAAAATGAAAGCAGCGTTGACGCCTACCGGCTGCTTTTCATAGCGTCCCCAGCGGGTGATCTGTTCAAACGCATGCCAAGAATGAGCAACACAGAACCAACCTCAAGTCCGCAAGCGGCGTTTTGATGGCCAGTTACCACTCAAAACAAAGCTTTACCGATGATCATGGAAGCATCCGTTGCTTGACTTCTGCCACCATAACCGAGGCGATCTGCGTTTCCACTTGGTAACGTTGCTTTTTATCGTCGTCTGCTCACTGTTTGTACCGCAAATTGCAAGCGGTCAGAACAATGATGAATCACTGGTTGAACTTAACTTGACCGGCACGGTGAGCTTGCCACGCTTGGTTGAAGCCGTATCCAAGCAGATGGACGAGCGTTTTCTATACAGCGCCAACCTTGCCAATCGGCAGGTCACAATCTACACCCCTGCCAAGCTTCCCAAGAGTGCTCTTCCTGCTTTGCTGGGCAGCCTGCTGAAAGGCGAGAACCTCGCTGTGGTCGACTCGGATGTTGCTGGCTGGAAACGAATTGTCGATTTTGCTGATATGGTTCCTTACGCAACGGCTGGCGACTCAACCGAGGTACTTGCGAAAGACGGACCTGCAGCTCCCGTCACTCAAGTGATTCCAATCAAGAATGCCAATATTACGAACATGGCTCAGTCGTTACGGCCATTTCTCTCCAAGGGAGCAAATTTTCTGGTGCTACCAGAAAACCGTCTGATCATTGTGACAGACTATGCTCAGAATGTGAAAACGATCGTGGAGCTACTAAAGTTGATAGATGCGCCTGCTGGTCAGGCGACGATTGATTTTTACGAGGCGAAACACCGAAATCCGGGTATATTAATCGAACAGGCTGAGGCACTGATCCTCAAGTCAGCCGATGGCGACAACCACCAGAACATCAAGCTGTTCAATGACAGTTCTGACCGTCGGATCGTCGTCGCTGGTGACTCGAGCGAAGTAACCAGAATCCTGCAATTACTGAAGCAACTCGACACCGGCATGGGCTTTCAGACCCGCGTTTACCGCTTACGAAATATTGCAGCCGATCGCGTCCGGAAACTGGTCCTGGGTTTGGTCAGCCAGGATGATGTGGAAAACAACATCGAAACCACCGTGGATCCGGATGGCAACTTGCTGATCGTGCGGGCAGCACCGGAAATTCAACAGCAGGTTGAAATGCTGATCCGCGAACTGGATCAACCTATCGATTCCAGCGAGAGCCCGATCCAATTTTACAAACTAAAAAATGCGAAAGCGGTCGAGGTGCTTTATTCCTTACTTGCCTTGCAGCAAGCAGCTGGCAGTGGCCAAGTCTCGCAAGCAAGTGGCTTCGAGACAACCATTGCCGCAGAAGGTAATGGCTTCACCGGTCTGGCTCCCGCATTCGGGATGAGTGGTAGCAACAGGCAATCGGCCTTAGGAGGAGCATTTCCAGTATACCGTGGACAAACCGGTGGTCGCGATGTTCGCATGCCATTCAACGACGGCAACAACGACCGTTTTCCCACCACAGCTTCACAAAACGACAATGCAGCTCTGCGCCCGCTATTCGGTGGTGGTATGGAATTCAATTCAGTTGAAGCAGTTGGTTTCAATGGTGGACAGGTCGCATCGCTGCCCGGTGGAGCCAGGGTTTCTGCAGATGTCGCAACCAACAGTTTGATTGTTTATGCGCCATCAAGTGTCCAGAATCTGTACGAAAAGCTGATCAAGTCTTTGGATCAACGGCGTCCGCAAGTGATGATCGAAGCCGAAATTGTAGCGGTGAACACCAGTGGTAATTTCTCACTTGGAGTCGAAGTCTCCATGGGTGACCGGACTGGCGATACAAAACTTTTCAAGTTCAATTCATTTGGCCTCAGTGAGGTCGATGCTTCAACCGGTATGCTAACGCCAAAAGGCTTTGCCGGTTTCAACGGAGTTCTGCTGGATCCCGAAGTTGCTGATGTAATCGTCAGTGCCTTATCCAGCCACAATCGCGGCCGAGTGCTCGCATCACCCAAGATTCTTGTAAACGATAACCAAACGGGTACGCTTGAGAGTGTGGAAAGCTTTCCATTCAACAGCGTGAACGTAATCAATACAGTGGGTTCACAAAGTTTGGGTGGAAACCAACAAGCCGGCACGATCATTACCGTCACTCCGCACATCAACGAAGATGATCATCTGCAGCTCGAATTTGACGTTGAATTCAGCTCTTTTGAAGGAGAGCAAATTTCCACGGGTGGCGACAATCCTGGTTTACTCCCGCCACAGAGAAAAATTGACAGGGTAGGCAGTGTCGTCACCATTCCTGACGGTAAAACGGTCGTGGTAGGTGGACTAAAACGGGGATCTGCATCCGAGGCTTTCTCGGGTGTACCATGGATCGAAAAAATCCCGGTTTTACGTGAACTGACAAGCAAAACATCGGCTGAAGACAAGTGCACCTCGTTCTTTCTGTTCATTCGCCCGAAAATCCTTCGCGACTCACAGTTCCGAGATCTGCAATACTTATCAGGTAACGACATCAGGGAAATGGAAATTCCCGCCAACGATCCTGTCAGCCGCCCCATGTTGATCCCATGCGTAAATCCGCCAACTCAACACCGAGCCCTGCCCTACAGCGGACAGCACCCGATGGCAGAACCAATGCGGGAAATACCACCACTGGAAAACACGCTGCAGGAATAAGTGTGCCCGAAGATCCAATCCCATCTGCCACCAGTGATCACACGGACTCCAACCTGAAGCATTCCTCTGCTTCCAAGGCTTCTGCAACCGATCAATCTCAAGTAGCCCACACGGGCATGGGCCATGACACGGATCAGAACACGAGTCTCAGCCAGAGTCTGGGCGGAAAGGCTCAGCAAGACCTATCCCACTTGAAGCCCTCAGCAGTTTTTCTGAAACGCTTTGGTATCGCATACGCTCGAATGCATCAAGTTCTGGGCTTCGAACACGAGGCAGGCATCGTGGTCGCAGTCTGTGATCGCAACGGTTATGAGCACATTGACATCATTGGTCGTGCGTGCAAAACCGATACGGAACCCTTACTGTCAACCGAAAAGGCAATCAAAAAAGCGATCAACTTGGCCTACGCGGATCGATCGAGTCAAGCGCAGCAAGTGATCGACACCATGGACGAGGAAACGCTTTTGCGTGACGTCAGTGCCTTGAGTAGCCGAGAGGACCTGCTTGACACAGAGGGGCGTGCCCCCATCATTCGACTCGTCAATCATTTACTCTTTGATGCAGTCAAGGCAGGTGCATCAGATGTGCACATCCAGCCCTACGAAGATCGGGTCATTGTTCGACAAAGAATTGACGGTGTGCTTTTTGACAGCTTCGAAATACCGAAAGCAGTTCAGGAAGAAGTATTGACGAGAATAAAAGTGCTAGGGCGAATGAACATCGCTGAAAAACGCCTTCCTCAAGACGGACGTGCAACGGTCCAATTGGGTGATCGTAATGTTGACTTGCGTATTGCTTCTCTACCCACGAGTCACAATGAGCGGATCGTGATCCGGCTTCTGGACAAAAGTGCCCGACTCTACACGCTTGGTGAACTTGGGATGCCAACTCATTACCTCGACTCATTCCGTCGTTTGATTCAGCGTGATCATGGCATGATTCTCGTGACGGGACCTACAGGAAGTGGCAAGAGTACGACCTTGTATGGTGCACTGCAGGAAATCGACTCGGTAGATCTGAACGTACTTACGCTCGAAGACCCCATCGAATACCAACTCGAGGGGATCAGCCAAACGCAAATCAATGAAAAAAAAGGGATGACTTTCGCCTCCGGAATGCGCAGCGTCCTGCGTCAGGATCCTGATATCATCATGGTCGGGGAAGTGCGTGATGGAGAGACAGCCGTCATGGCCATTCAGGCGTCTCTGACTGGGCATCTCGTTTTCAGCACTCTGCATACCAATGATGCAGCCAGCGCAGTGACCAGATTATTGGACTTGGGCATTGAGCCTTATCTGGTAAGCAGTTCATTAGTTGCGTCACTTGCTCAGCGGCTCGTACGCCGTCTTTGCACGACATGCAAACAACCCGACCCAGCGAGTACAGCATCACTCGCGGACCCACCAAAGACACTACTCGAAGAGCAGGGCATCGTACTTAAGGAACTCCCAGGGGCATTCGCACCGGTGGGTTGCGAATTGTGCAGAGGTACCGGTTTTCGTGGTCGTGTTGGACTTTTTGAGCTGCTGGTCATGAATGACAACTGTCGGGAACTTATACAATCACGTGGTAATGCATCACAAATTCGTGCAGCGGGCATGCAGGCAGGCATGCACTTGCTTGCCACTGATGGCTTACTGAAAGTTCATCAGGGAGTAACCACGCTCGATGAGGTCATGAGAGTAACAACACTCTGACCTCCCACGCCCGATCACCAAATCCAAAGCTAAACTCGCGTACTTGTAACTCAATTGATCAAGAAATCGAAAGCAAACACTTGCTGACACTGACATTCGCAATCAATCGATAACAACATTATCTTTCTTAGATGGCAGTATTTCATTACACAGGCGTCAAAGCAGACTCCACTGTTGTTCGCGGCACAGCCTCCGCGGACACACCCCGCCAAGCTCGTGATCAATTACGTGCGGAAGGCGTTCGCGTAAAAAAAATCGTTGAAACCAACGCAACCAAAGCAAAAACCAAAAACCCTTTCTCCCTACCGCTCCGCTCGTTTCGGATTCAATGGGCAACTGCAATCCATGAGATGGCCATGATGCTTCATGCTGGCATCCCCATTCTGGATGCACTGGATACCATTACCGAACAAAATCGAGGTCCGTTTCGTGTTGCGATGTTGAAGGTCCGCGATCGAGTCGCATCAGGCTCGTCACTGGCTGGTGCGCTGGCTGAACAGCCAAAGCTGTTCGATCCTGCATCGATTCACATGGTTGAAGTGGGTGAAAACTCCGGGACATTGGACTCTGTTCTTCAACAACTGTCGCAATTCAAACGCAAGCAATTGACCCTTCGCAATTCTGTAACCACCGCCATGGTCTATCCCGCGTTTCTGACTTGCTTTGGGACGACTGCGGCCATATTTCTCATGACTTCAGTCCTGCCTCCACTACTGGAGAATCTTGAAGAAACCATGGAGGTCCTACCTTGGCCCACCCAAGTCGCAAAGTATTTGAGCAACCTGCTTCTCAATTACGGTTGGCTCCTTGCCGCTTTATTCGTAGTGATGCTGTTCTGCGTGATGTCGATCCTGCGCACCGAACGAGGACTGCATTACTGGCATCAGAAATTGCTGAAGCTACCCATCCTGGGTCCCATGATAGTCAAACAGGGGGTTTCACGAATCGCAATGATCATTGCGACTCTTTCACGCAGCGGCATTGAATTGACCAAAGCAGTAGAACTGGCAGAGCGTTCAACCTCGAATCTTGTATTCAAAAGTGCCCTGAGACAATTTGGAGAACGAATCGCGGCAGGTGAAGATGTTTCTGATGCACTAGCCAAGGATGGTGCCTTTCCCCCACTGGCAGTACGCGTTTTCTCGGTAGGGCAGGAGTCTGGTAAACTGGATGACATGCTTTTCCAACTGGCAGAGGACTATGATGAGCAGGTAGCCACTGCATCGGCTCGGCTCACGTCCCTACTGGAACCCGCATTAATCCTTGTTCTGGCCGCTGCGGTCGGCTTTCTTTTATTAGCAACCATCCTTCCTATTCTGGAGGCGGGAAATGTCATGTAAATACGCGGCGACGAACTCGAAAAATCAGCGAAATGCTTTTTCGTTAGTGGAATTGATCGTGGTGATGGTCATTCTGGGAATGCTTGCCGGATTGGTGGCAGTCCGAACGCGCGGCTATCTGATTTCATCCAAACAAAATGCAGCCAAAACAGAGATTGCCAACATCGTCAAAGCGGTCGAAACTTTTTATGCAGATCAGAGTCGTTACCCAACCACCGATGAAGGCATCAACCTATTGCTAAGCCCAACCGATTCTTGGCCAAACGGCTTTCTCAACAAGGCTCCACTGGATCCCTGGAAAAACCCATACGAATATGTCAGCCCAGGCTCTTCAGAACCCTACGAGATCATCTGTTTGGGTGCTGATGGTCGAGAGGGTGGCGAGGGTGAGAACTTGGACTTCACAAGTGAATCTCTGGGTGGCGAAGATGGGCGTCAATGAAAACCGACAAGGCTTCACGCTTCTGGAACTGATGATCGTTTTCGTTATTCTAAGCCTACTGGCTACGATTGCGATGACATCGCTGGCCAGCAGAGTTGGCGACTACAGATTTACCCAGGCAGTAGAAATCATCGGACGCGTGGACGCCCACGCCAGACGCCAGGCAAGCACTCAAAGACGGACGGTGTGTACATCTGTTGCCACCATGGCAAGTACACTACGTGTAAGCACAGCGCAAGATCCGAATATTCGATCCTTCAAATTACCAAGCGGGATACACATCGGGGAAACCAAGTTCCGCCAGCAGACAAGTCCAACCACTGATTTTGATATCCGCTATAACCAATATGGAGCCTCTCCAACCTACGCCTTTAAATTGACGCAAGGTTCCCAAAGCAAATGGATCATTGTTCTGGGTGCGAGTGGCCAAATCATTCAAACCAGTGAAGTGGGCGAGGTTAATGACATCCTATCGCTCTAGGCAGAGGCATGGCTTTACCTTGGTTGAAGTTGTCGTTGGCTTGACTCTTCTTGCGACGGTAATCGTTTCATCCTTACTGGCATTCTCAAAGCATCAAAAACAGATCCGTTTGGCACGCTCCAAAATCACCGCAGTCGAAGTCGCGGATGATCTATTGAACCGCATGTCCGCAAGTCGCACCGGGATCCCCTCTGCTGCGACTGGCCCTCTTCCTGGACATCCAACTTGGTCTTGGCGAACAAGCGTGACAGAGAAAATGCTTCGCAACCCAATTCCTATGCAGATCATTAAGTTGCAAATCATTGAGCGGGAGACCAACTCCAAGCTGAACCTCCTTGCATCAACAAGCGTCGTGAAGGCGATCGATCCATGAGAAGTCGTCGGCAACAATCCGGATTCACTTTGCTTGAACTGGTCGCCTCGGCGGTCCTAACTTCGTTAATGATGACCGCGATCCTCGGGATTGTCTGGTCTACGCTGAAACAAACACAGCAACTTCAAAGACACGACACGCAACAAGCTTCTTCCACAACCTTGATCCAGCAACTAAGGATGGACTTGCAAAACGCAAGAGGAATGCAGGTCGACCCGAATGGGATTACGCTGCACGGCTTCTTGGCCCGTGACAAGGCCAGTCGCAGCGTGTCACTAAGCCCCGGACGTGTTCGGTACGCGCTTCGCAAAGTGAAAAGTAAGCGGATACTGGCGAGAACATCCGACGGGAACTCATGGGATCCAGTGTGGATCGATTTCGGGGCAATTTCAATCGACTCGCTCTCCTTCCTTGAAGTTGACGACGACAGATTATCCATGGCAGAGACCGGCGGTCTGCCGGAAGTTCCTGAATCATTCCGAATCACGGTCCAAAGTAACGATGGCACAATTCTCTGGCGTGAGGTGATCCATCATCATGAAAATTAAAGCAGAACCAAAGCACCTAACAGCAACCAGACCTGCAAGGCGATATGCGGGACACAAACGCCAATCTCGCTCCGGTTATGTTCTCATGACTGTCATCGCTGTTTCCATTCTCGTCATCACGTGCCTCAGCATGCTCGCACGTCAAAGTCTCAGAATGGGTTTGAACGCTGCGGACAAGGAACGCATGCTGCAGAAACGCTGGGGCTCTCTAAGTCTGCAACGAACCTTGCTGGCAAATGCTGGACGTATTTTTGAACAGCAGGACAAAAAAAACGAGCGTCAGGACAACACCACAACCCCGGTGATTCAAAGTAAGCTCACTCTCGGTGAAGTCACCTTTGACCTTCTTCTTGCGGACGAAGACGCCAAGCTCCCGTTGAACACGCTTTACCACCACGTGGGCTTAAAGAAAACAGAAGACAGTATCAGCCGGGTCGCTGGATCGAACGTGACACTTGCAACTCGCCTGATTCCGGCAGTCGAACCAATGCAGATATCGAGAGAAGAAAAGCAAATTGCTGTAACGGATGACGAGGGAGAGGAAGATGTGCGAGATGCCTTCCGCAGCTGGGGAGAAGTATTCGACCTAGCAACTCTCAGTAAGACCGCGAGAAATCAGTCTTCATTGCAGGCTGCTACGACAAACTTAACCTGCTGGGGAAGCGGACAACTGAACTTTCGTCGCGCATCCGACGAAGCAATTCTGGCGTTAGCCAATATTGTCGTGCAAGATGGAAAAGCAAGACGAGTTTTGCAACGATACAGGTCAAGTCCCACCGCATCGCTACCGACTCTTTTGTTAAGCGAAGTGAGCAACCAACAGAAACAACGCCAACTACAAGCCTTTTTTTCAGAGACCAGCACAAACTTTTCGATCTGGATCGATGCACGCTCACCAACGGGCCCCTCACTGCGAACATTCACTGTCATGAAACGCGATGCAGAGGGCGTCGTACAACAACAACGCTTTTATCTTTAACAGTTCGATTGCAACATGGAACTTCAGCGACAACGGCACTATCTAACGATCACAACAGCTTGTGTGTTGTTGTTTTCTGCTGCTATCGTTTTCTGGTCAGTTTCTGCTGTCGATGATTCATCGCAACAGTTGCCAGGCCTACAGACTGGCCACGCTTCCACCCCCGAAGTCTCCCGCGATCCTGAAATCACTATTCCGACCGCGATGACACAACGACAGTTGCGTGGACCACTCTATGACGCCAAGCCAGCTCCACCGCCCAAACCAAGCCCTCCCCAACCCCCCCCTGTTAAATCACACCCCAAACTTGACCTAAGCCTTATTGGAACAATCATCGAATCAAATAACAGCCTTGCCATCATCGCCGATGCCAATGGTGAATTCGATGTAAAGGCTGTTGGTGAAACCTTGGAATTAGCCCCTGATGAAATAGTCATCACGAGCATTCAGGCCGACCAGGTAACCTTGAGACATTTGGGTAAAACGACGACCTTAAGTCTCGAACGCACGCAGAAAAAGCCCAAGGGCGCGAACGGAAATCGCAACAATCGAAAGCGGGGCTTGAAATGATGTTTCGCGGCAGCCTGATTATCCAAGACAAGCATGAATGGCGTATTCATGTTGCCGATGATTTCCGCACACTTCCCAAAGCAACGGACAATGCTGAAATTGTTGCAGCAGTCAAAGAATTACGAAAAAAATCAAATTTCGTGAACACAGGATGCATCATTGCCCCAGCATCTGATTCGTGTTTTTTTTCACGCCTCAACCTGCCCTCCGAACTTGACACAAGAGATCGGCCCTCACTGATTTATGAACTTGAAAATCATCTTCCCATCGACGCTGAATCCATGTCAGCTGACTTTGCAGCACTCCCTTCAGCGGTTGCCCAGGATCAATCGCCGCGCGGCGCTTCTGTTTCTGCTATTGCAATCGAAGTGCATGAATGGAAACCACTTACGGATAGTTTGGAAGCCGCAAACATTCCCGTTACCAACATTATCCCGAGTGCCGCCCTTGCCATTACATCACTGCATGAAAAACATGCGTTTGTCGGCACAAACAGCCTTCTGCTCTGTCATGGCGACCATGCCGACTTGATCACGCTGGCGGACGATTGCATCTTTTCGTGGAAATACTTCAAACTTGAAGCTGCAAGCCTGAAACGACACAAAAATCTGGACCTTGCAAAATCGAAGCAAACCCTCGTTGTTGACTGCCCTGAAGCACAGGTGGCACTGATTAGAGACAACGCAGGAGCAATACAACTCGACTCAGACTCGTTAATTTCACATTACCTTCAGGGTGCTAACACAGCTCTCTCAAAGCCCTCCTCCAACCTCTTCAATCTTCGACGTGATGACCTTGCGTCGGAAGATCCACTGCGGCCCATCAGTCGTCAACTTTCGTGGCTGGCATTTGCCGTTGCCACCTGCCTCGCAACGATGATCTTCGGCAGTTGGTGGCGCGCGACAAGAATCGAAAGCAGAATTGCGAAAAATCTGCTTGCTCAATCTGAAGCCTTCGAAGAGTCCTTTCCTGATACTCGCGTACCTGCTTCGCTACTACGACGTGTTCGCAGCGAACACTCCCGAATCATGGGCTCAAGAAATGCAACCAAACAGATCGAAGCTCCCAATTCGGCAACTGAAGTGATGCGTGTACTCTTAGCATCTTTGCCAACAGCCACCCGTATGCGAATCAGCTCAATCGATATCCGCAATGGGGATTTGAATCTTACATTTCAAGTCCAACACTTTGTCGACGCGGGGGTCGTGGCAGAAGCACTCTCCCAAGGTGGCTTCGACGTTTCCCAACCTGCCACAACGCAAAAAGACGCTAAAACGTTTGAGTCCTCGCTCCAAGCAAAATGGCGAAAAGACAGTTCAGCTAACACCAACCATGCCGGCGAGAAGCCAGCCGCAATTCCCAGAGTTGAACAGGGCAATCCCTCCACCGGCACACCCCCTCCACTTGGCCCTGGCATTACATCTCGTCTTACACTTCCCCCAACGGATGAATCGGAGATCGATGCGAAATGACAGGAAAAAGCCCAAAACGTCAGCGACAGCTCATTACCATCGCCCTGGTCTTCATGGGAATTTACGCAATCAGTGGCGTCATGGGAACGAAGGCGAAACAGAAACGCTTGGACCAATCATTCCAAGACCTAGATTCGATCCGCACAATGCTAAATGATATCAAACAACTAAAATCGGCACCCAAAGTCGCTGCGTTTCGCCTCGACTCCCCCTCTGAAATCACCAACCGAATTTCAGCAGCGAGAACAGCTGCCGACCTGCCGGAATCCACCTTACTGCGTGAAGAGCCGACCTCACCTCAAAGAATCAATCGATCTGATTTTGAACTTCGTTCTACGACGATTGACCTTGCTCCTGCAAGCCTGACGCAAATCATTGCCTTCTGTGAGAATCTCAGAGATGAGAATTCCGGAACTCTAGTCCGAGACTTGACACTCACCGAGCCAAGAACGGGGACGCAGCAAACGGGCCCTGAGTCATGGAAGGCAACTTTGGTATTGACCCAAATGTTCTTTTCACCGAAAAGTCGAAATGAATAGAGTAGCTCACCGGTCGTAGGTAGATTTCCGATGAACACGCTCAAATACCGACGTTTCCTGACGTAACACCCTTCTGACGAGTCACGGATGAGGGCTAGACGCACCGCCTATTCAGTACTCGCCACAGCTTCGCTGCTGGTAATAATCGTTGGTTGCGCATCCTTCAGTGATCAACATGCTTCGCTTATAAAAATTGAGTCCAGTCGGAACCCCGCCAAAGCACAACGCTTAACTCTGGCTGGTGTGAACGCATTAGAAAATGGCGAGCCAGAGTATGCAGCAGAAAAACTGCTTTCCGCAATCAGAGCCGATCCTCAATACGGACCAGCCCACAACAATTTAGGACTGCTGCAATTTGACGACGGCAAACTTTACGAGGCCGTTCTGTCGTTTGAGCGGGCCAGAGAGTTGATGCCTACCGATCCTGCTGTCTACTACAACTTGGGATTGGTACTGGAGAAAGCTGGCAAAAAGAACCAAGCACTTGAGTTCTACAGGCAAGCAGTCGAAATTGATCCAACTGAAGCTCACTTTCTAGGTAATCTCGTTCGCTTAAGACGCAGACTCGATGAGAACGGTCCCGATGTGGTCGCCCAACTGCAAGACTTGATGCTGATTGAAACACGACCAGACTGGCGAGCCTGGGCTTCTGAACAACTGGAACTCGCACTCAACCCAAACCTGGACCGCGGCCCCAAGACACCGGATTTTGGTGACAGTGAATCAACAAACGGGCGTATGAAGAACGAGAGTCAGAACGAACCTCAAACAAGAGTCATCGACCTGAGCCCTGATGCCATGAAACCAGGCTCCAGCAAATCCACTGATCAATCAAAAAACACCCCGGAATTATTACCTAGAGGCATTGCGGGGGCCCTGAGCCCCGGATCGCATTTTGCAGATGCCGAGATAAAGAACCAGCAGGAACAGGAGCAAACCTCCGCTTCGTTCAGCAGGCCCATCCCGATTCGTAGCGAAGGCGCGTTCAACACACTGCCCCAAAGCATCAGTGACTCAACAGATGGCAGCCCCGGGCCACCATCAGACGCTGAAGATTCATCGGTGGACATTCAACCCGACCAATGACACCATTGCCTCGTTATCTAGTGATGACAGTGATTGTCGCGACCTAGCGCAGGATGCCTTTTTGATCGCCGAAGCTTACTGCAGCAGTGCCTCACAAGCACCTACCGCAGAAACATCCACTCTTGCTTGAACACTAACCTCAACGATTCGGTACTCCTGCATGAGATCGCTGACGTAGCACTGATTGCTACCGCAAAACGGGACAGACATCAAACCACTCACGTTTCTGCTGCCGCATCCACTCAGATGCCTCATCCGGCCCCCACAAGCCTGTTTGATAGTGATGCAAGGCTGGCGCAGCTGGACTTTTCCAAGCTGCAATGATGGGGTCAATGATTCCCCACGCAAGTTCGACCTCATCACTGCGAGCAAACAAACTGGCGTCTCCATTGAATGCATCGAGTAGCAAACGCTGGTAGGCGTCTGGCAGGGACTTCCCTCCGCTTGTTCCCTGAAAACTGAAATCGAGTGTGCTGGTACGCGTCCTCATCTCCGAATCTGGAACCTTGGTTTCAAAATGCATCTGAATGCCTTCTGCCGGTTGAACTTGAATAACAAGCCGATTTCCGATCGGTGCTTTTGGCATATCCTCGAATAGAATGTAGGGCACTTGCTTGAACTGAATAACAATCTGCGTCGTCCGGCAGGACATTCCTTTACCGCTTCTCAGATAGAAGGGCACCCCCTGCCATCGCCAATTGTCACAATACAGTTTCAGGACAGCGAAGGTTTCTGTCGTACTTCCGGCGGGCACACCTTCCTCATCGAGGTATCCGGCATATTGCCCACGCACGGTGTCAGAGGCGAAATCACCGCCGGTCATTTTGCGCACCCCATGCAACACCTTGACCTTCTCATCACGCACGAGGGCTGCATCGTAACTTGTCGGTGGCTCCATCGCAGTAATCATCATCAACTGCAGCAGATGATTTTGAAACATATCCCGAAGAATGCCAGAGGTATCGTAATAACCCGCTCGTCGACCTATCACCACCTCCTCAGCAACCGTGATTTGAACATGGTCGACATAATTACGATTCCACACTGGTTCGAAAATACTGTTTGCAAAACGCAACGCAAAAACATTTTGCACCGTTTCCTTGCCGAGGTAATGATCGATTCGATAAATCTGATCTTCGCGAAAGGAACTGTGGATTGACTGGTTCAATGCCTGGGCGGTTTTCAAATCAGTGCCAAAGGGCTTCTCAATAATGACACGTCGAAAACCCTTTGAATCATTGGAAAGTCCTGCTTCCCCCAAATTTCGAATGGCAGTTTCATACAACTGCGGCATGGTAGAGAGGTAATAAACGCGTCCACACTCAGCACAGGATGCATTCGTTTCGTCCAGCTCGATGGAATCGAGAAAGTTGCCGAGAGCAACGAAATCATCCGGACTCGTAATATCACCGCGTTGGTAGAAAACATTTGCACTAAAGGCAGCCCATTTTTCATCATCAAATGCATCCTCTGCGTACTGCCTTGTAGTTTCACACAGTGAATCTCGCCATTGCTGGTGCTCAAATGCGCTTCTCGAAACGCCAATGATCCTCGAGCCATCCGGCAATCGCCCTTTGATGAAGAGTTGGTAAAGTGCAGGAATTAATTTGCGACTGGTCAAATCTCCGGAAGCACCAAAGATTACGATTGAATCAGCCATTTTACCAACTTTCAAAAAAACACGTGTCGATCCTAACGCTCCTTCGCGCGGCTCAAGCTTACGTGAACGGGAGGCAACTGGGGAAGGGAGATTGGTCTACTGACACGTTTGTTCAACATTCACAATGATGATAGTGAGCTACTCTTTCCAGCGAATTTCTCCCTTCCGCTGCCGCACACGCCACTTCTTCATGTATTGCTCTCGTCGTGCCTGACTATCCTGCTCAGCGCGATAGTTAAAGGTCACACCAGTGATCCGACGAAGGTTTTCGAATGCCAACACACGTACTGACATGTCTGCTGAGTCAAGATTGTCCAACAACTGCAAATCACTACCATCTGCCAGTTGCTCGTCAGTATACCCCGTTAGCATCCGAAATAACTGCACCTCAGCCGCCGCATCCATTTTCTTTATCGCTTGTTGAACCTCTGATGCAGACGCTGGTCCGCGATTGACCCGAGACAACAAAGCGTCGTAATGCTGAGGCCAGTACGCTCTCTGCTTTGGATCACTGAAAATACCTGCTCCTCCAAAATACACATCAGATTTTCCCAGTTCGAGTAATGTTCGAGCAGCTAGATCAGCCACTTCCGAACGTCGGTATCCCAGCAGTTCTCGCAATCCGATTTCCAGCGATGGCGCGTCACCAAGCATTTCCAATAAATTTTCTTGAGCTTTCATCGCGAGAACGTCAGCACCAGCGATCACCTCAGTTGCCCAATCAGGTTCAGCATCGAGTGCCTCCAAACTGGGCTTGTTCCCACCCACCTGAGTCCACTGATGATCAGATTCAATCTCAAAGGAGAGTCCTCCTACCTCTGCAGTCACATTGCCATTGATAGCGGTCAAGTGACGAACAGCAACATGATTCCGTGCCAACAGTGGATCAACGCCCGGTTCGCGAGTGTGGTCCAATTGCATCGCTGCCACGGTATCCGGGGTCGCTAGTTGAAGCCTGGACTTTTCCTCACCCAGTTGAACGCAAACAGAGACCTCTGAATTCTCAGAAGAAACCAACAGACGGCCTGAAGCGAGACGCAAGCCCAAGCCTCCTTTTTCGTCAGGTAGCAACATGGCCGAAGCTGGACCGACTAGCGTGAGCTCCGCGGCAGGGATTGCCAATGTTGCTCGGAAACCAGGAGCAACGACCAGTGGCTGCTGAACCACAACTTCTGCGTCTTTTTCCAAACGCTGCCATTGGCCTCCGATTTCGACGGCGAGCAACGTATCATTGCTGAGCACCTTGGCTACGAGAACCGGAAGGCTGACGTTTGCATCAGGCGATTCCTGCTCCATCTCTTCTGGAGACGGACTGACGGCGTCAGGTGGTTGTAGCGAGGGTGGCTGCGGTAGTGGTGGCTTTGACAGTGGTGGTGTTGTGATCACAGGAGAAGAATCACTGACAATAGCTTCCACTGGCGTGGTGGTTGATGTGCGATCCCCAACTGCATCACCATGGTTCATTTCAGGCTCATTCACATTGACATCACTGCTGTCCAGCACTTTGTTTGCAGACGAAGTGGGTTGTTCCACCCCAGACACAGGGGTTTCAGACACAGGGGTTTCAGCAGACCCGGGCTCAGCTGATTTATCATCGCCCCCACGAGAGCCGGTATCGCTCGGCGCTATCAATCCAGCCTCGTTTTTGACAGCCTCACCACCGGGATTCAGCGTGGGGTTCAATTCGTCAATGTTTGCATCACCGCCCCCAGTCGTGCCTACGAACTCGTCGTCCAATGAACTGGATTGTTCACTTGCATTTTCGGTACCTGCCGTCTTATTCGAATCAATCAATGGCTGGAAGATTTGCGTCAATGCGTACAACAACACTGCGGTCAAACCGAGCGTGACCAACCAAGGTGTGATTCGTGAGGAGCGAATCTGTCCACCATAAACGCTGCTCTCTGATTGAGGATTAACCGGTCGAAAACCAGCGATCGCTGGTTCCGCATTCGCTGCCTGATCGTCCCCCAACTCCCTCTGCCTGAGTCTAGCAGGAGCGGCCATCACACCCGAGTCTCCGACCCCAACGGGTCTCACCGGCTCCTGAGGAGGTGATGGCGGCACCTCCGCTGACAAGTCTTGGCTCGATGGAGCATCAAAACTGTTCACGGGTTCGGGAATGGCGAGTGCCGAAAAGCTGCCTGGGTTGTTGCTAATGCCTTTCTGCTCACCAGGCAACTGATAAATTCGATCACGTAGCACTACCGGCACACTCGCGGGATTCTCCAACACCATCGTCAGAATCTGGTGGCACGCAGCGGCTTCAGCAAGGTGCGGATCAGAATCAAGGCAAGCACGCTCAACCTCAGCGACCTGCTCTACAGGTAGCGTGCTATCCAAGTATTCACAAATGACATTCGCTTCCTCGACTGGACCACGTGCCAAGGGCGAAGGTGCATGCAAGTCAGATTGCGCCAGCAACCCACGAATCCGCTGCACCATCTGCGTGGCAAAGCCACTTTCTGCCAGCTTGATCTTCAATAATTCCGCATCTTGGGGATCCAAGGTGTTGTCGAGATACGCCAGCAGAGTTCGCAGTGTCAGTCTCATCAGACAGATCCAGGCAACATGGAGATTCAAAAACAGCTGGCAAAATACCACCCTGTCCTATTGTTAGTGACACTCAGTCTTTTCAGCCGTGCAAAAATTTTGCAAAACGGTCAAATTTTTTTCAGAATCAATATCACATGCTCTCTTCAGAAAAGCCAAAACAGCAGGGGATCAAGGTCATTCCGAAGCTATCCAGGAGAGTAAGATGTGGGACTGAACTATCGCTCTATTTTTGACTCTTTCCAATCGGAATTGACTTTGACCCTTCATTCCCACCAAGACACTGATAGAAACTGGAAACCGGCAGAGCGAGCGACCAAACTGAACTTGCTTTTCTCGGTATGCATTGGCTTCTGGATTGCCGGTCCCGCTTCCTGCATCTGCACAACGGGAACGGGGCAAACTCCTCCGTCACCCTCGCCAACGGTCCCCCAAGAGCTCGACTCTCGTGGTATCCGAGGTTCATTGATCATCTCCGGAGGCGGCACACCCGCTCCCGTTATCAAAGATCGATTCCTCGCATTAGCGGGTAACTCAGAAGCCAACCTGGTCATCATTCCTACTGCCAGCTTGACTGCTGACGGAAACGCCAAAGACCATGCCGCAGCATGGCGAGACGCAAACCTGTCTAAAATCACGATCCTACACACAAGGGACCGCAAAAAAGCTGACGACCCTGCATTCGTCGCCCCCTTGAAGTCGGCATCAGCCGTCTGGATCTCAGGTGGTAGTCAAACCCGTTTGTCAGACGCCTACGTCGGCACGCTTGTTGAAGCAGAGTTACATGCACTGCTGACGCGTGGTGGAGTGATCGGTGGGACCTCTGCCGGCGCCGCCATCATGTCACGTGACATGATTGCCAGTGGCAAAAGCGAACCACGGATGGGTACAGGATTTGGGTTCCTGCCTTACAGCATTATCGATCAGCATTTTCTAACCAGAAACCGACAAACGCGATCACTCAAAGCCGTAGAAGAGCATCCAGGTCGATTTGGGCTCGGGATTGATGAGGGCACAGCGTTGGAAGTGAGGGGCAGACTCATGCGAGTCATTGGAAATTCTACGGTCACCGTTACGCTTGGGCCCTCTCCTAACCGAGAAGCCAAAACCACCGTAGCTCCCGCTGACGCCATCATGGACCTCACCAGCCTGAGACGGGCAGCGATCGCCCGCGCGGGTCCGCTTTTCCCGCCTGCCAAAACATCACCACCCTTCGTTGCCAAGGGAGCCTTGCTGATCATAGGTGGCGGTGGCGTAACGCCAAATATGGTTGACAGTTTTGTCCAATCCGCTGGCGGCAAGGAAGCTCATCTTGTAGTCCTACCCACCGCTTTGGATGACTCCACAGCGCGACAAAGTGGCATTCCACCGTTTCTTACAGAGCTCAATGTCAAAAGCATGACCGTTCTACCGCAGCGTTGGCGGGAGGAAGTCAGTGGTCCTGTCTTCACAGAAGCACTCGAGAAAGCAACCGGCATCTGGTTCGGTGGCGGACGCCAGTGGCGGTTCGTTGATGCTTATGAAAACACCAAAGCTGTTGAACTTTTCAAGGCAGTACTGGAACGCGGAGGAATCATCGCTGGAAGCTCAGCGGGAGCATCGATTCAAGCAGAGTACATGGTGCGGGGAGACCCAATGGGCAATCGGGTCGTCATGGCAGAAGGTTATGAACGCGGGCTGGGTTTCCTGAAGGGTGTTGCCATTGATCAACACTTAACCCAACGTGGTCGTTTGAAAGACTTACGTACTGTCGTAAAGCTTTTTCCGCAATTGCTGGGCATCGGACTTGATGAAAGCACTGGAATCCTCGTTAGGAATTCAAAGGCGAAAGTGCTCGGGGAAAATGCAGTGTTTTTTCTCGCTCCCAACTCAGACAGCGAGTTGCGACTCATTGAAGGACAGGTTTACGACCTCGAGAAACATCAAGCAACCCAACCTGTTGTTAGCGAAGAAATCCGATAACTACCACTTGAACTGCTGCGGATCTGCCATGTCGGCACAAACCAACCACCCTGCCTTCAAGCGTGGCCAATATGCTGAAAAAAACCTTGCAAAGCTCCACGGCACGGGTGAACCTTGATCACTGTAGGAACAGCTGTTTGGTTTGCTTGACCCGATTGGGTCACAAGTGGTGAGTCATGATCACAATCACATCTCCTTCGTCCTTGAACGCCGATGTACCGGCAGTTTTACAAGTTGCAGGCCGTCTTGATTCGCAAGCTTCTGTTGCACTACTTGGATCGGTACAGAGGCTGATCGAGGAAGAGAAGCACGAAATCATCATCGATTTTGACAAGCTCGAAATCGTCTCCAGCGAAGGCTTGGCTGCCTTGATTCAGTCCAAAAGCCAATTGAGAAAACTCAATGGTGCACTGCGACTCGCAAACTTACATGGGCCAGTGCTCGAGGTATTTCAATTGGTGCACTTTGATCGCCTCTTCGATTTACATCCCAGCATTGAAGAAGCGGTGGAGCAGTTTGCGACGGATCGCAAAACCCCCTGCGACGACTCCAGTGATCGCCTCGGTGGCTTCACGCCACGTTAATTCGTGAAGCGGTTTTTCGATCTTAGGATCAAATGATGCGTCGTTCAATCTACATGGCTAAGTGCTGGTATAAATACCTCGTCTAGCAGCTTTCGAAGCGGTCCAGTGGGGCCGCCTTTGCCCATGACCAGGCTGACGCGAGACTAATGAGAAGTCGGCCCGGGGTGTTGGTGGCACTGATGGGGGCACTTTTCATCGCAGAGAAGCTACGGAACCCGCGACACCTGGTTTAGTCCAGTGTGTTGCGGGGGTGCTAAAGAAGTGAGGGTGCAGGGGCTCGAACCCTGGACCTACGGATTAAAAGTC
>NZGD01000208.1 GCA_002690925.1 Rhodopirellula sp.
CCGAAAATTTCATGTTTGTGAATGCATCAAGAGCCAAAACGATGTCCCATCACATTCACTGCAAAGTAAAATCGCCACGATCTGTGAAAAAGAATCGCAAAGTCACAACTGACGTGTACCGTGGTCCTCGCCGGTCCCCCGAGCCTCGCTTCCCATCTGTTTTGCTGATCCGTCGCATGGAAACTGAAAACATTTTCTGTGGCGAGAGCCATCGCTCGGCCCGAGTTTAATTAGTCTGTACTTTGAACTGCATTCAAAAATGCAAATCATCGTGACTTACTCCGATCCCACCTTGGTCGAAGCCTTCATTTGGATCAACCACGTTCGTGTATAAAATTCTAATTCTTGCCGTTGTACAGGGGATTGCTGAATTCCTACCCATCAGCTCTTCGGGGCACCTCATCATTCTCGGGGCACTCTTGGAACAGCTCAGTTCATCCGTGAGCGAACTGAGTGAATCTCCTACCTTGGAGATCATTCTGCACGCAGGCACCCTTGGATCAATACTGGTCGTATTCTGGAAACGAATTCTCAACCTCCTGACAAGCGACCGTCGAGTATTGCCCCTGCTGGTGGTTGGAACGGTACCCGCTGCAATCGTAGGACTGACCATCAAAAGCCAATTCTCTGCCTTGCTAATGAACCCGACTTTAGCTGCTGCGATGCTGCTGGTGACCGGGTGCATGCTCGTGTTCTTGGGGCGACTTTCCCAGCGAAACGGTTGCTACACCGAACTGAATTGGCGAGCTGCCGTGCTGATCGGCTGCTTTCAAGCATTCGCGATCCTGCCTGGTGTCAGCCGCAGTGGATCGACCATTCTGGGCGGAAGACTCCTTGGGCTGAAGAACGAGGACTCGGTCACCTTCTCATTCTTGCTGGCCATACCCGCCATCCTTGGGGCAAGCTTGCTGGCCGTAAAAGACATTTGGCAGCAGTTGAGTGCCGGTAAAACGCTCGAGTTTTCGATTCCAGAGCTCGCACTTGGCGCATCGATTTCCTTTTTAGTCGGCCTCGTAGCCCTGACATGGCTGATTGGTTGGAGCAGAAAGGACCGACTTCACTGGTTCGCTTGGTGGTGCTTTCCGGCGGGGGGCTGGGCGCTTTTTCATTTCAACGGGTACCTCTAGCTTAGCTCCCCCCCCAAATTTGCTGTGGACACACGTCTAGTAAGCGGTATACTAAATCACCCCACCTAAAGAAGGTCGCACACCCCCTGAACGTGAAGGATGTCCCACCATGGCCAAGCAGCTCACCGAAAGACAGCAAAATGTCTACAACATGATTCGTGATCTCATCGTGCAGCGTGGCTACGGTCCCACAGTGCGTGAGATCGGGGAACACTTTGGGATCAAGAGTCCAAACGGGGTAATGTGCCACCTTCGAGCACTCGAGAGAAAGGGCCTCATCACACGTAGCCCGAACAAGTCCCGGGCCATTGAATTGACCCAGGCAGCCGATCGCAGTGGTCACGCACTGCCGATGGCTGGCATGGTGGCAGCTGGCCCTACCACGCTGGCATTCGAACAGAACGAGCGAATCGACTTCAGCGAAATGCTTTTCAAGGATGACCGATTCATCCTTCGAGTCTCAGGGGACTCAATGATCAACGCCCATATCGCCGATGGTGACTATGTCGTGATTCAGAGGCAAGAAACCGCTGCAGCCGGCGATATGGTTGTTGCCCAGACGCCCGAGGGCGAGGCAACGCTAAAGTTTTGGCATCCAGAGGGCGATCGGATTCGTTTGCAGCCTGCAAACGATTCCATGGCTCCGATTTATGTGCGTGAGGCCAAGGTGATGGGAATTGCGGTTGGCGTCGTCCGAGCCGGCCTTTAAACCCACCCCAAAACTGAGAATACGAGCCTCTGCGATCAATCGAACGCTACACGAGGCGTTTTGCAGTCACCTCGCATTGAGCACTTCGTCGTTGCCTAAATCGTCGCGAAATGCATGATTATTGGGCCTGCAGCCATCGTTTAGCTCCGACGGCTCAGGAAACACGCGATCGTCGGGTGATCTGAGTTGATCAGTCTGCTGGGCCCAAATTCACAATGAGAATGGCGAGCGGAGCAAAATCTCCCGATCAGACCCAAGGCGGAACGTAGGTATTACCGACAATCCCCGTACATCCACTCACCGTTTCGCGAGCGATGACGGCACAGAAAGCTTAATTTGTAATGCGAATAGCCGGCCCGTTTGGTATCCTAGAGAGAAATAGGCGTAGCACCAACGTGGTTCGAAGCTCGCACTATTCTCTCATCCGCATGCTTCCAGGAACGCCGTTATGAGCCGAGTGGTTCAGGACTTTACCGACTTACTGCTCAAGAAGGGCGTGATTAGCCTCGACCAGCTGACGGAGGCTGAAGAGGTTGCCAAGACTACCGATGCGGATGTTGGTGATGTGTTGGTGCAAATGGAATATGCGACCCCGGAAGAGGTGGCCGAAGCCTTAGCCAAGCATCACAAAATTCCCTATGTCGATCTCAGATCTGCCCAGATCAGCGATGAAGTGGTCGAATTGGTGCCCGAGTCCGTCGCACGAGAGAACACAGTTCTCCCGTTCAGCGAAGAAGACGGAGCCCTACGAATCCTGATTGCAGACCCCTTTGACCTCGAAACCATCGAAAAACTGCGTTTCATTCTTAATCGAAAGATCGAAACAGCACTTGCCTCAAAAGGGGCAATTATCGGTGCCATCAACCGTTATTACGGACAGGTCGAGGGTGAGTCTGCTGACTCGATGCTGCAGGAATTCACCGACACGGCAATCGACTTCACCGAAACAGACGCCGACAGTGAGCAGGCCGAGGAAGATGTCGATGACAGCTCCGCACCGGTGATTCGGCTTGTGAATCTGATGATTCAGGAAGCGGTCCAGTTGCGAGCCAGCGACATTCACGTTGAACCATTTGAGGATCGAGTGCGGATTCGATACCGCATCGATGGCGTTTGCGTTGAACGTGAAAATGCGCCCCGCAGAATGCTTTCAGCGATTATCGCCAGAATCAAAATCCTGTCCAAAATCGATATCTCTGAGAAGCGGCGTCCAACAGATGGACGGATCAAAATCACGGTAGGGGACAAACAACTTGACCTCCGAGTCAGTATTATCCCGACCAACCACGGACAGTCCTGCGTGATGCGTCTGCTGGACAAAGACAACATCAAAGTGGGTGTACGCCAACTCGGACTCTCGGAAAGAGACTTCCGAAACTTCAACTCTCTTATCCGCCGACCCAACGGCATTATTCTCGTGACCGGTCCGACAGGATCCGGCAAGACGACCACCCTGTACGCGGCGCTCAATGCATTGAACCGCCCTGACCGAAAAGTGATCACCGCAGAGGATCCGGTCGAGTACTACCTGCCGGGCATCAATCAGGTCGAGGTTCGACACAATATCGGACTGGATTTCGCACTGATCATTCGCGCGATGCTGCGTCAAGCGCCGAACATCATCCTCGTAGGTGAAATGCGAGATCACGAGACCGCTTCGATGGGAATCCAAGCCTCACTAACTGGACACTTGGTTTTCAGCACACTCCACACGAACGACGCGCCCAGTGCTATATCACGAATGGTGGACATTGGTGTACCATCCTATATGGTGGCGAGTAGCGTGATAGCGGTGCTCGCGCAACGCCTGGTAAGAACCATCTGCCCTCGCTGCAAAGTACGGTACACCCCCCCCGAAAGCACAGTCGAGGAATCCGGTCTACCACCCGAGATGGTGAAGCAAGCTGAGTTCTCCCGAGGCAAGGGCTGCGCCTACTGCGGCAGGACGGGCTACCGGGGTCGCATCGGCATCTACGAGCTGATGCTCGTCAACAACAGACTGCGTGAACTGATGTTCAAGGGAACAACGACACAGAACATCCGCGAAGAAGCCATAAGTAACGGCATGTCAACACTTTATACCGATGGCATGCTGAAGGTAATTCGCGGCATCACGACCTTCGAAGAGGTCTATCGAGTTGCAAAGAAAACGGAGCAAGAGAAACTCGCTTTCCGACACATCGTGGCCGACCTCGACTCGCTCTAGTGCTCTGCCCATTCACTCCTTGGGCACTCCTTGGATTGCCAAGGACGGGCCACACATCGTGATTCACCAGCTCGGACAACCGTAGGTTGCTCCCCAATTCAAGCCAAGAAAGCACCCAGTTTCTAACACCGGCTGAACACTGGAATCACGACCAACACAGTGAACGGCTGGCCTCACAACCTGCATTGGCCGCGCCCAAAACCACTACAATGTAGACGACTTTTTTTGTTTTTTGAGAGAAACAGACAATAATGAGTTCAACCAGGCAGCGTGGATATGAGATCCAACCTGCCTGAAGCAGCATGACCTGCCAAAAGCCTTTTCCCGGCAGTCCTGTGACGATCGCGATCAAATTTCAAAATCCTTTTCCATTTAAACGACATTGCATTCCTGGCGGATGACCCTTCAAACGCATGCCGCGTGTCAGTTGTGTCTTCGCGAGGTGCTCTGGGGAGCGACTCTTGGCTACCGTTCTGATTGACAAACTGCTGCAAGCAGCCATCAAACAAGGTGTGAGTGACATCCACATTGTGGTCGGGCAACCTCCGGTATTCCGTCTGCATGGGCGGATGCGCAAACTGGAAACCAAGACACTCGAGGCGGAAGACTCCGTGGCGTTGATGAAGAGCATCACACCTGAGCGATGCCAACGGGAACTGCAGGAGAGCGGGAGTACGGACTTTGGCTTTGCGTTCGGCGATGCTGCACGATTCCGTGTATCGGTGTTCAAACAACGTGGTTTCATTTCGATGGTGCTGCGTCAGATCCCTAACGACAAACTGACACCGGAACAATTGGGCCTGCCAGAGGCGGTCGTCAAGATGGTTCACCGACCACGCGGACTGTTTCTCGTGACTGGGCCAACAGGCTCCGGAAAAAGTACAACTCTCGCGAGCCTGATCAACCTGCTCAACGAGACACTTGATCACCACATCATTACGATCGAAGACCCGATTGAGTTTTACCACGATCATATTGAGAGCACGATCAATCAGCGCGAGGTGGGCGTTGATGTCCCCAGTTTCTCGGAAGCGATCCGACGTGCATTGCGTCAGGACCCCGATGTGATCCTCGTGGGTGAACTTCGAGACCTGGAAACAATCGAGGCTGCAATTAGCGCTGCCGAGACGGGCCACATCGTGTTCGGCACGCTTCACACCAATAGTGCTCAGGGCACTGTCAACCGAATCATCGATGCGTTCCCCGGCAACCTGCAGGACCAGATTCGGACTCAGTTGGCCAGCACGCTCATTGGTGTGGTTGCCCAAACCCTGCTACCTCGAATTGGCGGCGGCCGCTGCGCCTCCTACGAAGTGCTCAACGTCACGCCAGGTGTTGCCAACCTGATCCGCGAAAACAAGACGTTCCGAATCAACAGTGCCATGCAAACGGGTGCCAAATTCGGAATGCAGCTGATGGATGATGCACTGTTCCACCACTGGAAGAATGAAACAGTCTCAGTAGAAGAAGTGCTGGCAAAAGCACATCGTCCGGATGACCTTGCCAAGCGAATTGTGCAATCCCGCCGTGGCGAAGGCGACGACGCGGTGCCAGTTCCCCAAGACGAATAACAAATAAGCAGACGAATAAGAATAAGCAGACGACGAAGAAACAGACGAGTCGCCCGACAGCTTGCCCCGTGAAGACACGCATAAGGACAGCCGCTTGCAGTCTTCCGGATGCGAACAACGTTAACAACAAATCCGCAACCACCTAAAGTTTTGATTGGTCACTGACAAATGGCACCACGTCGCATCGGACAGATCCTCGTTGACCTTGGTTTTCTAACCGACGAGCAGCTTGAGATCGTGCTTGAAGAGCAGGAGCAACAGCCAGGCGCATTGCTGGGCAGAATCGCGGAAGACATGCAACTGATTACAGATGAGCAGTTGATCCAAGGTCTTGCTGAACAGATGGGAATGCAGACGGTGTCACTCGAGGACGCCGAGTTCAACGATGAAGTGATCGCCAAAATCACCGAAACCATGGCACAGCTTTACCGTGTGGTCCCGCTGTCATTTGAAAACAATGTGCTGACAGTCGCCACCTGCGATCCACAGAACCTGACAATTCAGGACGAACTACGGACCTTTCTTGGTCATGACATTTCGATGGTCATCGCGACAGAGCGGGATGTTCTGCAAACCATCGGCAGGCATTATGACAGCGAAACTGAAAGTGTTGAGAAACTCGTTCAACAGCTCGCTGATGATGAAGAGCTCAAAGCGGCGATCTCAGCTCTTGAAACCGAAAAATTCAACATTACCGATGCAGAGGCGTTGGCAGATTCAGCACCTGTTCGAAAACTGCTGAACATGGTGCTGCTGCTTGCGATCAAAGACCACGCCAGTGACATCCACTTTGAGCCGTTTGAGGATGAGTTCCGAATTCGCATCAAAGCTGAGGGTGTTCTTTACGAAATGGTGCCACCGCCACGCCACTTGGCATTTGCGATCACAACACGAATCAAGGTAATGGCAAGCCTTGACATCGCCGAGCGGCGGATGCCACAAGACGGTCGAATCGAATTGATGGTGGGTGGTCACCCTGTCGACCTTCGCGTCAGTGTTCTGCCGACGATTTTCGGTGAAAGCGTTGTCATGCGGATTCTGGACCGCAGTGTTGTCAACCTTAGCCTCGAGAACGTGGGCATGGATGAGGACATGATGTCGAAGTTCCGAGCTGCAATCGACCGACCCAACGGGATTGTGTTGGTAACCGGCCCAACCGGAAGCGGCAAAACCACCACGCTGTACTCATCACTGACCGAACTCAATGACATCGCAGACAAACTGATCACTACCGAAGATCCCGTTGAGTACGACATCGACGGAATCATTCAGATTCCGATCGACACCGATGTTGGTGTGACATTCGCAGGTTGCCTGCGAGCCATCCTACGACAGGACCCGGACACGATTCTGGTAGGTGAGATCCGCGACCTCGAAACTGCAGAAATTGCAATTCAGGCAGCGTTAACAGGACACCTTGTGTTCAGCACTCTGCACACCAATGATGCACCGGCAACAGTGACCCGCCTGAAAGACATGGGCATCCAGCCCTTCATGATCTGTGCCACGGTCGAAGCAATTCTGGCCCAGCGTCTGGTCCGGCGCATTTGCACAAAGTGCCGTGAAGAAACCAAGGTGAGCAGCTCGATGCTCACCGACTTGGGCCTCAAACCCGAAGACATCACCGGCAAGAAATTCTTCAAGGGAACAGGTTGTGACAATTGCAACAACACCGGCTACAAGGGCCGCATCGCGCTGTTCGAGCTAATGATCTTGAACGACAAGATTCGCGACATGGTGCTGGGCAATGCATCAACCGACGAATTGCGAGAAGAGGCTCGCATCAATGGCATGTTGCCACTGCGAGAATTTGGAATCGCCGTGGCTGTCGACGGCATCACAACACTCGACGAAGTGATCCGGGAAACCGTTGCGGAGTAACACCTCTGCGGAGTCCCGCAAAAAAAACAAAGAAGTCAGGTCGTTCATACACATTAAAATCGATGAACTGAATCACCCGACACTGAACTGAATACTTTTCATTTACATCATTAACCCTGCCAACTGACTTACTGGGCCAACCATGCCTGTTTATCAATTCGAAGCGATGGATGCCGCGGGACAAGAGATCCGCGATGAAATCGATGCAGCCAACGAAGAAGAGGCGCAAACCACGATTCGCCAGATGGGGTACTTCGTCACGAAGATCTCCGTCAAGAAACAGGCTTCTGCTGCAGCGGGCCAAGCAGGCAAGAAGCGTGGTTTCGCGATTGGTAAAGTCAAGACGAAGCAAATCTGTGCTTTCACTCGACAACTGTCGATCCTTCAGGATGCAGGTTTGCCAATTCTGCGAAGCCTGAAAATTCTTGAAAACAACCAGAAAGGTGGCAAACTCAAATTTGCCCTGATGGATGTATGTGAAGAAATTGAAGGTGGAGCGACACTCAGCGAAGCAATGGCGAAGTCACCCAAAGTGTTCAGTCGTCTGTACGTGAACATGATCAAGGCTGGAGAAGCCGGCGGTGCACTTGAAACAATTTTGCAACGCCTTGCTGATTTCCTAGAACGTGCTGAATCACTGAAACGCAAAGTCAAAGGTGCATTGATCTACCCTGTCATTGTGGTGTCAGTCGCTGCAGCCATCTTGACCTTCATCATGTTGTTCATCGTACCAACCTTCGAAACGATGTTTGAAGAGTTCGGCCTGACACTGCCAACACCAACCCTGTTGCTGATCGCCATGAGCAATTACATCTCGGGCTATTGGTTCCTGTTGATCGCCATGCCGATCTGCCTGTTGATTCTCGTCAAACTGATGCGGAAGTTCAGACATGGCCGCATGGGCTTTGACATGTTCATTATCAAGGTTCCTATTTTCGGAGGCTTGATCGAAAAGAACATCCTAGCACGGACCACACGTACTTTAGGAACCTTGATATCCAGCGGTGTTCCGATTCTTGAAGCGATCAACATCACACGGGAAACATCCGGAAACGGAATGTTCGAACGAATGTTCACGCGAGTGAATGAATCGATTCGCGAAGGTGAAGTGATTAGCAAACCACTACGTGAGTACAGCGTACTTGGATTCCATCCCATGGCTCTCGTGTTCTGGGCACTGTTTGGATCCTTTCCGGGGTGCATTCTGATGTCCATCGCTTTGACCGCAAAAGGAACAAAGCTGGACGAGGGAGACATGGTCCAAACTCTGACGATGCTGGCAACTCAAGGGATCGTGGGCGGCGGCGTCCTGGCTGCACTGTGGGGTGTCACGAAAGTCAAATCACGCGTGGTTGATGACCTGGTCGTCAACATGGTCGACGTCGGTGAAGAAACCGGTGAACTCGACACCATGCTTTACAAAGTTGCAGATACGTATGACGAAGAGGTCCGAACGATGACCGACGGCCTGACAGCCTTGATGGAACCACTGATGATTGTGTTCCTGGGACTGGCAGTTGGATTCATCGTGATCAGTCTCTTCATGCCGTTGGTGTCGCTGATCAGTGGATTGACTTGATCCCGTTACCAACAAAAAACCGCTCCTTGCTGCCGGCATGCACCGCAGCGACGGGCGGCGACCGGTGGGTAGCCCAAGCGGCTTGCCTGCCAATCTTTTCCCTAACAAAATCCCAACCCCTTCAAAATCCATCATGAACGCAAAACGACGCCTTTCATCGCGCATGCCAAGTGTTCAAACACACTCCGTGGACCGCCACCACAAGCCAGCCGGCTTCACGCTGGTCGAGCTTCTGGTTGTGATTACCATCATCGGAATTCTTGCTGGTGTAGCAGTGCCCGCCATCTTCTCAGCAGTCAGCACCGCAAGATCAACAGCAATGAAGATGGAACTCAATTCGATTGAGACGGCGGTTCAAAAGTATCAGGAAAAGTACGGTGACTATCCACCAGACTTCTCCGACTGGGCAGTCGTCGAACGTCACTACCGAAAAATCTTTCCGAGGATTTCAGGTGATTTGGTTCTGCTAAAGACGCTGCTGACTGACGGAAACGGCTACAACCCGACAATCATGGACCGGGGTGAAGTTCTTACCTGGGTTTTGGGCGGATATAGCAGCGATCCCCTGCGTCCCTTCACCGGTGCTGGGGGGCCACTTGAATTAGTTGGGATGAGTGGGCAAGCCAACGATGTGCCCGTATATCAGATCAACACTTCGAAAGAAAATAGTTTATTTGACTTTGCCCCCAATCAGCTGGACTTGACCATCCCGGTCGAAAACTCACCGATCAACATGACGAACTATCACGTCTCCAGTGACGGTGATCTGTTCTTGAGCTATGCGGCTTCCGGAAAAACAAAAACGCCGTTCGTATACTTCGACGCTCGTACTTATGAGTATCGCAACCCAGCAGCAACTTCGAAAGGATTCAATGGTTTCTGGCGTCCTGAAGCCGGTCCCGTCAGACCATACATTTCTGACATCGTCCAGACTGACCAAACATGGCAATTCATGAAGCCGAATTCTTTTCAGATCATTGCTCCAGGAATTGACGGCAGCTTTGGTTGGCTGAGTAAGCAGAGTGGAACCACCGGGCCAAGCGACACTGACACAAACTCAGCTGTCTACTACCAATACCCAACTGGCAAAGCCGGCCAGGTCGTGATTGACAACAATGGGGTGAGAACACGCGTTTTGCGTAACGATGTCAACCGCTACCAGGAGCCTGTTGCAGCAAATAAAGTTGATAACTTTCAGCAGGACAACCTGACCAACTTTGCAGACGGAAAGCTAATCGACGAGTTGAAGGAATAACCGACGTTGAGTCGTTGTCCGCAAGAAACCCGAGGCATGTCACGATGAATCATCAGAGATCGAAAAACGCATTCACACTCGTCGAGGTCCTCGTCGTGATCGTGATCCTTTCGATCATGGGAGCGATGGTAACAACTGCTGTTTCAGGAGTAACAACCACGGCAAAGCGATCACGCACAAAAACGATCATTTCGATCGTCGATAGCGTACTGGCGGAACACTACGCCAACTTGAAATACAGACAACTTCCTGTGGAAATCCCCGACCTTTTTATTCCGTCAGGAAATGCAAATGAAGTGGGTTATGAAGTACTCGCTTCGGAAGCAGCACGAGTTCGGTTGATGATGATTCGGGACCTTCAGCGGATGGAGATTCCGGACCGACTTTCTGACATCACGACCGCTCCATCCCAGATGTACGCGGCCACCAATCAGGTGCTGATCGATAATAGCGGTAATGTGATTAATACACGCGATCAAAAGAACCAACGCAACATCATGTCGGTCTCATGGTATTCGCCCAACGCGACGTTTCTGAATGGTGGTGACAACATTCCATCGCGTCTGGCAGCCTATCGAAATCGAATGCCGACCGGCCTCACACTCAACAGTCCCGAAGCACTCGCCAACCAAGGAGCTGAATGTTTGTACCTGATCATGGCGACTTCGTTCGTGGGTGGTTCACCTGCGTTGGAGGCCATTCCTGCGGCAAATGTTGGCGACACCGACAACGATGGACTGAAGGAAATCCTGGATGGCTGGGGAAATCCGCTCGGCTTCATTCGCTGGCCCGTGGGATACTTCGATCCAGAGCTGTCAATTGACAAAACTATTCCTGATGAGTTCGATCTGTTCCGATCCGACTATGCCTACACGATGATACCCGGCAGCACCAGTTCTTCAGCCGGAGCTTACGACGTATTCACAAATGTGAACTTTAACGACGGAACGATCAAACCATGGTCAATGCGTCCACTCGTCTTTTCCGCTGGCCCCGACGGGGAATATGGAATCACAACCGACCCGATCACCGCAGCGGGCGTCCCGATGGCGAACTACAACTATCAGGCATCCGATTGGTGGTGGCCAACAACGGCAGCTTTCTACGGCGAAGAACTTCCCAGTCGCGGTGGCGAACCTAAACGTCCCTTTCCAGATCCCTACCTACGCGTCTTCGTCAACTCGAATCTGAATAATGGTCAATTCGCTGGACGGCTTCCGGGCCAACCCCTTCCGACCACAACCTCCGTCAACGAACTCACTGACAACATCAACAACTATCAATTGCAGGTGTCGCCACGATGATCCCTGTAAATACATCAACGAATCAAACAACACCTAATCGCCGAGCAGCCTACACTCTGGTAGAGCTGCTGATCGTTCTTGCGATCATGGTACTGCTTGCCGCCGTTGCATTGCCCACGGTCAAGGACCTACTTGCCAACCAACAGATTGCCAAGACAGCCCGGAACATCTCGGCCTTCATGGATAAAGCCCGCAGCCGAGCCATTGCGGAAGGAAAGTTTGTCGGCATCCGACTGGAAAGATTGAATACGCTCGACCCCGTTAGTCGAGCCCAATCGATTCGCATCCGTGAGTTGACCAGCGTGCCACCCTACACGGGGGATGCTTCCAACGCGTTCGCGATCCTCAAGACCAACACGGGATACACCAACGCAAACCTTTCCTACCTGACCATTGCCGAGTTCAACCCGTTTGACAATGCGTTGCTTGCCTTGAGTGCCAGCATGGTCGACCCAAACGCTGCCCTGCAAATTAACGATGCAACACAGCCAGGTTACGTTCTGACGCCAAAGTCTGAGCCTACCGATGATGCGAGTGCCCCCATTCGAAGTGGTGACTACATCGAACTTCCTGGCGGGCGTCTCGTGCCCTTTAAAATCCAGTACCGGGCACTGAATGCAGGGCCGGGTATCCCAGTGAAACTGTTTTTTGATCTCAGCGAAATGAAAACGGCGGGGACAAAGTCGTTTCCAGCTGGCAATCCAATCTTCCCTTCAGGTGGTCGGCAAATCAAATACAAGATTCATCGACGTCCTGTTGTTTCGACTTCAGCACCGTATTCACTTCCCCGTGGCGTCGCGATTGATCTGAACTATTCGGGCACTGGCATGAGCGGTAACGAGTTCGCTCCGTCACCGTTGAACACGGACATACAGACCGGCGGCAACGCGAAACCCATTGATATTGTTTTCGGTCCGGACGGCGGTGTCGCATCAATCACCACCGCTTACAGTGACGTGCCGTCGTTCCCACAGGGGCAGGTGTTCATCTGCCTGGGTGACTCTGACGGCATACGGCCCGACAACCTGTTTACCCCTGACAAGAAGGCACCTGCCAACCTGGTGAACCTGGAATCAAAGTGGATCGTAATCAATCCGGGAACTGGCCGTGTCGTCTCTTCGCCTTTCTCATCGGTCTTGACGTTGCCCACTGCAGCCGTCGTCGACCCCTATGACGCCTCCCTTGATCCAGCGATCACCGAGGCACGTCTACTGGCCAATTTCGCTGACACGGTGGACATCGAATGAGCAACTCATCCTTAGCACGGTCGGTCCGCAAAGCGGTCACACTGGTCGAGGTCATTTTCTCGATCGGTGTGGTACTGATCGGGTTACTCGGCCTACTGTCGATCCTGCCGCTAGCAGGCAAGCGAGCACAGGACTCCATCAGCCTCAGCGTTGCTCCGGTGATCGCCAACAACGTTCAGGCTGAGTTACTGGCAAGCAAGTATCTCTCTGAAAGTCGATTGGGAGCGATCACATTTGGAGCGATCCCCCCATCGTCTGTCGGTGAAGCCAATCCCGACCTGCTGGGCGGCCCAGAGTTTCCCAAGACGTTTCCACTTGGATATTACCAACAGGTTATCGCAGGCTTGGATCCACCTGCAGGCGTCACCCCTTCTTTCTGCATTGACCCGATGTGTGCTTCGCTCATGTTGGCACCCTATGGTGCGGGAACCCCCAATAGCTACTACGTCGGTTGTTTTCCATATTACAAGCAAACACATGACCCGATGAAAGATCCTTCATCGGGTGGTTCCAGCACGTGGCAGACACGGCAACCACGCATGTTTCGTGTTGGCGTCAAAGAAGATTCATCCTCGACGTTCACTCGTTTCATCAATGTGACGGAAGCACTACGACTAACGGAGAATCAGGATGACCTGATCATCACTCGTGGGGCAGATAAATCGCTGCCAGCGACATTCAAAAGCGGACAAGTCGCGCCGGTAAATGGAGGACTGGAATATGGCAAACGAATTCCCAGTGGAGAATACAGTTGGATCGCGACCGTCAATCCTTTGCCCGGAGGCGTGTATGCATCAGTTTCAGTCGCAGTGATCCGCCGTCGCCTAAGATCCTTTGATGCTTCAAACAGGACAACCCCACCGCCGACAGCGGAAGACAATGCATTGGGTGAGCGTCTGGCCTACGTTACTTATGCAAGTGGATTCAAAGGTGGTGCTGGTGGCGTTGTTCACCTCGCCTCCAATGCCAACACAGTTCCAAACATTCTGCCAGGTAGCTGGATCATGCTGTCCCGTTTTTCGCAAATCGCGAGCGACAAGCTGATTGACTACCACCGCTGGTATCGCGTTGTCAGCATTGACGGCAAGGAAGAGCGATACGCAGCAGGTACGGTGTATGACAATGCGACCGGCAGCGCTTTCACCAATAACGTCTGGCTACAGAAACTCACCCTTGAAGGTCCTGACTGGGACTTCAGCTACCCCAGCGGTTATGCCACGACACCTGAGGTAAATGCATACAGCACCAATGATTCGGCCATGTACAACAACTGGACCCCCTACATCATTGCAGACACAGTGGGTAACCCGGCAACCATACCATTCTCAAGCAACACCTATGCCACGATGGTCGAGGGTGTTGTCTCAGTGACCGAACGAATCGTCAAACTGAGTGACCTGTAACATTGAACTGACTCAATCTCTCTTTTCTTCTCTTCACCGCACCGAGATTACTGTCATGCATCATCACGAAAACCGAACGGCCAACCGCAAGGGTGTGATCCTGTTGGTCGTGCTCAGTTCGCTGACGTTCTTCAGCATTCTTGTGGCTGCCTATCTGGTATTCAGCAATGAATCTCGTGATGCGTCGCTGTCGCTGGCGAAACGCAGCACTCGTGAACCCGATGTGAATTGGATCATGAACGAGGCGTTGATGACGTTGGTCCGCGGTACAGATGACCCCAGCAATCCATTCTACGGTGAAGACCTGCTAAGCGATTTCTACGGTCATGACGGCCTTTCCCTGCAGGTCAAAAACATCAATCAATATGTGCTGGGTCCACAATTACTGGGTGTCTCGGACCCCAACAACTGGCCTTTGGATGAGTTGACGGATACCGCAGACAAGTTCACCGGCTTTGTGCGTTTCCCAGCCAGCACCGATGGCGTCTCCCGGCCCAACTTGCCAGCGCGCAATGACGTTTACGCTGGTCGATTGGTTACCTTTACCGATGGACCTCTTGCCAACCGCACTTATCAAGTCATGAGATCGGTTTACAACCCTCAAACCAATAGCTTGCCGGCGTGGGATGACCTGTACATCGACTTGGACGATGTTGGCATGACCAGTGGAGCAACGTTACGCAATCTGTTGAGCTACTTTTACGATGACCCCCAGGACATCACCAAAGATGGGTACACGTTCATCATCAATGGTGCGCCCCGCAATTCAGCTGGGATAGGTTTCGATGGCAACAATCTCAACGAGACGATCGCGGACGTTGCGGGACTGGGACAGAACATTCCCGGCACATCGATTCAGGATGCTGGATTCACAGGACTGCCCATTTCGTTGCAACCCAATCATTTGGGGCGTGACGTTGACAAGAGCAAGACTCCTGGCGACTTTGACGAAGATTACGATGCACCCGATCACAACAACTGGTGGCTCAGTCTGCGACGTGACGATGGCACTGTCATTCCATCGTTCCATCGCCCCGCCGTGCTGAATTATCTGATCAATGAATCACCGGACTGGTCCAATGCGACCAACGAGGAATTCCAAGATTTGATGGCAAGTTTGCAGCGTGGCACGTTCAGACCGTTGCCAATCGCGGAAAATCAATTGGGCAATGGCTCACCGGCACTCAACGAGCGTTTCACGGGAGGCAGTCCCGAATACGCATTGCGAACCGCCTTGCCAATAGGCACTAACCCCGCTCGCATCAACCAGTTGCTACAAGCTCTCATCAGCGGTGAGTGGGACGTTGACAACGATGGTGACGGAACTGCTGACAGTATCTGGGTTGATGTTGGCTTGCCAACATTCACCACTCGCGACGGTAAACTCATGCGACCGTTGATTGCA
>NZGD01000209.1 GCA_002690925.1 Rhodopirellula sp.
CACTTACTCCGACCACTTACTCCGACCACTTACTCCGACGCGTACTACCCCGCCCCACGAACCGGCACTCACGACTTAGTCTTCTCGCTTGTACTTCTTCAACCTGACAAACGGTTGCAGTTCTTTTGACAACTGAACCACAACTTCCTGATGATCCTTGCGGCCCGCGAGATTATGAACCTCATCGGGGTCTGTTGTATGGTCATACAATTCCCGCCCCGCCTTCCCCTGCAACCACTCGGTGTACCGCCAACGCTCATTACGCAGCGAGTAACCCCATGCTTTTTTATTGTGCCACACCTGAGTCACCGCCGGTTTCTTCCACGTCGTGGACTCAGGATTGAGCAACAGCGGTTTCAACGACTGTCCCTCGAGAGTTGCCGGGGCTTTCAGACCGCACAGATCAGCGAGAGTGGGATAAAGATCCAGCAGTTCCACCGTTTTTTGGGTTTCAGTACCGTGGTTCATGCCAGGCGCAGAAATGATCAGCGGCATTCTGGCAGAGCGTTCAAACGCTTTGCGTTTGTACCACAAACCCTTTTCTCCTAGAAAATACCCGTGGTCTGACCAGAAAACCACGATCGTATTTTCTGCCAGATTGTTGTCTTCAAGAGCATCCAACAACCTTCCAATCTGTGCGTCGACAAATGAATTGCAGGCGTAATAGGCTTGTTTGCATTTCCGAGCCTGATCCTCCGTGACACCATCAAAATAATAAGGCCAGCGTTTCATGTCCCGCTGAACGGCCATGGGCGGCACATCCTCTAAGTCAGCCCGCGCCTCTTCAAGATTGGGCACTGCAATCTCCTCAAGTGGATACAGATCAAAGTACTTCTTGGGTGCAACGTAGGGGCAATGAGGATTGAAGAAACCTGCGGCAAGAAAAAAAGGCTCGTCCTTTTTTTCTTTCATCAACTCAATGATATGGCTGGCGACCATTCCATCGGTGTGTTCTTCATCTTGACTGACCGGATCCCACCATGCCATTGAGATTCCAAGCCCGCCCTTCTGTGGTCCATAACGCACGATGGAATCTTCCTCGGTCTTATCAATCCCGGCCGGGTTGTATCGCTGGTCCCAGGTCGCTGGATCATCGTTGGCATCCGTACCGATCTGCCCCGGATTGCCATAGTGATAAATCTTGCCTGCCCGCGCCGAGAAATACCCATTATTGCGAAACATCTGCCCCAGCGTGACAACATCCGGGTTCTTCTGCCGCAATTCGTGCTTCAAGGTGTGCATATCCAATGTGTCGGGGCGCAAGCCTGTCATCAGGCTGGCACGACTGGGTCCACAGAGCGGCTGTTGGCAATACGCGTTATCGAACCGCACGCCCATCCTGGCTAGCCGGTCGAGATTCGGTGTCTTGACCATCGGGTCACCATACACCCCTAAATCACAGTTCATGTCATCGGCTGCAATGAACAGGACGTTGGGCCTGACCGACTCAGCGTTGACACGCCCCAATGCCCACTGAAAGCAGCTCAGAAAAAGTAAAATAGCCAAACCGTGATAAGAATTTTTCATGTCGTTCTGTCGAAGTAAAACTCGGAAATACAGGTAAAACACCAAGGCTTGATGCAATGTAAAAGAACAGCCTCGTTTCATTGCAGCAATCATTCTATTTGCCGCGCAATTTACCGCGAACGGCAAACAGCTTCCCCTCAGTGCGTATCAATAAAGTCTTGTCTGCAACCGCGAGCGTTGCACGACTGCCCTGCCCCATGGCATTGCGGGCAATCACGCGAAAGGTATCACCTGCTGCAAGCACGACAACCTCACCGGTCGTGTCAATCGAAAAGATGCGGTCCCCAATCGCAATGGGAGACGAAAAATAGGCCCCCCCCACCCGCTTCTGCCAAACGACGTCGCCAGTGGACAAGTCACAGCACGTACAGATACCGCCATCATTCCACAAATAGACGCGGTCACCAAGAATCAATGGTGTCGGTACATGTGGTGCCTGACGGACAACACGATAGAGTTCCGCAGCCGGCTCATCAGCATCCATACCGAGTCCGATCGCCACGATCTGACGATCACCCGCAATCGCACCGCTACCGGCGATCACCAAATCCCCGCTGACCACCGGCGAAGCCAACGCTCGCTGCGATTCCCGCCCGAAAGGATCAACCATCCAGTTCAACTGCCCGGTTTCAAGATCAATGCCGGTCACGCCTTCAAAGCAATGAACAAAGACAATTTCCAGCCTGCCATCTGCATCGCGCACACACGGAGTCGAGTAGCAGGCCCGTTTTCCATCGCGGGGAATCTTCCAATGCTGCTTTCCGGTTTTACAATCCAACGCAATCAGGAAGCTGTTTGATTTATGATCGTGTGCAACCACGACATAATCCTCCACCACAATGGGACTGGTCGCTCCACCCTGCCCGTGCAGATAGGCCCCCAACTCGGCACGCCACTGCTCACTACCACCATGATCGTAAGCGATCAGCGAGGTCGCTTTTTTTGAGTGCCAAAGCTGATAAACATGATCAGCATCAACTGCGGGCGTTGCCGATGCAAAACTGTTGTTCTTATGTTTCTTGTAGGACTTGAAGCTGTCCTCTGCACGCCACAGTTCCCTGCCACTGTGAAGGTCCAGACAGACCAGAGATCTGGTTTCGTTCTGTTCATCAGCAGCGGTCACGAAGACGCGATCGCCCCATGCAACCGGGGATGAATTACCGACGCCGGGAAGATCAGCCACCCATGCATAATCCTGTTCGGACCACTTCGAAGGAATGCCTGCTTCAGTCGTTACGCCACTACCATTAGGGCCGCGAAATCGCGACCACTGCTCTGTCTCAGATGCACTGGCGTCGACAACCAACGCCGCCAAAACAGGTAACAGACCGAACCAATGCCATTGAATTCGAAGATTGGGAAATACGGCAACTGACCAACGATTTCGATACTTCACTGAATTGCACCGCAACGAACAAATGAATGACAAGCGTCGTGATTCTACACCAGTTTGCCATTGAATTGACGCGGACACCGACTGCCCCGAGATGCAAGTACTGCAAAAAAAATCGACCAAACAGCTTTAAACAACGACAGTTCCCGGCATGCGTAGCCAAGACGCTGATTGGCGGCTAGGCTGTGATCTCATCTATTTTTTGCATAAACAGCTCCTCAGAGTCATGTTTGCATAACACCTCGCACGCCTCCTCAAACGACTGCGGTTTCGATGACACAAGACACGAATGTCAAAAAGACCATCGTGGGTTTGGGCGAGATACTCTGGGACATTTTCCCCGATGCAGCAAAGTTTGGAGGGGCCCCCGCCAACTTTGCCTGTTCCGCAGCCGGCTTGAAGACCATTCCGGCAGAGGTTTACATGCTGAGTGCTGTCGGCAACGATGCTTTTGGCCAGCAGGCGATTCAATCACTCTTGAGCCATAATGTCTGCATTAATGCAATCCAGCAGAACGCCAAAGCAACCGGTCGAGTGAACGTCACCATCGACCAACAAGGCATCGCAAGCTACGAGTTCGCAGCCGACACGGCGTGGGACAATCTCAAGTGGTCGGATGATTGTGCAAGATTGGCGGCGAAGGCTGACGCTGTATGCTGGGGAACGCTTGGGCAGCGTTCCCAAGCCTCGCAAAACGTCATTCAAAAGTTCGTATCCGCAACGCCACCCCAATGCCTACGAGTCCTGGACATCAACCTCAGATCACCTTTCTGGAGCAAATCACTCCTACAACACTCACTTCCGATGGCTAATGTCCTGAAGTGCAATGAAGATGAATTACCTGTGCTGTCCGAAACCTTTGACATGAATGGTGATGACCACAGCATCTTGCTGCAATTACAACAACGTTTCAGCTTGAAGATGATTGCCCTAACACGGGGGGCACAAGATTCAATCCTTGTGCAAGAATGCGGGAAAATTCAACAAACGGAAACGAGTCAAATTCCGTCCATTCCAACCCAGATTGTCGACACTGTTGGAGCGGGAGACTGCTTCACCGCAGCAATCGTACTTGGAATGCTCAACAATATGAAACTTACTGACCTGCACAGCTGGGCGTGTCAAGCGTCTGCCTACGTCTGTTCACAACCAGGAGCCACTCCCAGGATTCCTGTCAAATTACATCAACGGTGACCCACGCAGTTCTTCCTGACACCGGTGCACCCTGTTCAGCCCCAAATTCAGCCCGTTGCCATTGGTCGCGCACAGACCATCTTGTGCAAACTATTCGCACGAAGACAATCGCGTTGCACCCCTGACTTCGATATCACTGCCATGGATTCTAGTCTGTTCAGAACGGATAGCCACTCCGGCACGATATCCTTTCTTCAAGCCACACCGTTTTCATAAAGCGGTGCGTCAGAAATAACTCACTCGCACTGTCTGCTTGCTGCGCGAAATTCACGCTGATAGGATGTTGGGTGGTTCAGGCACACTCGACATCCGTGGTTTCCATTCCCATCACAACCGCGGAACACCCTCCTGAGTGGATGCCGATGCCTCAGGCAGTCACCTTGTTGTCTGATCCTGATAACGTCCCAGAAGACAGCGATAGGGAAGTAAAAGGATGGCAAAGCTGAAGTCCACGCCTTGGATCGCCAGTCTGTGCCTCGGCGTTTCGTTTTACGCTCATGCCGCAAACGCTGCCGATAACATGCCATCGGTCACCTGTTGGGAGTTTGGTACCGAGGATGTTACTCCGCTGAAAGCCTCAGGCAAGGTGCAGCGCGATCACGCTGGGCCACGGCCACCCGAGTTTCCCGACATGGCTGCCAATAACACTGCAGTACGAGTTGACGCCCGGGCCTATCTTTCCACTCCCGACGAAGGAACCAATAGTGACTTTGATTTCAACAATGGCGATTCGATCACAATTGAAGCATGGGTAAACCCATCTGTCCTTCGAAACGGGCAAGTCAGTTATGTCGTTGGCAAGGGACGGACGGGATCGCCGACGTTTGCCCGTGATAATCAAAACTGGTCAATGCGGATTGTCGGCTCGCAGAATGAAGCGAAACTCAGTTTCCTGTTTGCAACAAAGCTGACGGACAGCGAAGCACACTGGCATCGCTGGGATTCGCAACTTGGATTTCCTGTTGGGACCGGGTGGCATCACATTGCCATTGCGTATCGGTTTGGCGCCCCCCAATCGATCCGTGGTTGGGTCAATGGAGAATCGACGCGAGGAAAGTGGAGTTACGGCGGCGAGACAACAGAGCCACCGATCGTTGACAACGATGAGATTCGCATCGGCAACGGTTTCAACGGATTGCTCGACGCGATTGCGATTCACCGTACGATGCTCGACGACAAGGTTGTGTCATCACGCTTCCATCGCGTCGGCAAACCGCGATTTGTCAAACCTCAATCGGAGATTATGCCCGAGTTGGTCAATGTTCCGGAGGGACGCGTTCTGGTGCAGTTATGCGATGGGCTGCCGGCATACGATCGCTGGCTTAACGAAGGTGAGCAAATGCCGAACGAATCAGCCCGCTGGATCGGCGATACCTTCCTGCTTCCACGCATTCCTTTGCAGTACGATACTTGGGGCATCCGCTCTGCCTGGAATGCGCCCATGTTGTTGCGTCTGGCAGGCGACGTGCAGTTGCCCGCTGGCACACATCGCCTCATGGTCCGCGGCCGCGCGTTGGGCCGATTGTGGGTCAACGGTAAAGTCGTGGCCCGAACCAAAGCGATCACGCAACGTCCGCCCGATGGCGAGGAACACATCACCCCTGTCGCCCAACCACCACTGTCCGGCGTGAGAGTCCACGGCTACCACCAGCAGGAAACATTCGGCGACCTTACGATTGAACAGGACTTCACCGGCAAATCACGTGTGGTACTGGAGCTCGTTGTCGGCGGTAAAGGGCACCGCACCGAAAGTGGCGAAGTCTGCGTGGCGATACTCGCGCCGAACGGCAAATCGTACGAACTGCTTGGCCCCGGCTTCAATCGCATTCCTCTGACAGATGTGGCTGTCGAGCCGGTATTGTCGGCGATTGAAAACTCATTGTCACGGTTCGATGACCAGCGACGACGTCATGCAGCAGCTACTCAAGACAGATTCTGGCAGCAACGCCATGAACTCGCACGTCAGTGGGCAAAGAAAAATCCAGTACAGTGGCCTCGAACTGATTCACACCCAATCGATGCATTCATCGCCTCGAAAATTGAGCATGCAGTCGCTGCGGCATCAAGCACCGACGCGTTACAAGCCGAACACTTCCACAGCAAGATCCTGCCTATCCTGCGGGAGAACTGTTTTCGCTGCCACGGGGAAAAAGACAAGGGCGGCTTAAAACTGAATTCCCGGACTGCATCACTCAAGGCTGGTGATTCCGAATCACCAGCAGTCATTCCTGGTGATGTCGAGGCGAGTGAACTGATAAGACGGATTCGCGATGGAGACATGCCCCCCACCGATGATCGACTGGACCATCTGCAGATCGAACTTCTGGAGCAATGGGTTGAAGATGGCGCACCATGGCCAGCACGACCGATCGCCAAATCTGAAGTGGCGCTGTCACCAGTGATTGACGATGCCTCGTTTTTGCGACGTGTTTTTCTGGACACTGTAGGCGTACCGCCAACGACCAGGGAGGCGCGGACATTTCTGGACGACGTCAGACCGGATAAACGCAGTCGATTGATCGACGGGCTGCTGCACGACGAAAGGTTCGCCGATGGTTGGATGAGCTTCTGGCTTGACCTGCTCGCCGAAAACCCGACCCTCCTGAACCAGTCGATGGGCAGCACTGGACCGTTCCGCTGGTTTCTGCATGATTCCTTGCGTGACAACAAACCGCTGGATCGGATGGTCACGGAACTCATCCTGATGCGCGGTGGTGCGGCCGAAGGCGGCAGTGCGGGCTTCGCGATGGCGAGCGAAAACGACGCGCCGATGGCGGCCAAGGGACACATTATCGCATCGGCTTTTCTGGCGGTCGAATTGCAATGTGCCCGTTGCCACGACCCGCCATACCACAACACGAAACAGAAAGACCTGTACTCACTAGCCGCCATGCTGAGTCGAAAGTCCGTGACCGTTCCCAAAACCAGCCGGGTACCAGATGCATTCTTTGACAATCAAAAAGTACGCAAATCCTTGATCGAGGTCACGCTCAAGGCAAATCAGGCTATCACTGCCCATTGGCCCTTTGCCTCGATAACTGGCGTCACGGATGGCGATCACATTGATCCTCTGATGCTAAATCCCACCGATACGCGTGAGCGTCTTGCGGCATTGATCACCTCGCCACAGAACGAGCGATTTCCGCGTGTCGTGGTAAACCGCATCTGGAGACGATTGACCGGCGTCGGGCTGGTCGAACCAGTTGACGACTGGGAAAGCAATGCGGCCAGCCATCCCGTGCTTCTGCGTTGGCTGGCTCAGGAACTGATCGCCAATCATTACGACTTGCGCCATGTTGTGCAGTTGATCCTTACTTCGTCAACTTACCAGCGGTCGGCAGTCGGGCAGAATCGTGTCGCATCTGCCGAAATGCGTTTCTTTAACGCTCCGGAACGTCGACGCCTGACTGCCGAGCAGATAGTCGACTCACTACACCACGCAACGGGCCAGCCGTTAGATGTCGAGGAACTGACATTCGTGCATGACGGGCGACGTGAACTTGGACAGCGGCAAACACTGGGCAAACCCACACGAGCGTGGATGTTTGGTGACCTGAAAAATGAACGTGACCGCCCCAGCTTGTCGCTCCCCAAAGCCCGCGCCGTTGTCGACGTACTGGAGGCGTTCGGTTGGATTGGGGCGCGGCAGATGCCCATCACGAATCGCGAGACAGATCCAAACGCTCTGCAACCGGGCGTCCTGGCAAACAGCACTCTATCCATGTCGCTGACGCGAGCGTCGCACCAAAGCGTTTTGGCGGAACACGCGATTGCGACCCAATCTCCCGAGTCGCTCGTCGATACGTTGTTTCTGCGCACCCTCAGCCGATTCCCGAAAGCCGAAGAAAGGAACGCATTTGTGAGTGCGCTGTCCGAGGGTTTTGACACCCGCCTGGTTTCGACTGACAGGATTGCTCCAATCAAACAACTGCCGCGTCTACCCAAAGTCACCTGGTTCAACCACGGGCGACCGAAGGCCAATGAGATTCAACTGGAAATCGAGCGTCGTGTGCTCGCGGGCCCCCCCCCCGACCCGCGACTTTCGCCAGCGTGGCGAAGTGCGTTGGAGGATGTACTATGGAGCCTGATCAATCACCGCGAATTCGTGTGGATGCCTTAATGGATACATCAACTGTGCATTTCTTACCCTCCATGAATCGTCGCAATTTTCTCGCCGCAGGCGTTGCGACTAGCGCCGCGCATGCGGCACCACGAATTGCAAGTGGTTCCGAATTTGCCAACGCTGGCGCTGAGCTCAACGGGAAGCGGATTCGGGGCAAGGCTGAGCATGTGATTTCGATCTGGCTGGGCGGCGGCATGGGACAGATCGATACGTTTGATCCAAAAAAGAAAGGTGACCCAAAGAAGAAACTAGCCGGTTCGTACTATGACTCAATCGAGACGGCAGTGCCGGATGTGCGCGTGTGTGAACACCTGCCGAAGCTTGCAGGACTGATGGACCGCGTGACCGCAGTGCGGAGTGTGAACCACGAGGTGATTGACGAACACGCTGCTGCGACCAATCGCATGCACACCGGAAGGCCTATCAGTGGAACGGTGACGTATCCCTCGCTGGGGTCAATGATTTCTCACGAAAGACGCACGAAGGACGTCAATGTCCCGCCGTACGTTCTGATTGGATACCCAAACGTCACTCGCGGGCCGGGATTTCTGGGCACACGCGACAGTTATCTGTATTTGACCGACACCAGTCAGGGGCCAGCCGGACTGACTCGCCCCGACGGCATCACTCCGCAAAGCCAAGCACGCAGGGAAAAACTCCTTGCCGTTCTGAAACGCAATGCCGACCCGACGACTGATCAGCGATTGCTCAATTACGATGCGGCGATTGAACAAAGTGTGAGGCTAAGCAGCCCAGAATTCATGAGTGTATTCGACCTGACCCGTGAACCTGCGGATCTGCGTAACCGTTATGGCGGCGAATTTGGCCAGCGTTGTCTGCTCAGCCGTCGATTGGTTGAGCGGGGAACACGTTTCATCGAAGTGTCACACAACCTGAACTTCCTTAACGGTATCGGGTGGGATGTGCACAACGAAGGTATTCAGAACCAGCATCAATTGATTCAGGAACTGGACACTGCCGTCGCGACGCTGATCGCCGACCTGGAATCAAAACGCATGCTCGATAAGACGCTTATTGTCATCACCACCGAATTCGGCAGACCTCCCGAATTCGACAGCGGTGGCGGACGTGGCCATCAAGGCTCTGCCTTTAGCTGCGTTCTTGCCGGTGGCGGTCTTTCGCATTGCGGAGCCTGGGGTGCAACCGATGAGATTGCGAAAAAAATCGTTGCCAATCCCGTCAGCGTGCCCGACTTCTTCGCAACCATCTGTGCTGCCGTTGGCATTGACTACCACAAGAATCTGTACGACGGCGACCGCCCTGTTCCCATCACGGACATGGGGCGACCCATTCGGGAGTTGTTCGCATGACGTACAACGCGAAAGCAAACACTCGGCAAGCGAATTTCATGCTCCGAGCCGCTTGGACCGCGAGCGTATTATGGCTGTTGCTCATGAACTGCCGGGCATCGAGGCCAGCCAACGCAGAGACACCTGAGCCACTGTCCAACCTTCTCCAGCAGGCGTGCCTGGATTGCCATGACGGTGACTCGGCTGAAGGTGGACTCGATCTTGCGACCCTTGATTTCACGCTTGCCAACCGGAAACTGCGCGATCGCTGGATTTTGATTCATGACCGAATCCTTGCCGGCGAGATGCCCCCTGATCCCACGATGTTGTCCGATCAGAATCGCCACACACTGCTCAAAGCATTAAACCGATTGATCACAAAAGCCGATCTCGCCGATGTCACCACAAACGGTCGCGGACCATTACGCAGACTGACGCGAGAAGAGTACGAACAGAACTTGCGAGACATCCTGAAATTACCATGGCTGGATATTCGCGACCTGCTACCAGAAGATCGCGTGATCCACCGGTTCAACAAGACCACCAGCGGGCTCGATATGTCGCGCGTTCAGCTGACTGCTTACATGGAGGCCGCCGAAGCTGCTTTACAACAGGCGATGGCCGATGGGCCCAAACCACCTCCGGTTACTAAGTACCGCGCCGCTGGCACCCGGCTGTTCACACCCAAGAACACCTTTGGGGGACCGAAGGCAATGTTCTTCGCTAGGGCCAACAAGGCAGTCAACGCGCAGGAACTGGAAACTCACAAGGACGATTCGACACTTGAGTTGGCATTGTTCCGATCTGCACACTGGCCCTACTTCGGTTATCCGCATGGTTTTGTAGCAAAGTTTCGAGGTGAATATCGCGTCCGCTTTTCCGCGCGAGCAGTCCTGCAAACAGAAGGACATCAACTCCAACCAGCAACCGAACCGGTTTCAATGACGTTCCGCGCCCGCAAGCCGTCTGGCCCGGATGTCTCCGGCGACGTCCGGGCCACCGGCGGAATCATGGACATTCATCCGACGAGCACGATCTATGAGACCACCGTGCGATTACTGCCCTCCGAGACTTTTGAATACAGCCTGCTTGGTCTTCCAGTACCTCTGGCTCGCAATGTCAACGGTGGCCCGCCAACTTATCGTTATCCACCATTTCCTGAAAACGGCCAGCCAGGAGTTGCCTTCCAATGGCTTGAAGTTGAAGGCCCCTTACCCCCCGAGTCGTGGCCGCCCCCCTCTCATGAGGCCTTGTTCGACAATTTCGACCTCGATGCCACTTTCAGGGATCCGACCGAAGACGCGAGGCGACTGCTGCGGCGTTTCGTCGATATCGCTGCACGCGAACCCGTCTCCACAGACGCGCTTGTTCGGTTCGAGCAACTCATTGAGCGACGGATCAATCAGGGAAGCCCCTTCCCCGAAGCGATGCTTGCTGGTTACAAGGCCTTCCTCTGCTCCAGCCACTTCCTGTATCTGCGTGAACCGTCTGATCCAACGACCGGCGATCTCGATCAACATGCCATCGCCTCGCGATTATCGCATTTCCTGACGAACACCAGACCGACCCCGTCATTGATGGAACTGGCAAATGCAGAAAAGCTCCGCAATCGCGACACACTTCGCCACGAGACCGATCGCATGATCAACGCTCCCGGTTTCAACCGCTTCGTTGAGAATTTCACCGACTACTGGCTCGACCTGCGCAACATTCGACGCGACGAACCGGATGTTCGCCTGCATCCAGAGTACCGCTTTGATGACTACCTGATCGAATCCATGGAAAGCGAAACACGCACCTTTTTTCAAGCGATGATTCGCGACAATCTCTCAGTGAATGCGCTGGTGGATGCCGATTTTGTTTTCGCCAACGACCGTCTTTCGCGGCATTATGAACTGAACCACCTCAGCGGCTCTCAGATGCAAAAAGTAATCTTGCCCACCGACAGTCCCTATGGCGGTCTACTAACTCAGGCCGCCATCATGAAAGTGACCGCTAATGGCACCTCAACCTCCCCCGTCATGCGAGGTGCGTGGATCATGGAGCGGTTGATCGGGCAACCTCCGCCTCCGCCTCCTGCAAGTGTGCCCGCGGTCGAACCCGACATTCGTGGAGCGGACACGATTCGTGAACTTCTGGCTCTGCATACGAAATCACAATCCTGTGCCAGTTGCCACGCAAGATTCGATCCTGTGGGCTTTGCTCTGGAAAATTTCGATATCATGGGCGGTTGGCGAACACGCTATCGAGGTGTCGAGAAGGGAGAAGCCATCACAGGCATCGACCGTGCTGGGCACGACTTCAACTACACGCTTGCCGAACGCGTCGACGCCAGCGGTCAACTGCTGGACGGCCGACGCTTTCAAGACATTCATAAACTCAAAGCCCTGCTCGCGGAGAACCCCCGTCAACTGGCCCGAAACCTACTGCACCAGTTCACGCTCTACGCAACCGGCACACCGATTCGGTTCTCAGATCGTGCAGAGATTGAGTCACTGCTGGATGCTTGTGAGCCAGATAACTATCGCGTTCGCGACCTCCTTCATGCACTTGTGCAGAGCCGGATCTTTCTTGGGAAGGAAGGCTGTCAATGACACCCAGCACACTCAGTCGCCGCCGATTTATCCAGGGAACCGGAGTCACGCTTGCACTGCCTCTGCTGGAGGGCATCCACCCGACATTGGCCAGGAGTACGGAAACACGAACTCCACGCCGCATGTTGCTGATTTCAAACAACTTGGGCGTCCTGCCTAAACAATTCTTTCCGGAAGCTTCGGGACGTGACTACGAACTGTCGCCCTATCTTCAGGACCTTGACAGGTTCCGTCGTGACTTTACGGTCATCAGCGGCCTCTCACATCCCGATGTTGACGGCGGCCATAGCACGGAGAACTGCTTTCTTACAGCGGCTCGCGGACCAACCAAAAGCGGTTTTCGCAATACTATCTCACTCGATCAATTCGCGGCCGAAAGACTGGGGCCAGTCACTCGTTTTCCCACGCTCAATCTGGGCGTGAATATCGATAAAGCCAACCGCAGCCTTTCATGGACTCGAGACGGTGCTCTACTGCCTGCTGAAGACAGTGCCTCAGCCCTGTTTCGAAAGATGTTCGTTCAGGGAGATCCCTCGGCGGTGAAGCGACAGTTACACAAACTCGATGAGCGTGCGAGCATTCTGGACACGCTGCTGGACGACACACTCCATGTCAAGCGAGCACTCGGGCATAATGATCAATCCCGTCTCGACCAGTACCTCACCTCCGTACGTGAAATCGAGCAGCGTCTGGATGTGTCGCGTCAATGGGAACTGCGTGCCAAGCCGACAACGAATCAAAAATCGCCCGAAGACATTCACGACCAGAAACTGTTTTTCGAAAAATTCGACCTGATGTTGTCGATGGCGCGTCTTGCCTTCGAATCAGATTCAACACGCATCATCACACTGATGGTCGATGCCTTTGCGACTCCGCCCTTTACCCTGCACCCTGACCAGAGAACAACAGACGGCTACCACAACCTCAGCCACCACGGTCAGTCGGAAACAAAAGTGCAGCAACTCATGGATGCCGATCATCAGCAAATGGCATTGCTCCGTAAGCTGTTCTCTCAACTGGCCGAGACTCGCGAAAACGAAGAACGTTTGCTGGATCGCACCATGATTCTATTCGGCAGCAACATGGGGGACGCCAACACTCACGACAACACGAACCTGCCCATCCTGCTGGCCGGTGGTGGTCTGCAACATGGGCAGCACCTGGCCTTCCGACGTGATCAAAACCGACCACTTTGCAACCTCTATGTGACCATGCTCCAGCGTCTTGGCATCGAAACAGAATCTTTCGGTAGCAGCACCGGCACATTGAATGAGATTAACGCATGACTACGACTTCAGTGCTCCTCATTTACTTCGGTTGCCTTCGTTACCCACTCCACTGCATCAATAACATCATTTCTCTGACGCGATGTCAGCGGTTGTTTCACGTGCGTCTCTCGACAAGGATGCGAGCAAGCGTGGCTCGCCATGACAATCAGACGCAAGCTGTCGCCTGTGATCGAAGCAAGCTCGCGCGACGCCTGAATCTGAAACGTTTTTCAGCAATCAGAAAATCAATGATGAACAGCCAGAGGGTATCCATGGCACACGGACGTTTGATTACAAGCTTGCTACTGGTACCGCCAATGACGCTGAATGCAGAAGACAATCCGTTTTTGCAACAACAACAACAACAACAACAACAACAACAACAACAACAACAACAACAACAACAACAACAACAACAAC
>NZGD01000210.1 GCA_002690925.1 Rhodopirellula sp.
GTTTGGGACGGAGTTTGGGACGGATGCCGCGTATCAGTGCTCAAGTTCCAGTTGCGATGGACTTCGCGAGCACCGACGGGGGCTAATACCACCACCCCATGAACGCTGAGGGTGGCGATCGAATGTCATGGGGGCAGTTATTTAGCAGTCGCTCACAGCTGAACGGTTCATGCCCGCCCAGTTGCGTCAACGCCCTCGATGACGACTCGGGCTAGACGATGCGATCAAGGCGCCGGAGGTCGCTGAGTACTCAAGTGTCAATGAGATCTTCGGCCGACAGGATAGGAACTGCATTCTCCTCAGTCTCCTGCTTTTCTCGCCAAGGCTTCTTGTCTTCGTAGCTTTTCAGTTCCGCTTCGAGTTGTTCGAGTTGTTCGTGATCTGCTTTTTCGCCCAGTTCAACCGCCTTCTTGCTCCACTTGACTGCCTCTTTGAAATTTCCATTTTCAGCGTAAGCTGCAGCCAACGTGCTGAGAATGTGTGCCTCAGCGTAATCCGTCAACTCTGCTGCCTGCTTGGCGTATTTCTGTGCCTTTTCGCCGTTGCGTACTGAATCAGTAGGCGACGTTGCCAAGACCCAAGCCAGATTGTTATTGATTCCCGCTGCCTCAGCTTTTGCGCGTGAGTCAGCATCCTTTTTCGTGACGCCAAGTGCGTTAATTGCCTTTTCGTAATCATCTATCGCCGCCGAGTGATCACCAACGCTTAAAAAGGCATCACCACGCGACCGTAAAACGGATGAGTTTTCTGGGTCTTGTTGCAATACTGTGCTGTAAAGGTCGATTGCTTTCCGAGGGCGATTATCGATGGTGTACAGAGTCGCGAGTCGCAGACGTCGGTAAAGATCGCCGGGTCTGGCATCAAGCAGCAGTTGTGCATCATTGATTGCGTCCGCCAAACGGTTTTCCTGCAGTGCGATGCGTGACCTTAATGCGATGGTGGCTTCCGCGTTGATGATCTGGGGCGCTGTCTGCAGGGCCGCTCGGAAGTCAGCCTTCGCCGCTTTGACATCGTCCCGATCCAGTGCAAGTTCAGCCCGTTGCATCAGCGTCATCGGATCTTGGGGCTGCAGAGCGATGGCTTTGTTCAAATCGGAAAGTGCCTCTTCGAACTTTTGCTCCGATCGGTAGAGAACGGCGCGCATCCGATACATACCCTCGCTCGGCTTCGCAGCAAGCATCTTAGTGATCAATGCCAAGGCGTCTTCAACGCGGTTCAGGTCGACCAACTTTTGTACCGCTGCGCCAGCAGCGGCCTCGTTGGTTGGATCTTTAAGAAGAACCTTTTCCAAGTCGGTGATTGCACCTTCGACATCATTCATCATCAGTCGCAGTGCGGCACGAGCCTGAAACGCTTCGATATTCGTGGGATCCGCCTCCGCAGCAGCATTCAGGTCTGCCATCCGCGACTCGTTGTCATCTTGCGTCAGAGACCGCAGAACGAGGGCCGCGCTCTGCTCAACAGGATCGTCTTTCAGGAGTTCAATGGCCTTGGAGGTTGCCTTGTTGACGGCACGCTTGTCTCCGCCAGGTAGCAGGTTCAGGCGAGCCAGCATCAGGTATGCTTCAACCAAAGAGGGGTCGTTCTTAACAGCTTCATCCAGAACGGCGAGCGCTTTGTCCCTCAACTCAATCTGTTGTCTTCCACTGGATTGCATCATGCCTGCAGCAAGCCGTTGGCTTTGTTGCAGCAACACAGAGCCGAGCATTTTCTTTGCAAACGAAGCGTTTTCATCATCCAAACCCTTGCGCAGGGCTGATTCGAGCAACGCAGCAACCGTTTCAAGTTCCTTTTCTGACTGGGCATCAATGCGAGCAACGGTGGCCTCGTCCAAGTCACTCTGACCGGCGTTAGCGTTCTCGGTGTTCGCTCCCTTTTCTTCCGATGGCTTGCCCTGATCCTTGGCTGTTTGCTCGGTTGGGGCCGCGGCACCCGTGTCCTGAGCTTGAACAGTAGGAACGCAAAGGAGCGTTGCGAGGAGTGGTGCGGTCGCTAGTGGAACGACCGAGAACATTCGGTTAAGGCAAACAAGCATTTCAGGACACTCGAGAGTAATTGGTTTTCGATATTATGCCGGTTTGGCTAGCGCAGGCGAAGGCGAGCTTCTTGAAATTCCGCCACATTCGTCTGATCTGGCGAAAAAGCACTGTTTTGCGGCGAATTCAAGGCCCAAGTATCGTGGGAGGATAACATTTTCTGGCCTCTGTCTCAACATTTCTGCGTTGTGGGTAGCATTGGCTGAACGCAACCGGTTGTTCGTCTTTGAGTTCTCGCAAGTTTTCTGGTGATCCAGTTGGCGAGCATGATCGCTTGAATTGCTGTCCCTGAGGGCCTGCTCTCAGAAGCATTTTTATGTTTTATCGTCTATTCCGCATCCAGTTTTATTTGGAATCCAGCCGATGCGAGACTTTTCGAGCTTCATGCGTTGTCCGGCGTGCGGATGCCAGTTCGCGGCCCTGCGGGTAATTTAGAAACAGAGCATTGAGTGTTCCGGAGGTAGGTGCGGGGCGAAATCTTTCAATGTTCAGTACGGATAAATGTACAGAACGGAGAAATTGTGATCGGTTGAAACCGGCGTGTGGGAGCCCAATGCCACGGTAACCAGGCATCTCCTAATTCGACGGCAACTTCTAACGCGACGCTGTGCCAGCGTAACAATCTCGGGATGCCAGGTGACTGAAAATCTGTCCCCTTTCTGCTGTCCCGAGGCGTAGTAAACAGCCTGGTTTCTAGAATGCGGAAACCAACTTCATTTGCAGCAATTATGTCGCGTGGGTCCTTCGGATTGGAGCATTGAGGCGAAGGGACACGTTTTGCTGATGCCTCGCCATGTCGCCATGCATGCCGGGATTGTTTCTTTACATCGGAGCAACAGAGCACCCGCCAGCGAATTTGCAAAGCATTTGGGGCGTCAGGTCGATCATGTCTTCCGGCAGACAGCTATCCGAAGATCAGCTAGTAGCGAAAGGTGAGTATCGGGTAGCGGTTTGTCTAGACCAAGGTATCCATTGGTTCCAGCCGAGGAATTAGAATCATTGGTTCGGGCTGAGGGGCATTGGCTTCGGCCGAAGGCTAAAACGCAGCAACAGCCTATGTGGCCACGTTACTTGCACCAATGGTCATGGCATCAAACTTAACACCGTTTGATCGCATGACTCAATTGTGTCTTGAGTTTGCCGTGATTTCGGAGCATTTCACCATTCGCTGATGATGGGGATAATCGCTCACTGCCAGTCTCGGTGACGCGGCTTCATTTAGTTGGACTTGCGTCGTCGGCATGCTGGCTGGGACCGAATGACGGCTGACCTCTGACCAGTGCGTTCATGGGCTGTCTTTGGTGCGTCGCTTGGGGGCCGTGAGACGAGAATTCTGCGATTGATGGTCCGATCTGTCTCAGTTGCCATTGGCAATGAGGTGACTCATTGCCAAGATATCGTCGCTTAGCTGGGGAGTACGATACTCAGCAACGAAATGAACCTGCTGGACAAGCCGGCAGCAGCGTTCAAGCGAACAGGTTTACCTTGAAAGAACTCCGGCACCAAAAAACAAAGCTCGCCAGAACTAAGCGGGCGAACGGAGCTGAATAGCGATGCAACGGACACTGGTATTGTTGAAGCCGGACTGTGTACAACGTCGTCTCATGGGAACGATTATCAAGCGTTTCGAAGACAAAGGTCTGAATATTGTGGCGATGAAGATGATTCAGGTGACTCCCGAATTAGCTCGCCAACACTACGCTGAGCATGTCGAGAAGCCCTTTTATCCCAGCCTCGAAGAATTCATCACCTCAGCACCGGTCGTAGCCATGGCGATTGATGGGCTCGAAGTGATCTCGGTGGTGCGAGATATTTTGGGCGCCACCAGTGGGCTCAAGGCCTCGGCTGGCACGATTCGTGGCGATTACAGCAGCAGTCGACAAATGAATCTCGTGCACGCGAGTGATAGTGAAGAATCTGCATCGCGGGAGTTAGAGCTTTACTTCGCAGCAGAAGAACTTTGCGATTACGAGCCGGTCGCTACGGCTTTCATGCGAGCCGGCGACGAGTAGAGTTCGGAGTTGGAATCCTCTCATGCATTGGTCAAAAGGGTTCCGGAACAGAGGTGTACGGCAAGGTTCGTGGTTGATCGCTGCGGACCGCGTGTGTCTCTGGTCTCGCAGACGAAAGCATCCATTGCCCTCAATACATTTTAAACAGCGGCCATGAGGAGAGCTTTGGCGGCTCTTGTTCGCCAAGATGAGCGGCCGATGAAACAGGCCATCCTCGATTTTGATCAGCAGAGACTAGCTGCGAGTGAGCAGCTGTTTATCCAGGCTGGAAATCACGTTCCTCGCGTCGGTTCGTCGGTTCGTCGGTGGGCGCACCAATCGAAGTTGCTGTTCATTTTGGAATAGGCGGCGAGGCGATTTCTGTTTCGGTTGTATGCCAACCGAAGAGTTCCAACCGAAGTATCCGAGGCCAAGCTTCGTGATACAGCCGTGAGACGGGCTTGTCGCAATTACTTGCGGTTCAGCTTCTCTTCTGCTCGAGCGGCTTGCAATGCAGCAGCCTCGCGAGACAGTTTGAATTCAGGTCCTGCGGGGAAGTACTGAATGTCGTCTTGCAGGTAGTACGGGCTTGGCAGTGTCTGGCCGTTGAGAGACACCTGACAACCTGTTGTAGCTACAAGGCACATCCCAACTGCGAGTGTCAGGAAGATGCTTTTGACGGCACGTTGATTGATTGCTTTGCAGTTCATCTGGGTTGCCTTCGAGTCCAGGCGAGTTCTGGGAGGTTCGCTTTCGATGGGAGCAGCATGTCTGGCCACTCCTCGTCACAACCGATATCGGCCTGACAACCGTTACATCTTCACCTTCCTCCGGGGAAATCGGAAAATTCCTTCACTTCCGGGGATATCAGGGCCTGGTGAAACACGGCGTTACGCGGGGATCGCCCTGACGCACAGCGGAAATGCATGCGAAAAAACTTAATTCTTCCGGGGACAAAGACAGTTTGCGTCGCCTCCCTGTTGCAATGAAATCTCGTGTTTCACGCCCGGCACCTTCAGTTGCATTCCACGAGCCAGGTTGATTTTTTTGAGCAAGATCGCTGACTTGACGGAAGATACACAGTGCAAAGGTCACTGGGCGGATGCGAATCTCTTGTGCTGTTAGCTGCGAAAGACAGTGATGCGAAATTCTGACAGCTGGCGATCATGCCGGCCCCAAGTCCTGCCGGGCCAAAAACCTTTCAGCCGTTGCTCGTCAACAAGTGTCGTGATTTGAGGTGCAACGCAGGTAGCGATGCGATACAGGTAGCATGGAGGGGCTCGATAGGAACGGTAAGTAGAGGGGGCGGTGACGTGACAGCTTGAACAGCACCAGGTGGTAGCAACTTAGAAAGGAGCACGACGGGTAACATTGCCGTCAGGACTACACGTCTGAGAGTCAGTGTGATCGTGGTATCGAAGGTAGGCAGTCAAAGTTTGGGGGGATCAGGGAAGGAGCTCATTCCATGTGAGGTACCGGAATGAGGCCGGCGGGAGTCTCTTGCGCGGTGTTTGCGTGGAAGACTGCACGAATGAAATCCGATCCTTTGACTATTTTGGATCATCACTTTCCGCCATTCTCGCAGCGTTTTCCTCAATTCTCGCGGCAACGGGCGCTGGGGATGGCAGGTTGGACCGATATTTCGTGTGGCGTGGCGCAGCTCGGTTCGGGTTATCCGAAGTGTTTGGTCCACGTCTGTTCGTGCGTGATGAGCCTATCGTGTCGGTCGGGGCCGTCCACGATAGGAAGTTCACAATGTAGCTATTTCGACTATCAATCGCCGTGTATGGCGCGGTTGAAGTTTAGTCGTATGGAACAGGCGGCCACGACGATGTGTCTGTTATCCGACCAGGAAACTACCAAAGTTGGCTCTCTACCATTCACTTCTCCCAAATTGGGGATGGTTGCGAGAGTCCGAGCGTTGACGTGATTCGGTCCTGAATTACCCCGCAGCTACTGCCCCTCCCTCGGCGTTGGCTGCGCTGAAACTGCGTCTCCGCTCGGTACTCTCGTGCCAAACTGTCTTTGGCTGTACCAGCGTCGGATCCTCCAAACCCCATCCATGCCGACTCCTCCCGAGGCACTTATGGCTATCAAAGACACTTTTCGCATTGTCACACGTGGCAGTGACGGGTCGCTGTTGATCCGAGACTATCCTAACTCTGACCCTATTTCTAAAACGCATTTGCAAGTTGGTACTGATGATTGCAGTACGGACCTTGCGATTCGTGGCATGCCCGTTTTTCGTGGGCTAATTGGGCCGATTCCTGAAGGCAAGAACATTGTTCGTTATGAATCCCCAGAGGTCTTTGAGACTCTCACCAAAGAGTGGATCAATAAGACCCCGAAGCGTCGTCGTCGACGTACTGCAAAGACCGAGATAGCCAAAGCAGAGGCGATTGCTGGCGACAGTACGAATTCCGCAGAGGAGTTTACTGATGCAAGCATTGGCAATGCCGGAATAGCAGCTGATAGCATTACAGCTACCAGCGTGATTGATAATGAAATGAGCATGAACTAATCATCTCAGCCCACGGATATCGACTCCCACATGTACCTGGCCCCTGTGAAGGGGCTGGAGTATTCCGCTGCGTGCGAAAACGCGGGATGAACCTACCAGTTGGTTGCGTTGAAAACTCTGGACTGGGAACAGTTCTTAGTTGAGTTTTATTTGCTTGCAAAGTGCGGTGTCAGATCGTGACTCTTGGTGCGTGCGGCGAATTGACGGAGTCGGGTGACTGGCTCTCTTGGCAGAGCGGTAACTCTGCGCGTGCAGAATTGCACACGGGGAAGTTGCTTTAGTTTTGTCGTTGGTGGAAAAGCGCAACCATGATTTCCGCTGGGATACTGGTTTTGGGTGCCCGTGGGTTTGCTTTGGTGCCTCATTCAATCCAATCGAGGTTGCGTTCGGTGGTCGTGAGATGTTAAGCGAACGTTTTGAGTTGGCTTTACCGACTTTATCCCACCGCATTTCGTGAGCTGGATCCCGAGTTCATGCACCGCAGTTCTGTTTCCCGCCGATATCACCTGCTCCTGTTTCTTCCAGCACTCATGTTGGCGGCGGTCGGTTGTGGTACGACCCGATCATATACGGCGACAGAGCAGTTGGTCATGAGTGACGCTGTGGATCGAAGCATTGGGCAGCTTGATTTTCGCCCTCTCAGCGGCAGCAAAGTCTATTTGGATACTAGTTATCTGAGGCACGTGAAGGGTGAGGGCTTTGTAAACGCCGAGTACGTGACGAGTGCGTTACGTCAGCAGATTGTCGCGGCAGGTTGCTTGATCCAAGATGCCAATACAGAAGCTGAGATCATCATTGAGGCCCGCATTGGTACTCTTGGGCAGGATGATCATCGGGTGACATTTGGTGTTCCTGAAACCAATATGCTGGCGAGTGCAGCGGCTTTGATTCCCGGTGCCCCGACAATTCCGAGGACCGGTGAGCTTGCCTTTGCCCGGCGGGAAGCGCGTGAAGCTGCTGTAAAGGTCGCTGCGTTTGCTTACGACCGCGAAACCCGAGCTCCCGTGTGGCAGTCAGGTGTCGACAGCTCTGTGGCCACGGCGACTGATACGTGGGTGATGGGGATCGGACCTTTTCAAGGCGGTTCCGCTCGTGGGCAAACAAAGTTGGCAGGAAGTGCGCTCAAGTTCGGAAAGACCAGCGACACAGGGTCTTCGGAAAAGTTTTTCGAACGTCCTTCTGTCGATTATATGGTAGAGATGCGTTTCGAGGACGGTGATCCGATTCTTGATGATGGCGGCATGAGCAACGACATGCTCGGAGTCCGGCCAGAAGAGATCGCGATGCTTTTAGAGCGTTACTCTGCTGATGTGCAACTCGCAGCAGCCGAGTCCGAATTGGAAGAGGTTGAAGCAGAAGAAGACAGTGCAGCATCCACCGGGGACAGTGGAACGCCCGGCAAGTCTGATGAGTCTTCGCCCAAACTTGCTGCAATAGAAAACGTAGTCGACAGTGAAAAAATAGAAGCGAGTGATGCACAGGCGGTGACGAAACCGAGCAAGGAAGCTGCTGTGGGGGCAAAGGTTGTCGAAGTCAAGAATGGGCATGAAGTGGCTAAAGACCCGGACGTGGAAAATAAGAAAAATTTGAAATGACGGGTGGATGAATTTGGTTGATCGTCGTTACCAGTTAATCGACTTTGGCAGGGGACGCAAACTGGAGTCTTTGGCGGGCTATTTGGTTGATCGTCCCTCGCCAGCGGCGGTGGGAACCATCGTGCGTAGTCCGGCAAAATGGAAGCATGCTGACGCAACCTACAACGCTGAGCAGCGAGTCTGGGAATATCATCGGCCATGGCCGGCAGGACTGACGATTGATTGTGGTTTATTTGGAATGCCGATCCGGCCCACTCCCTATGGGCACATCGGACTCTTTCCCGAGCAGCAGCTGAATTGGTTGTGGTTGGGAGACAATGGCGAAAATGACGGCAGAAGTTTCGTAGATACCAACGCCGCGCTCAACCTGTTTGCTTATACAGGTGCAAGCACCATTGCGTTGGCCCGTGCCGGCTACTCGGTGGCTCATGTAGATGCCGCCAAGCCCAACGTTCAAGCGGCACGTCTGGCTGCCGAAACCAATGACCTTAGTGGAGCTTCCATCCGCTACCTCGTTGATGATGCTGCCAAGTTTGCAGCAAGGGAAGTACGGCGTCAGCGGAAGTATCAAACGATCTTGATGGATCCACCCGCTTACGGACATTCGCCCAAAGGCAAGGCGTGGCGTTTGGAGCGTGATTTGTGGCCGCTGCTCAACGACTGCCTGAAGTTGCTGGACAAGGACTCATTTCGTTTGTTGATAACGGGCCATTCACCTGAGGTTGGGCAGCAAGAAATTCTTCAGTTTTTAAGGCAAAATGAGTTTCTGAAACCATTTCTGGGTTCGTCCCGTTTGAATATTGAGTCGGGGAGGTCACAATTAAGGGATGAAGAAGATCGGAGTCTGGATGCTGGCTTCTTTGTAAGGGTGCAAATGCCCTGACTTCATCCTCGCCTTCCGACAAACGTACGTCCGTGAATCAATCGATTGAGCAAAATGCTGAATCTCTGATTGCATTGCTACGTAGCTATCGACGCGTTGCAGTCGCATTCTCGGGTGGCGTCGATAGCAGTGTGGTGGCGGCGGCTTGTCACAAGGCCGGACTCGACTTTACCTGTGCCGTGACCGCACAGTCACCAAGCGTCGCATCTTGGCAACTCAAGACAGCCGTCGCAGTTGCAGCCGAGATTGGAATTATCCATCACGTCGTGCAGACGGGGGAGGTTGACAATTTTGATTATCAGCGAAATGACTCGAATCGCTGTTTCTACTGCAAAGACACTCTCTACGCATCCATCGGGGAGGTGATCGGAAACCTCTTTGATGATCAAGAGCATGAGGTGACTGTGGTCTCGGGAACAAACTATGATGATTTAGGTGACCACCGACCTGGAATCACGGCTGGAAATCGGCGACAAGTGGTGACGCCACTCGCGGCCTTGGAATTCGGTAAGGCAGAGGTGCGTGATTTGGCCCGGTACTTCGGGCTTTCAAATCATGATCTACCTGCTGCACCTTGCTTGGCAAGCAGAATCGCGTACGGTGTTGAGGTCACCCGCCAACGATTGAGTCAAATTGAGCAGGGAGAGGCTTGGCTCAGGGATCACGGGGTCGCTGAGTGTCGTGTGAGGTTGCAGCATGATGGGCTTGCTCGCATTGAGGTGCCGCGAGACCTGTTAGAATTGGTTCTTCGCTTGGAGTTTCAGGAGCAGCTTGTGGGACACTTCAAGCTGCTCGGCTTCAATTTTGTCACGCTTGATCTGGAGGGGTTTCAGTCAGGTAAGTTGAATCGGGCAATCGTCCCGCTTGAGTTACCGAAGCCGTTAAGGGAAAAAGGGACACCGAATAATGAACAGGGATGAATTGGAGCAGCCAGGCGACGATATCAACATCGGTAACGAAGCTGGCGCAGAGAACGCAGGGGCATGCGATGAGACCCCAGTTGCTGAGACCCCAGTTGCTGAGACCCCAGTTGGTAAGGCCAAGGACTTTGATGCCAACTTCGTTTCACCGGGCACTGCACGTGATGTCGCCTATCCTAGTCTGGTGGGCAGTCGCCTTGGTGATTACCAATTGCTAAGAAAGCTTGGACGCGGAGGAATGGCTGACGTTTATGCGGCGCGGCAGCTCTCGCTTGGTCGAGAAGTTGCCTTGAAGGTGCTGCGGCCCGACTTTGCACGTGATAATGACTACATACACCGGTTTCGTCGAGAAGCTCGTGCTGCAGCCAAATTGAATCATCCTAACATCGTGCAGGTTTACGAGGTTGGAAGTGTTGATTCCGTCCATTACATCGCCCAAGAGCTGATTGATGGCGAGAATCTTCGGCAATCGCTGGATCGAAATGGCGTGATTGGGACAGAAGAGGCGGTCGAAGTATTGGTAGGTGTCGCATCGGCACTGGAAGTTGCGGTCGAAGCCGGTATCACGCATCGCGACATCAAGCCCGAGAACGTGATGCGAAGTGTAAGAGGTATCATCAAGGTTGCTGACTTCGGGTTAGCAAGAATTGGCACTGATGTGGATGCCACTCAGTCGAATTTGACTCAAGTCGGGCTGACTTTGGGGACACCACGCTACATGAGCCCTGAGCAAGTGCAGGGAAAGACAGTTGATACTCGCAGCGATCTTTATTCTCTGGGGATCACGGCGTACCACCTGCTGGCGGGACGGCCACCCTTTGAAGCAGAAGATTCATTAGCGCTGGCGTTGATGCATTTACACGAGACACCCGTACCACTCGACCGGAATCGCGCACGCTTTGATTCAGACGGGACCCCCGATCTGCCGGAATGGTTGATTGCAGTCATCAGTCGTTTGATGAGTAAGTTACCGCAGGATCGTTTTCAGTCACCGAGTGAATTGCTTGATGCGATTCGCAACGAAGCAGCCATCTCAAGCTTGGGAGGTCTGGGAGTGGGAACAGCAGCGGCAACCATTCGGCTTCAGCGTGCAACCGACCGGACAAGAAAACGCATCGGCAGACGTAGCATGGCTGTTGCCTTGGGCATTATCTTGCCCGTTGTTTTTGGGGGATTGGTGTGGTGGTTGGCCAGCGGCAGACCGCGGAAAAGTGTTAATGACCTTCTGAGTCCCGAAGTAGTTACCAAAGCGGAATCGGTTGACCAGCAGTACATCACGGCGATGTACCGAAATGATGAAGCTGCGTGGCGGTCAGTGATGGAGTTCTTTCCCATGGAAGATAACGCTACTAATGCGGCGTACCATGCCAAGGCAACACTCCAATTGTCGCGGCTTTTTAGCGGTGATGGTCGACTAAGTGAAGCCAAAGGTCTGCTCGATTCCTTGTTGAAGGAACCCAATATTGATCAGGTTTACCAAGTGTTGGCGTTAGCCCAGTTATGTGAGTTGTTGGATAAATTGGGTCGCACGGAGGAGTTTGCAGAGTCTCGCCGTGAATTCCAAACCATGTACAGCGAATTGCAGGTCAATAATCCCACCGCCGAGCGTCTGATCGATCAGACGCTGCCCTCCAAGATGCGATTGACTTTAGGGATTGACGACCCTTGACGCCTCGGTTGTTGATAATGGCTTCGTACGGCAGGGGGGCATTCCCTTTTGAAAGGCCATCAGATGAAAATGAACCGGCGAGACGAAGGTAGGCTGATGTTGTTCGTTCTTGTTTTCTTTGGAATCCTTGCCGTTGCTGGCGTATGGATTCAATCAATTGAAATCCCTGCATCGAATGACGTTTCAGTCACTTCAGAACTAGAGTGAAGATTGTGAGCAGGACCTGAAACATGTGGATTCTGGAAATACTTGCAGAAGTAATTTTGACTTTCTTTGACGTGCCGTGGAGCAGAAAGCAATGGTACGCTCAGGTGCTGTGTTTCGTCGTTTTCCTTGCCGCGTGCTTTCTTGCTTGGTATTTCCTTCTTGGCTGAAAAGGATGTGATATTTACTAACTACAGCGAGGCTTGTTTGGGTCTCGCTGTATTGCTGAATGGGAATGAATGCCGTTCATTCGGGTCTGGGGTCGGTCACCAATGGCCCAGGTACGAATTCGCCGCTGCCATGCGTGGGTTCGATATGGCGGTGAAATGTTCACTGCTGGGAGTTAAACACGTGAATCACGCAGAATACGAATGTCCGCTGTGCGTCCAGACGAAGCATGAAACGTGGTAGAATTGACAAATTGATTCTGCGCGGCCGTTGAACTAAAGTTTTAGCTGTACTGAATTTATCTTCATCTTCTGTCTTGAACCCCTCTGACTGACATGCTCTTCTTTTCTCTCTGGGTCGCGTTCATTTGCTTATCCATCATTGCGATTCCCATTGCTGCCACCTTGGATAAACGCAAACTGAGAGCCCAGTTTGCTGCATCCGAAGCAGAGGCAATGGGCGACGTTGATGAGTCATTGGAAGCAGGGGCGGAGAAAGAAGCCGTGACCTCGCTCTTTGATATTGAGAGGGATGGATCGGAGACACGAGAAGCAGACACCCTTGACGGTTTGGGCGGTGAGGAAATGGTCTCGCAGTTTCCAGATTTTGACATCGCTTACTTGACTGCCGCTTGTCCTGGTGGTGCTGCTGCTGATATCGGCACTGCAAATTTGACCCTGCTCAAAACCGGTGTGAGATCCTGCGTGCGAAAGAGTTGGCTTTTGGGGCGAATTTCATCCTATTGGCTGGTTAAAGGAGATGCAGATAAGGCATTCCAGTTCGGCATTCAATCTTTACTGGCGGCGAGTGACGTCAACGCACCCGACGTGGCTGTAACGATCAACTTCTTGCAACCAGTCTTCGCAGCGGCCAAGCAGAAAGATTTGGCGACAAAGCTGGGAACCATGCTGGCCGAAGCTGACGGACCTGTAGATGCCAAACAGATGAAGAAGATGGTCAAGAAAATGGGCAATCGAAAAAGCAAGGCGGCCATATCCGAAGCTGCAGCATTGCTGTTTTCAAAAGGGCTGTGATAACAGTGTCGCGTCTTGGCTTCAGAAGCACTGTGTTCCTTTCGTGACCTACAGTAATTCTTCGCGCACTGCAATTCGTCGTGTCTCCTCCTGTCTTTTTTTCAGCTGTAATCACGACCTGCCGTCTGAGTCGAGGACCAGTCGGTCGACAGCGTTGCACAAGACAGGTGGCAGTGGTCGAGCCAATGCGGTTTCGCGAATTTGGCTTGGTGTGTGTCCTCCAACCAACGCCATACTGATCCCAGGTTGTGATAGCACCCAGCCGATTGCGAGTTGAGCCGTCGTTAGATTCGCCTCTTCCCCTAAACGCCTCATTCCATCCACGATCTGGTGGGCTCGCTCGCGGGCTGAACCTTGGAATATAGGATAGCCAGGGCGACTGTCACCCTCCGCAAATTGGTGGTCACGGTTGATCTTGCCTGCTAGCAGTCCCTTCATGAGGGTCCAGAATGCGTAAATGTTCACCTCCGTATTTTGGCAGTGTGGAACCAGGTGATACATCGATTCTCGCTGTATCAGATTCAACGGACACTGGATGGCGTCACACTTCAAGATGTTTTGAAATTTGATGAGCTGCTGAGTGTCGACGTTGCAAATGCCAGTTCGATGACAAAGACCACGTTGTTGCAGAAACGCGATCGTCTCTGCTGAATCTTCCAATGCAACGTTGGGGTCAGGACTGTGCAACATCAACAAGTCAAAGTAATCGACATTCATCCGTCGTAAGGACGTCTCTGCATCCGCGATGAGTGATTGTCTGGATCCATCGATGACGCGGTCTCGGTGGCTGTTCCAGCGTTGCCCCACTTTGCCGATTATCGTGTATTGCTCTCGGTGGTGCTTGATTTGACTGCCTAGGATTCGATCGCTTTCACCCTCATAGCCATAACTGAATGCAGTATCGAAAGTGGTGATGCCAGAGTCGATGGCGGCGATCACCGTGTGCTCTGCGTCTTTGGTTGAGACTCCGACCGTCGTGATGCCGGCTATCGGCCACAAGCCAAGTGCTATTTTAATGTTGGGCATGAACTGACCGAGGTAGGCCGAAGGTGCGATTTGTCGCGGGTTGGCATAAAAAAACAGCGTGAAGACGAATGTCTTACGCTGTGAAGGAATGTTTTCTTGGTGGGGTTGGCGAGGCCGCAAGTTGCGTCTGGAGTCGCAACTCAAAGATCCAGAGGCCTGGTTTGGACCTCTGAATCAGATAGCGTGCGTGCCTAGAAATCCCAGCGGAGACCAAGGTCGAGGCCCTGTACCCACATTCCAGAATCTTTGAAATTGAAGGCTGGATTGGCCGCAAATGGCGGAAAAGGCCCGGTGAGAACTACCGGATCAACAATGCGATCTACTTGCTCACCCGCCAGAGCGACGTTGTCAAAGTACAGGAAGCTGTAGCCAATGCTCAGGCTCATGTTCTCACGGACACTGTACTCGAGTTTCAGATTCGCTTCGGGAATGAATGCGAATTTGTCCCTCGAGTACTCTCCTTGATTACCTGCGGCAAGAAAGCCACCGTCTGTATAAACAACGGGGTCGCCGAGGTTATAGAAAGCGTGACTGCCATCGATAGAAACCTGCTGGTTCATATTGCCGAGGTGCACTTTGGTCATGGAGCGGAAGGTCCAACGTCCCTCGGTCAAGCTGATTTCAAATCCAAGTTGACCACCATTGAACTGATTGCTGGTTTCGAATGCATCGTGAAACTCAAAAGTTTGTCCCGTCGTGTCGACGACGGATTCACTGCTGATTCTCAGATTGTCGTCCAGATTCAAATGCGAGTAACCGGATAAGAAATCGATTCTGCAATTTTTGTGACAGTTGAGTCGCAATCGAGCGTAGGCTTCTGCCGCCCACATATTTACAGCGCTGTCCGCTGCGACCTTGCCTTCGAAGTTTCCTGGCGATGGCAGGTTGCCACCGATGCCGCTGATGGTCAACGAATCCTCGGTTCCTACTAACGGATAGAAAAAGGGGCGGCCCATAGAAATTTGATCTGGACGAGCGTCAGCGAAGAATGAATCGTTGTTGTTTGCAAGAATCCAGAAACGCACGCCCACACCAAGATTTTCAGTGAGATATTTTCCCGCATCCAGTCGAAAACCGCCAGAGAATTCTCCCTCAAGGTTATCACCAAATGCTACTTGAGCGTCTGGCAACACAGGGAAGGTGTTAGACGGTGAAGTCGCCACAAGGGCTGGTGATTCCCGATCCTGCGTATGCCAGAGAAGAAACTCTGTGCTCAGCCAACTGTCACTGGGCTGGCGGTCCAACAAACGTCCGAGGCGTCTCGGGCGGGTCGGCTCGCAGGAGGTTTCGCACCCACCGTCACAAGACTCTCCGCAATCGCAGTCTGCTGTCTTCTTTGCTTCGGGTTTGAAGGCGATCGCTTGAAACGGTTGGACCGTGACATTCTGAAGGCCATCTGGAGTGGTGCGTTCTGTTTGCGTTTCGGTTACCTTAGCTGGCTTTTGATCTTTGGAGGCAGCGACCTTGCCCACCTCTGTCGGGTCACTGAGTGCCTTCGAAGTCACTGTCGTGGGTGGCGCGATGATCGGTAGAGGCACGGTTTCGACAAAGTTCGAGCGGGCACTCGCGGGAATGTCTGCGAGCATACTGGGAGCCAAGCCGATGACAACGGTTCCACGTTCACCGTTGGGCATGAAGCCTGGCACAACGTCACCGACCACATTCGAGCCGAAATCTGAGACAACATTCGAGCTGTCGTCGCTCACGTAGTTGGAACCCAAGTCGGACACGGTGTTGGGGCTATCCACACCGATGAAACCGAGATCGCCCACGCGGGTTGCTGAGGGGCCGGCTGCCGGCAATGCGGGAGTTACCCTGGATTTTCCATTGTATCTCGGTAAATCGCCAACGGAGCTTGCACCCTCCTCTGCGAATGTCATGCTGGTATTCGATAGGAGGAGGGCGGCGAAGGTTAGCCTTCTCAACTTGCTTTTCATAGGACGGTCCGTGCAGTCCGGGTTCGTATATTGACTTATACGACTGAATCGACCTATTCCATCGGTAGATCAAGAA
>NZGD01000211.1 GCA_002690925.1 Rhodopirellula sp.
CGAGAACGCTATTCGCCCGTTTGCCCTCGGCAGAAAGGCCTGGCTCTTCGCCGATACCTCACAAGGGGCGAAAGCCAGCGCCACCTGCTATTCGCTCATCGAAACCGCCAAGGCCAATGGCCTGGAGCCTTCCGCTTATATCCACCATGTGCTGGAACGAATTGCTAAGGCCGACACGCTGGAGAAGCTTGAAGCCTTGCTGCCCTGGAATGCCGAGTTGTTGGCTTTGAAAAAAGTGGCTCAATACGATTAGGGCAAGTGGGTCGATTTAACGGCGCTTACATTCGATGTCTTCCAAAGCCCGAGAGCTGGCGGGAAAATTCCGGAACTGGAGTTGATTATGCACGTTCAAAAACAAGGAAGCTATTCGCTGTCCTCTGATTCTGGGGCGGGCCTTTCCGCCTCGAATGTTGGCATGATCCAGGCGGTGGCTTCGGCTGGTCCGCTGCTGGTGCTCTTCGCGTTCACCGTGCCACTGACAACCCTCACCAGCACAGCAGAAGCGCTCTCCGCCGGTTCTGGTGCGCAGGCCTGGATTCTCAGCGCCATGAGTGTCGGAGCCGCAGCGGGTTTGCTGAGTAGCGGGGCAGTTGGTGATGACTATGGTCGACGCCGAACTTTTGTCATTGGCTGCCTGCTGTTGGCCTTTACTTCGCTGCTGGCCGCTATCTCGCCGAACGGCCCTTTGCTGATTGTTGCCAGAGTCCTTCAAGGCATCGGGGGGGCTGCCATCATCTCGTGCAGCCTGGGCATCATTGGAAGTGTTTTTTCTGTTGGTAGAGCTCGCTCCAATGCGACTGGTGTGTGGGCGGCGGCATTGGGAACTGGTGTTGCCATTGGCCCCCTGCTGTCTGCAGAACTTGATCGGCTGGCTGGCTGGCAGATGCCCTATCTGGTTTCTGCTGTAGGTGCCTTCTTACTGGCTCTCGCAGGACATCTGATATTCCCGGAGGTTCGGGCTGTCCGTCCTAGGCGGGTCGATCTTTTCGGAGCTTTGTTTCTAAGCGGGGGCTGGTGTTTGTACTATCAGCACTTGTGGAAAGTCGCTCCGGTTGGGACGACCCGCTGGTTCTTGGTTTGATGGTGGTCGGTTTCGTTGCATTGTTTGTTTTTCAGGCCTGGGAGCGCAGAATTTCGGAACCGATGCTGGATTTTTCCCTGTTTCGTCGTCCGGATTTTGTTGGGGCGACAGTAGCTGCATTGGCCGCAGGGGGAGGTGTGCTATCGCTCGTTTCATTCGTGCCCACGCTTTTCGAACGTGCCATGGGTGTGGAGGCGTTTGACTCGGCCCTTCTCATTCTGGCTTGGTCTGCAACCAGCATAGTAACGGCCTTTGGCGTTCGTTGGTTGCCGGACAAGGTGTCTGCGCGGGCACGATTGATTTTGGGGCTGTTGGGCGTTGCCGTTGGCCAGTTGGCGCTTTTCGCACCAGACCTCGATCGATCCATTCTTTGGTTTCTCCCGGGTTTGCTCTTGGCTGGAATTGCAAACGGTGTGCTCAACGCTGCTCTCGGCTATCAGGCCGTTACCAGTGTTCCTGAGGATCGGGCCGCCATGGGCAGCGGTGCCAACAATACCGCCCGTTACGTTGGCTCGTCGATTGGTTTGGCGGTCGTAGCACTGCTGGTTACTCATGGTGGCGAATTGGGTGGCATGGATGGTGTACGTGCTGGCTGGAACAGCGCAGTCATCCTGACAGCCGCCTTTTCTTTGTTCGGGGCTGTGGTGGTTTTTTTGTGCAAGCTTGGGCCTATACGGTGAACGGTCCTTGTATTTGTTGATCTTGTATGGAGGAAGAAGCGATGCGAGCAATTGGTTTGACTCAGTATGGTGGGCCGGAGGTGCTTCATTTGGTGGATTTGCCAGAACCGGAACCTTCGGCTGGCGAAGTAAAAGTGAGGGTTCGTGCCGCCGGGATCAATCCTGTGGACGTCATGGTGCGGGAAGGGGACCTGGCACCGTTATTCGCCGACATTGAGCCGCCTTATGTGCCGGGTATGGACATCTCTGGTGTTGTCGATGCGGTTGGGGACGGTGTCGACCCCGGCATGGTTGGCCAAGCAGTCAGCGGACTGGTGGATAATCACGGAGCCTACGGTGGATACAGCGAATACATTTGTCTCCCAGTCACGTCGGTAATTCCGGTCCCTGAAAAGGCATCATTTCCAGAAGCTGCAAGCTTTTTGATGAATGCAATGACCGCTCGGAATGCTCTTGATGCACTGGCATTGAGTGCTGGGGCTACTGTCCTTGTGACAGGCGCGGCAGGGGCTGTTGGTACCTACGCACTAGGACTTGGAAACAATCAAGGTTTACGGATGGTTGCATTGGCGTCCGCGGCGGATGGATCGTTTTTGCGTTCCGTCGGAGCCAGTGACTTCGTTGCCCGTGGCGACTTCCCTATCGAGGCAATTCGCCAATTTGCGCCGGAGGGTGTTGATGCTGTGATTGACGCAGCCGGGTTGGGAGATTCCATTGTCCCGGCCATCGGTGACCATGGATCTTTGATTGCTTTGCGCCCACGTGATGATGGCACCCTTGAGAGAGGCGTGAGGATAAAGTTCGTTAATGTCAGGGAGAGAGCTGCGGACCATGCAGCACTTAAGAGACTTGGTAAGCAGGTTGAAAGTGGCCTTTTGCCTCTGAGGGTTGCTGGCGTTTATGAGGCTACTGACGCGGTTGCCGGACATCAACGTTTCGATAAGGGAAAACTACGAGGCAGGTTGATTCTGACGTTTGATTGAGCATTCACCGAGCCCCGCCCGAAAAGGACGGGGTCTTCCATTATGAAATTGCTGCCTTTCCTGCTGTCGCTTTCCCGCCGATTTTTTAAATTTATACGAACACTCCCCCCGAAGGTTTCCGAGCCCCAGAAAGGCGGTGTAACTAAAGCAAAGATTATTGCACCTTCTAAACCATGGTTAATTGTTCCGCCCTGTCGCCAAAGCTAGTGTGAAGTTGTTCTGAAACAACAACAACACAGAGGTGACTTCATGAACAAACGTATCTGTATCGTCGGTGCCGGGGCGGCTGGCCTGCATCTGGGACTCTATCTCCAACAGCACGACGTTGATGTAACCCTGTATTCCGATCGGCGTCCTGAGGACTATCGCACAGCCCGTCTTCTGAACACGGTTGCGCACCACTCCGTTACGATCGCCCGGGAGGCGGATCTGAAAGTGAATAAGTGGCCAGTCAACGAGAACGGCTACTACGGCCACTATTATTATGTCGGCACACCTACCCCCCTCCGTTTTTACGGGGATCTGGCAACACCGAGTCGAGCCGTCGATTACCGTCTGTACTTGCCGGAGCTTATGACCTCGTTTGCCGAGCGCGGCGGACGCATCGTGCATGAGCAGATCAGCGCCGATGCCCTCGAAACTCTCTCCGAGCAATACGATTTGCTGGTGGTCTGCACCGGCAAAGGTGGGTTTGGATCGCTGTTTGAAGCCCGGGAATCCGCCACGCCTTTCAAGACGCCTCAACGGGCTCTCTGTGTGGGGCTGTTTAAAGGTATCAAAGAAGCTCCCATCCGCTCAGTGACCATGTCCTTCTCGCCCGGGGCCGGTGAAATGATTGAGATCCCGACGCTGTCTTTTAATGGTATGTGCACAGCTCTGGTGTTGGAAAACCATTTCGGTGGCGACCTCGAGATTCTTTCCAAGACCCAATACGACGATGACCCTCGGGCGTTCCTGGATCTGTTGCTTGAAAAACTGCACAAGCATCATCCCTCCGTTGCCGAAAGGATTGATCCAGAGAAGTTCGATCTGGCGCACGACGCAAACGACATCCTTCAGGGCGCTGTTCCCCCGATTTTCCGAGAAGGGTCTGCCCAACTGAGCAATGGGAAGACGGTGATCGGATTAGGGGATGTCATGGCGACCGTGGATCCGTTGCTGGGGCAGGGCGCTAACATGGCGTCTCACGCTGCCCGAGTGCTTGGCGAAGAAATCGTTGCGACTAACGTCTTCGACGAACGCTTTGTCGAGCATCTGGAATCCCGCCGGGAAGACCGTGTTCTGTGTGCGACACGCTGGACCAACTTCATGCTCAAGAACCTCAAGGAGCTACCTCCAGAGTTCCAGCAGTTCATCGGCACCCTGAGCCAAAGTCGGGAGATGGCGGATGAATTCACCAACAACTTTAACTATCCCGAAAAGCAATGGGATTACTTCTCAAGCCCGGATCGTCTCTCCGAGTGGTGCAAGAAATTTGCGGGTCCGCAGGCCGCTTGAGAAGGAATGTCGCGGTCACTCGGAGCGAGTGGCCGTTTGCTCAAAACAATAAGGGAAAAACATCATGTCAGCACTTAAATGCTCTGCCGTCGAAGAACTCGATGGCCAATCCTTTCGTCAGGCTGTCTCGCTGTTCGCCACCGGCATTGGGGTGATCAGTTCCGAGGATAGTCATGGCGACATTCACGGGGCGACAGTCAACAGCTTTACGTCCATAAGCCTTGAACCACCGACCATTATGGTGTCGCTCAAACCGGGAAAAATGCACGGCATGCTCACTGAGCGCAGAAGTTTTGGTGTCAGCATTCTGGGTGAGAACCACAAGGACTATTCGGCCTATTACAGTCGGCGCGATCTGAACGGAATGCCGGCCCCCGAATTTACAAAGCGCCAGGCTCTCAAAACCCTGACCGACGCTATCGCCTGGTTTGAGTGTGAGGTCGTGAAAACGGTCGACGTCAACGACCACACGCTGTTCATAGCCAGAGTGACTGCCTGTGGCAAGTCCGATACTGACAGCCAGGCACCGCTTCTTTTCTTTGCGAGCAAGTACCACCACAACCCAGCCCCCATCGCCTGAGGGCAGGCTTCTATAACAACAAATACAACATTGATTCTGGAGGTTTTATGTTGGGTGCATTTGAAAAGAAAATGGCCGGACACGGTGTTCTTATGATTTTTTCAACCCTGGTGTTCGGGGTTGCGCTCTGGATGAATTTGGTCGGGGGATTCGAGATCATCCCGGGCTACATCGTGGAATTTGACGTGCCGGGGACCCCCGAAGGATGGGCCAAGGCCCACATAGGGCCGGCCCTGAACGGCATGATGGTCATAGCCGTCGCGTTCATTCTCCCCCACCTTGATTTCGAGGCTAAAAAGGCCCGGCTTCTTGGATGGATCATCGTCGCAGACGGTTGGTCCAACGTGGGTTTCTACTTCTTCTCCAATCTCTCCGAAAACCGTGGTTTGACGTTTGGTCCGAATGTATACGGGGAAGGCAATATTTTCAGCGTGTTAGCGCTTGCACCTGCCTATCTGTTTGGCGTTCTGGCGTTGTGGGCCCTGTTCGTCATTGGTCTGAAGGCGCTCCGAACGAGCACCCAGCGTTCAGCATAACTGCGCAGTCGCAACGGCTTTGTTTACGACAACAACAAAAGAGACTTGTCATGCGAAAACATACGAAATTAGCTATTGGTTTGCTCGGCGTTCCGCTTATGTCCGCCTCTGGATTCACCTGGTCGACGGAGGGGTTGAGGCTTGAAGGCTATGGTGCCGTTTCGAGGGCTATGGGCGGAACGGCCCTGGCTCAGGACGTAGGCGTGGCGAGCATGATGGTTAATCCGGCAACCTTGTCAATGGCACCCGAGGGCCGCCGTTTCAGTCTTGGTGCGGATGTGATCACAGCGGACATCGTTAATGAGGACCTCACGACTGGTGAACAGGTGCGGTCGTCGGACCGGGGGCAGAACCGGGGGCCCTACGTTGCGCCACAGATTGGTTACTCGGTGAACCGGGGTGACTGGGCCTTTGGGGTTGGTGCCTTTGCGCTGGGTGGTTTGGGGACCGAATACGGCAGCGACAGTTTTCTGTCAGATGGGACCAGTGGCACGGCTACGGGTTTGGAAAACAGCAGCCGGCTGTTGGTTGTCGATATACCGTTTGCTCTGAGCTTTCGGGTGAATGAGAGTCTTTCGATCGGTGCCACTGTAGATGCGGTATGGAGCGGCATGAATCTGAATCTACTGCTGGGGGCTAATCAGGTGGGTAGCCTGATTGCCGACGGCCGTGTCAGTGGAAGCCTGCTGGGCACCCTGGCTACTTTGCCTGCCCTGGATGGCGCTCATCTGAGCTTTACCCGGGATCACCCATTGAGCAGTGGCGCAGATGCATGGGGTGTCAGCGGCCGTTTGGGCCTGAGCTGGCGGGCATCAGATAATACGCATGTGGGTGCAGCCTATAACTTTGGAACCCGCCTGAATGATTTGCAGGGCGATGCGGTTCTTACCGCGGTGGATCTGGTGGCCGGGCAGATTCCCATCAAGGGACGCGTCGACATTGCCGATTTTCAGATGCCCGCCTCTCTTGGGGTCGGGGTGACCCACGAGCTTCGGGACCACTGGCGTGTGTCTCTCGATGTGTCGAGAGTGTTCTGGCGGGATGTGCTGAAGGATATCCATGTCGGTTTCACCAGTGACGGAGGTGATGATCTGAATCTGGTCCTCCCCCAGAACTACAAGGATCAAACCATTGTTGCCTTTGGGTCTGCGTATTCGATTGGCGACTGGGTTTTACGAGCCGGCTACCGTCATGGAACCGAGGTGGTGCCTGATCGTGACCTGTTTGTGACCCTGCCCGTGACCCCTACCCGGATCCTCTCAACCGGTTTCTCATATCGATTGTCCACTCGAAGTCAGATTGATTTTGCGTATTCCCATAATCTCGAAATCGACAGGTCAAACCCGCAAAACACCAACACCGGAAATCCGGTGAGAACGACGGAGTCTCAGGACAACTTCGTCCTGAACTACGCGCTGAACTTCTGAGGTGAGCCGGATGAAAAAACTACTGGTGTTGTATCCACGTCCCGTCGACGAAGACGGCTTTCTGACCTATTACCGAGAGTTCCATCTTCCGAAAGCACTGGAGTTGCCGGGCTTGCTGTCAGCCTCCTACAGCGTGACGAATGATGAGGGTGCACCGTTCTTCGTTTACTTCGAAGCCGCTTTCCGGAATGGTCCGGCACTGGAACGTGCCATGTTCTCGGATGTGGGGATTTTTCTGGCGGGTGATATCGGAAACTTTTCCCCCAAAGGTGCGGTGACCGTGGTCTCGGATACCGACATTCTGAAACCTCTGGTGGTCACACCGGACCGATTGAGTGCAGGAGATGACAATGAACTATGAAGCAGCTCTAACCATTGATGGTGTGAAGCATAGCGGAGAGGCGCCCTCGCTGGATGTCGTGGATCCTGCCAGTGGGCAGGTGTTCGCACAGTGTCCGGGCACTTCAGTCGCCCAACTGGATCAGGCCGTGGCGTCCGCGAAGACGGCCTTTGGCCACTGGCAACATACTCCCGAGAGCGATGTGCGCGCCATGCTGCATGAGATTGCCGGTCGCATTGAGGCCAACGCCTCAGAACTGGCGCACATGGTGGTTCAGGAACAGGGTAAGCCACTGGCACTTGCCGAGATGGAAGTGGGTGCCGCTGTTGCCTGGACTCGATACACCGCTGATCTGGATATTCCAGTCAAGGTCATCGAGGACAGCGAAACCCGGCTTGCCGAACTGCACCGCAAGCCGCTTGGCGTTGTGGGCTCCATTACACCCTGGAACTGGCCGCTCATGATTGCGGTCTGGCATATCATGCCAGCGCTCCGCACCGGTAATACGGTGGTTATAAAACCAGCGCCATTAACGCCATTCAGTACCCTGCGAATGGTCGAGCTCATCAACGAAGTGGTGCCGCCCGGTGTCGTGAACAGTGTGACGGGCAACGTTGAAATCGGCGAGGCAATGAGCGCCCACCCGGGTATCAGCAAGATGGTGTTTACCGGTTCAACACCGACCGGCAAGGCGATTATGCGTGGGGCCTCGGATACGCTGAAAAGACTGACTCTGGAACTCGGGGGTAACGATGCCGGCATCGTGTTGGATGATGCCGATCTCAATGAGATTGCCGGTGCCATCTTCCAGACATCGTTTCTCAATATGGGGCAGACCTGCGCCGCGTTGAAGCGACTGTACGTTCACGACTCTATGTACGAAGACCTGGTTCAGCGTCTTGCCACCATGGCCAGAGAACAGCGGGTTGGCAGTGGGTTTGATGCGGCAAACAGTTTTGGCCCTGTCCAGAACCTGAAACAGCTGCGGTACATTGAAGAGCTCGTTAGCGATGCGAGAGAGAACGGAGCCCGCATCGTCTGTGGCGGTGAACGAATGCCCGGCGAGGGCTTCTTTTATCCGCCAACCATTGTGGCGGATATATCCGATGGAACCCGTTTGGTGGATGAGGAGCAGTTTGGTCCCGTGTTGCCGGTGATTCGTTACACCGACATTGAGGAAGTGATGGTTCGAGCCAATGACAATCCCAACGGCCTTGGTGGTTCTATCTGGGGCACTGATCTGGAACGGGCCAGGGCTCTGGCAATGAGGCTGGAAACGGGAACGGCCTGGATCAACAATCACGCTGAAGTGCTTCCCCACTGCCCGTTTGGCGGTTGCAAAATGTCGGGTATAGGCGTCGAGTTCGGGGAGGAGGGCCTGCTCGAGTACACCACCGGTCAACTTGTCAGCATGAATCGCGGAAGGGGTTAGTCAGCCCGTTAGCGGTTTCCCGAAAGGTTTGTTGTTGTGCCCTTGGGGGCTGAGCCGGGCAACGGCCTCAGCCCCGGTTTTCAGGGGAAGCGCTTGCGGCTACTATGCCAGAGAGCTCATCTGAGGGCGCTGGACTGGATCGCTGAATGTCTTGCGCCAGCCTTACAACAACAAAAACCGGTTCCGGGCATGTATGAATTCATAAAGCGTATTTTTCGAAACAAGCCAACCTTCAGGATTGGTAGCGTTGATCTGGATGGTCAGGATGACTATCAGACCAAAAAAGAGAAGTTTGCCCGGATTATTCTGGATCAGATGTACCACTTTGCCGGGCTCCTGGACGGGGAGGGAAACATCCTTGAGATCAACGTCCCTGCGCTGCGAGGAGCTGGTCTTTCCATGGAAGATGTGGTTGGTACGCCGTTCTGGGAGGCTCGTTGGTTTGCTCTGTCTGAGGAAAGCAGGGCCGCCCAGCGGGAGATGGTTCTGCGGGCCGCGCAGGGTGAGTTCATCCGTCGCGATATCGAAGTCTATGGTGAGGCCAGCGGTGAGCGAACCATCATTACGGATTATTCTCTCACACCCCTGAGGGATGAAAGCGGTGAGGTACGGTTCATCCTCGCGGAAGGCCGGAATATTACCGAGAAGAAAAAAGTAGAAGTTGAGGTCGCAAGGAAGAAAAACGAACTTGAGGAGCTCCTGAGGAAGAATCGGGAACTGGACGAACAAAGAAATCGCTTCTTTGCCAATATCAGTCACGAACTGAAAACCCCGCTGTCGCTGATTATTGGCCCGGTTGAGGACATTTTCGCTCAAAGCAGTGGCTTATCCGAAAGGCAGAAGACGGACCTGTCAGCCATCAGGCGAAATGCCATTACCATGCTCAATCTCGTGAATGACCTTCTTGATCTCGCGAAAGTCGATGCGGGAAAGGTACAGCTCTTTTACGAAGTGATTCCCATGGTCGGGTTCATGAAAGAGGTTGCGAGCCATTTCGATGCGATTGCCCTGCAAAATAATATTGCGTTTGCTCTGATGGTTCCGGACGGTCTGGAGATCGAAGCGGATCGGGAACGCCTGAGCCAAACCGTGTTCAATCTGATCTATAACGCATTCAGTGTGACCCCTCGGGGCGGGCGTATCAGTTGCTCTGTCGAGGAGCACGAGAATGACCGGATACTGATCAGCGTTACGGACACGGGGCCTGGCATCGACTCAGACCAGAGGGCCAAGATTTTCGAACGCTTCGAACAGGGAGCGGGCCTGCTTCAGAGTACGCGCAAGGGAACAGGGCTGGGGCTGGCGATCGTCAAGGAATTCGTTGATCTTCATAGCGGTACAGTAACGGTCACCAACTCTCCGGTGGGTGGCGCCCTGTTCAGTGTGGAGTTACCGGCCAAGGCGCCCTGTGGCACAGGCGTCCGTGAAAGTGTCAAAAACAGCAACCGCGATACGGCGAGTCTCCTCGTTCGAGATGAGTCTCAGGGAGACGAGCGATCAGCGTCTGAGGGAACCGGAAAGCCGAGGGTGTTGGTGGTCGACGACAACCGTGAAATGAGGGAGCTGATTGATCGTGTACTCAGTGATGAATATCAGGTCCGTACGGTCGATGGCGCGAAAAAAGCGCTGGCGATTCTGGAATCGGCTCAGCCAGATCTGATCATTACTGACCTCATGATGCCGGAGTTCAGCGGTGATGAGATGATCCGATCAATTCGCAATCAGGTAGATTCTGCTCAGATTCCTATTCTGGTGCTCTCAGCCCATTCGGGGGGAGCCGTTAAGAACGAGCTGCTCTCGAAATATGTTCAGGATTATGTCACCAAGCCGTTTTTTGTGCCGGAGCTACTGTCGAGGGTGCGGAATCTTGTGACGATGCGGGATGCCCGACGGGCTCTTCAGGAGGAGCTGGAATCTCGTGATACGAATCTGATGCAGCTTACCCGGGAGTTGATTGAGGGTCGGCGGCAACTGCAGCGCAGTTTCGATGCGCTACGAAAATCAGAAGGACGTTGGCGTGCGATTCATGAGAATTCCGCTGTTGGTATTGCTGTCGTTGATACCCACTGGATGTTCGTGAACGTGAACCCGGCTTTTTGTCAGATGTTGGGATACTCGGCTGAGGAGCTTATGGGGTGCTCGGTGATTGATTTTACCCACGAGGCTGATCGGTCGATCACCGGGAGTCGCCTGAATCAGCTTCTGTCCGGGGACATTGAAAACTATCATTACCAGAAGCGATTTATCAGTAAGCAGGGGCATGAGGTCTGGACCAGTTCCAGCGTTTCTGTGATACCCCAAACTGAAGAGTCGCCACCTCTATTAATGGGCGTCGTTGAAGACATCAGTGAGCGCAAGCAGGCGGAACTCGAGTTGGAAGAAGCCCGATTGGAGTTAGCGCGGGTGATGAGAGTCACGTCCATGGGGGAACTCGTGGCGTCGATCACTCATGAAATCAATCAGCCACTTTCCGCAATCGTTGCGAATAGCCAGGCGGGGCTTCAGTGGCTATCCCATTCACCCCCAAATGTTGACGAAGCGTCGAGAGCAATCAAAAACATCCAGCGCGACGGTGAGCGGGCTGCTGATGTTGCCATCCGGATTCGTGGGTTTATGAAGCGCGATGCCGGGGAGATCCAGTCGATTGATTGGACTGATTTAATCTCGGACGTTCTGGATTTTGTGAATGAGACCGCCCGCAAGATTGGTATTCGGATTCATACCATAATTGAACCGGATCTGCCCGTAACGACGAGCGATAAAGTACAGATGCAGCAGATCCTTCTCAATCTGGTCCTGAATGCGATTGATGCCATGAAAAGCGTGGCGAGCAATGATAAACGGCTACGTTTGCAGGTTCGGTATTGCCCACACATCGAAAAGATACGTGTTCTGGTTAGCGATAGCGGGCCTGGCGTTTCGCTGAAGGCCCGTGGCCGGGCTTTCGAACCCTTCTTCACCACCAAATCAGAAGGCCTGGGGATGGGGCTGGCCATATGCAGGACAATTGCCAGTCGTCTGGGAGGCGATGTTGCGCTACTGGATGAGGAGCCAGGGCGGGTAGGCGCTACGTTTGAATTGACGGTGCCATTAGAAGGTAACAGCCATGGGTAAGACGCAAACTGTCTACGTCGTTGACGATGACCTTTCGATGCGTGAGGCAATCAGTAACCTGCTTCGCTCTCACGGATTCAACGTTGTGCCCTGTGAATCTGCGAAAGCGTTTTTGGACAGTCTGGTTCTCGAGAGACCCTGCTGTTTGGTGCTGGACGTCAGCATGCCCGACATGACGGGTGTTGAATTGCAGGAGCACCTGATTGGGATCGATGAGTTGGTACCTATTATTTTCGTGACCGCTCATGGTGATATTCCCATGTCAGTAAAGGCGATCAAAGCAGGAGCGATAGAGTTTCTTCAAAAGCCGGTCAATCAAGAGCAGTTGTTGGAAGCCGTCCAGCAGGGGCTGCGGGAGGACGCGAGAAAACACGAGGAGCTCAGCCAGTTAGCCAGCTTGAAAGAGCGGGTAAACCTGCTGACTCCAAGAGAGAAAGAGATCCTCAAGGAGGCAGTAAAAGGCAGGCTCAATAAGCAAATTGCGGCTGATTTGGGGGTGGCCGAAGTGACGATAAAGGTTCACCGGCACAATATGATGCAGAAGCTCGACGTACGATCACTTGCTGAGCTTGTTCGTATCGTTGAGCGTTATCCCGAACTGTTTTGACTGGTAATCGTGTTCCTCGCAACCGTCAAAAATGCTCAGGAGTGCAACGTGGAACACCCAAGGTGCTTGCCATGGAATCGCAGGTGCGCTTCGATAAAGCTCGCAACAAAGAAGTAGCTGTGATCGTAGCCCTCCCGGAAATTCAGCTCCAGCGGGTAATCGCTGACGCTGGCCGCTGCCTGAAGGGCCTCTGGATTAAGCTGTTCATTCAGGAAATTATCCGCATCACCCTGATCGACCAGGGCTGGTACGAACTGCCTCGCCTCGCGCATCAGTAGGCTGGCGTCGTATTCGGCCCAGCGTGAGGTGTCTTTTCCCAGGTAGGCTGTGAAGGCTTTCCTGCCCCATGGGCAATTTACCGGATTGTTGATAGGGCTGAACGCCGATACGGACTGGTATCGTTCAGGGTTGCGCAGAGCCAGAACCAGGGCACCATGACCACCCATTGAATGGCCTGCAATCGAGCGTTGATCCGTTACCGGGAAAACCGACTCGATCAGTGAAGGCAGCTCATTCAGCACATAGTCGTACATGCGGTAGTGGGGATACCATGGGCTTTCGGTAGCGTTTACATAGAACCCCACCCCCTGGCCAAGATCGTAGCTTTCATCGTCGGCAACGTCATCGCCGCGAGGGCTGGTATCCGGTGCCACGATGGCCATGCCCAGTTCTGCTGCTACGCGATGGGCTCCGGCTTTCTGCATGAAGTTTTCATCGGTACAGGTCAGGCCGGACAGCCAGTAGAGCACCGGTACTTTTTCCCCGTTTGCTACTCCTGGCGGAAGGTAGATCGCAAATCGCATTCTGCAACCCAGGGTTTCAGAACGGTGGCTGTACTGCTTGTGCCAGCCACCGAAACTCTTGTTGCTGCTCAGGTTTTCGATTGTCATCGGGACCTCCATCGGTCGGCCACCTGCCACGCAGGTGGCCGTAGCGATTACTTGTCGAAATGAATAACGCTGCGGATACTTTTACCTTCGTGCATCAACTCAAAGGCCTCGTTGATGTCATCAAGCCCCATGGTGTGGGTGATGAAATCATTGAGCTTGAATTCACCCTGCAGGTAACGCTCGACAATACCGGGCAGCTCGGAACGGCCTTTGACGCCACCGAACGCAGAGCCTTTCCAGACGCGACCAGTGACTAGCTGGAACGGGCGGGTGGAAATTTCCTGGCCTGCGCCGGCAACGCCGATGATGACCGACTCGCCCCAGCCCTTGTGGCAGCACTCCAGTGCGGACCGCATGACATCGACGTTCCCGATGCATTCGAAGGAATAGTCCACGCCACCGTCGGTCAGTTCGACGATCACTTCCTGAATCGGCTTGTCATAGTCTTTGGGATTGATACAGTCGGTTGCACCAAGCTGTCGTGCCAGGTCGAACTTGCTGTCGTTGATATCGATGCCAATGATGCGACTTGCCTTGGCCATGGTGGCACCAATAATCGCAGACAGGCCGATCCCGCCGAGACCGAAAATGGCCACCGTAGCGCCTTCTTCCACCTTGGCGGTATTCATGACCGCGCCCATACCCGTGGTTACGCCGCAGCCGAGCAGGCATACCTCTTCCAGCGGGGCTTCCTTGTTGACCTTCGCAAGCGAGATCTCCGGCAGAACGGTGTACTCAGAGAAGGTTGAGCAACCCATGTAATGATGAATGGGCTGGCCGTCCTTGTAGAAACGGCTGGTGCCGTCGGGCATCAACCCCTTGCCCTGGGTCTCTCGGATTTTCCCGCACAGGTTGGTTTTGCCCGACAGGCAGAACTTGCACTCGCCGCATTCGGGGGTGTACAGGGGAATAACATGATCGCCGACGGCAACGGTGGTGACGCCTTCACCAATCGATTCCACAATTCCGCCGCCTTCATGGCCAAGGATTGCCGGAAAGTTGCCCTCGGGATCCTCACCCGAGAGGGTGAATGCATCGGTGTGGCATACACCTGTTGCGATGACTTTTACCCGTACTTCCCCCGCTTTCGGGGGCATCACGTCCACCTCTTCAACCGACAGTGGCTGACCCGGGCCCCAGGCAATTGCTGCTTTTGATTTGATCATCTCAGCCATAATGTTCTCCATTCGTCACTCAGGAAGGGCGGGGCGCCCAAACGAAGGCACATTGTATTTATGGCTTTCTGATTGATAATCGCTGTTTTTATCAAATTACCTTTACAGGTATGCAACAATCGGGTGGCGCAAGGCAAACGGGGAGAACCATGTATCACTGGGAAGGGGTAAACGAGTTTGTGGCGGTTGCCGAAACAGAGAGTTTCACGCGTGCCGCGAAGCGACTGGGCGTGTCGACGGCACAGGTCAGCCGTCAGGTCAGTGCCCTGGAGGCCCGCTTAGCGACCCGGTTGTTCTACCGCACCACACGCCGGGTGTCGGTAACCGAGGCCGGACAGATCTTTTACCAGCATTGCCGTCAGGTGCTCGACGCCCTGGAGCAGGCGGAGCGCTCTATTACCAACATGCAGCTGGTCCCGCGAGGCAGGCTGAGGCTGACTGCGCCGGTGACCTATGGAGAGAAATCCATTGCGCCGCTGGTCAATGACTTTGTTTTGCGATACCCCGAACTCGACGTGGACATAAAACTTACCAACCAGACGCTGGACCTTGTGGCTGAGGGGTACGACCTTGCCGTGCGCATGGGAAAGCTGGAGGATTCCTCCCTGATGGCCCGACGCCTGGCATCGCGAACCCTCTACGTGTGTGCCTCGCCGGATTATCTCGCCACGCACGGCACGCCGCACTCGCTCTCCGAGTTGGCGAATCATAACTGTCTGCTGGGCAACCTCGATTACTGGCGCTTTCCAAGATGGGATTACCGGTCGCTTACCGTCATGCAGCCGCAGAGCCTGGCGTAATTGCAAATCTTAATGTTCGCTTTGCGACCTTTCGGCCACTTCATGGTGTCAATCTCCGGCCACAATATGGTGGCATGACCAGTTGCTCGGATGAGCGCGAAGCAACCGACTGTGGGATCTTGGCGGGGATCAGCGAAGAGAGCGGACCGGCTGACAGCTGTCAACGCAGTTAAAGTAGATAGGAATGAGATTGCTTTTATTATCTTCTTGTTTTTTTTTGGTCGTTTATTAAAAGAATTCAGCACACTGACAAAAAGAGCAATATGGGAAAATCAACAAATATCACTCTCTCATGACGAATGACGAAGTGTGTCATGTCTTGGCCGATCTACCGAAACCGTTTTCTGAAATAAAAACTGGGCGTCATGCTCCGAGACTGAAAAACACACATGAGAATCAAGATTTGGTCAGGTGGCTTGATTCAAGAAACATTATTTCGTCATGGAGTGATAGTGGCTTCTTCACTGACGATATAAGAGTAAATCTCTACTACAGGCGCCGGTAAGAGGCTTCCAAAATTTCGCATTATCTCGGTGAGGTGTTCTATGCACCGTATGCGGCTCATGAATACGTAAGGCGCAGGCCGAAGCTTTCCGTTGTCAGTGAGCTGAACCATACCAACGGCTTCAACAGTGGCCGAGCATGACTTAGCGGTGTAGTTGGAGAGTTTTGCAAGGGTGCGAGTAGGTGCAATGCCTACGCAGACTGAGAAGCCGGAGTACTGGTAGGCGGTGTTTCTGGCTTACCGGCCGAGGTTCTCCAAGGGTACCACCCGGTCGTCGCTGGCCCGATACTACAAAAAGCAAGGTAATTTCGGAGTAAGGATTTTTCATGAGGATAGTATGTATTTCTGACACCCACAGCTTACATCGGCGGATACCAGAGGTGCCTGATGGCGACGTGCTGATTCACGCTGGGGATTGTCTTGGCGCTGGCACTTTAGATAACGTGGAAGATCTAAACGATTGGCTCGGAACACTGCCCCACCGGCACAAGATAGTGATTGCTGGCAACCATGACTGGGTGTTTCAGGAGAGTCCTGACCTGGCCAGAGGTGTTTTGACGAATTCCATTTATCTTGAAGACAGCGGCGTAGAGATTGAGGGTGTGCAGTTCTGGGGTTCGCCGTGGACTCCAACCTTTATGGATTGGGCATTCATGCTGGAGCGAGGAAAACCGTTAGAAGAGTGCTGGGCCAAAATTCCGGATGACACCGACGTATTGATTACCCATGGTCCGCCCCACGGCATTGGAGATGAAGCCTCAATGGAATTTCGATGTCAAAACGTCGGGTGCACGGCTTTGCTGCACCGCCTCAGTCAGTTGTCGCTGAAAGCCCATATTTTTGGTCATATCCACGAGGGTTATGGGGAATACAGACAGGGGGAAACTCGACTCGTTAATGCCAGTACCTGCACGGCCCGTTATGCTCCTACAAACCCGCCTATTGTTCTGGATATTTGAGTTGATAATGAGGAGAAAACACCGTAACAATGAACTCTCCAAACTCTGGAAAGCGTGTTGAGGACCTCATGCAACAAAATGCAGGTATCGAACCCGACAACCTCTTTGCCCGCCGCGAAGCAGAGAAAGAAGCCAAGCGTATGCGAGATTACCAAGATCCAGCTTATGGCAAGGCAGTGGCCGCTTTGCTGAAAGGTGCGGCCCCGGCGCCAGTGAAGGCTCGAGTTAGGCGCTAATCGTTCCTGACCTTGCTGTCCTCATCATCTGAGCGGGGACTATCAGCGAGGTAAATCTCGGCTGTAAACACGTCGCCCAATACGAGCCCACCAATCAGATGAGTGGGCTGGAACTTGGATAAGCCTGGAAACAATAGGATGACCGCAGAAGAGCTGATCGAACAACTGAAAACCCTGCCACCGAACACACCGGTGCTTGTCGAAGGTTACGAAACCGGGTTCGATGACATTGTGGATCTGAAGGCTCAGGAAGTGTTTCGGTACCGTAAAGCACAAGAATGGGATGGGGAGTATCAGACCCGGGACACTTTTCCCGGAGAGGGAAGCAAGGCAGCGCCCGCGGTGGTGATTCTCGGACGGCGCGGGAATTTGAGATAGAGGCAGCCACATGGCCGAAAGAAAATCGTACACGCTCAGTGATAGGAGACAGGCTGATCTCCGGGAAGCCGCTGAAATTCTTAATAGTGTGCAGACTTGGGCTGGGTCTGAAGGTGCTGCCTGGACTTGGTACCGGTCCACGCCGATTCCGTCCCTGGATGATTTGACGCCGGAAGAACTCGTTTCCAGAGGCCGAGGTGATGACGTGAGGGCTTATCTAACCCATCTGTCTGATGGAGGTTATGCTTGATACCCACGGAATGTGGGTTTTCGAGTTCCTGATTGAAAAAGTGGGCAAAACCTATTTCTCAGACAAGTACTACCCCAGCAAATCAAATCGTTAGGCTGAATGTTATGGCTGAACAAAAACAGTACACACTCGATGAGCTGGTCGCCCAGTGCGAGCCCGAGGCTCCAATGCCTATGGAACTACAGGAGTGGGACCAGGCGCCTTCTGTCGGATTAGAACAGCTGGTTATGGATGGGCAGGTTAATATCCGAGATGCCGTTCTGGCGTTTTTCGAGAAACTACATGGTCAATATGAGGTTGCCCAGCTGATTCTATTTGGTAGTCGGGCACGTGACGATTACCAGCCGGATAGCAATGCCGATGTGGCGGTGATTATTCGTGGGGAACCTGGAGATTTCGTTGAAACCAAGCTGTCCCTGACAGGCCTTGCTTACAATGTACTGCTTCAAACCGGTGTCCGAATCCAGCCGTTTCCGATCTGGGAAACCGAGTGGAGCAACCCAGAGCGTTACTCCAGCCCATATATCCTGCAGAACATTGCCCGCGAGGGCATCATTATCTGGCGAGCATGAGCATCATCCCAGATTTTTTTCCGCTAGATACCGGCTGAGCAAATTCACCATCTCTGCACCGCTTATCGCGTCTGTCCGCCTCAGTGCAACGATCAAGTCTTCGATCTCATCTGTGACAACCTCATCATCGGCCAGCCGTGTGGCAATGGCTGCCAGCGTGTCCGCGGGTGTAGCTTGAAAACGGATGCCGAGTTGGTCGGCCAAGTCTGTGACATTGGATCTGATGCTTGGTTGTGTGTTCATCTCTGTATTTCTACCCAAGGATCTTCGGATTTCAGCCAGCCCCGCATGGTCTCCCCCTGCTTTAACTGGCTAGATCGCTCCCATTCCAAAATCCAGGCCACGATGCGTTCAAAGTCCACCACATCATCAATGTCGGATGATTGCACATTAGGTACCATTCGGTTGTTCTGCTCAATGTGACAATATAGCAGATCGAAAACGGCGCGCTCATAGCTGGCGCACTGCACCAGGTCGGTTTTGATATCGACCTGAGCAAAATACTCCGAGACATCAACAAGCTCTCGCTCTCCGAAAAACCAGGACGTATCCGGCGAATTTCGGCCGGCGACGGTCCAGGTGGTATCCGGTGCCCGGAGACTATGCCAGAACGGCTTGATTCTTCCTTTGTGAGGAATACACAGCGCCGCAAGGCCGGTGATGTATGGAATCGCCATTATTCTCGGCCTTTCGTAGGCTGCTCTCGATCCTCCATGAAGTCGTCCGTTACGCCTTCATCGGAATCAAAATATTCATCCCAGACTGGATCGGTGGGTCGCTCGTAGCGTTTGACTGACCCCTTGAGCCGTTCCAGTGGTGTAAGTTCCTGCGGGAGTGGCTCAGCCAACTCGTCGGCATGGGCGGTGTGGGCATTGAGACCTTTGAGCAACTTCTGTTCTGTAAATCGCTTAGTACTCATATTTCCTCCAACAAACCATGACCTGCAGGTGGGCAAATTAAGTTACTTGCCAACGTTTCGCACCTTCAGTTTCGGTTTCCCCACTGGTAAATCATTTTAGTAGGCGGACTCATTAATTAGTAATTCGAATTACTAATTGGTACTAATATTGGTGAGGTGAACGAACGACCACGGGCCAGCCATAACTACCTGGAATCCCATTGGACGATTCAGCATTAAGGCCTTTGCGTTAGGTGCGTATCTGCTAAATCGAGGACCACCGATAGCTTTCCCTCCCGTAAGTAATCAATAGGTCGTTTGTCATGATGTTCCGGATCAAAGCGGTGGAGTAAAAATCTAGTCGTTTCTTCGATAGGCCAGGATTCGGTCGCAGCGAGAACGGCTTGCAGTCCAGGAAAAGGATGACTGGTTTTGGGGTCGAACTGGAATCTCGGTATGCAGAGTGTTCCGTCCTCTCGATTCAGAGCAAGGATCTGGTGAGATCGGATCTGACTTATCACGAAGCCAGGCGGTGATTTCCAGATTTCATTAAGTTCCCCCATCTCGTAACAACCACCGGATGATTCGATCAGCGCCCAAAATCGAGGTTTGCCTTTTTGAAGCATTTTAGGAAGCATTTAGAAGTGGCCTTATTTCAAGGTTCGTACTTGGTGAGACCGAAATCGAATGATGAATAATAGGTGGGACAAACGAAAGCAAAATTGTGAAGAAGTTGCCGAAAGGTTCCAGTATGGGTAGTCCTATGGAACTGTAAACACCTCTGTTTTAGCTACACTGCTAATTAGGTTCTCCACCTATGGTACTGTCAGAATATATTATTAATAAAAGTTTGAGCAAAAGTTTCTTCTACCCGTCTTGATGCAAAAACCGCGTAAATTCATCAATTTTGCGTGCAGAACGTCGATGACGTAAAGGTGAATTATCCCTCTCGCAGCTTTCCTTCATATAAGCGGCAAAGCGATCATCCACAGCATGAGAACCACAGATTGACCGGTTGGGCTACGAGCCAGAAGCAAAAAGGGAAAGAGCTTCATTCCAGTACTGGCTACTGACACGAAGATCGATTTTCTCTTCATCTGGCTGCCTAATGGCTTGACCAGAACCTTCAACCGAAACTTGCTCCTCAAGCCCCCAGGTGAAATGAGCCTGTTCCTCTTGGTATGAATTCGTCGCTTTCGATTTCTGAGTGCGTCGAGCCTCCGAATCCGGTGAGAATGAAACAACGTTCTGGCCGGGAAGATCATTTCCTATTCTACGAGCAAACTCCGCTAAATTTAGCTCTGCCAAAACATAGAGCCAAGCACTGGTGTATGCCGGGTCTCTAGTCTGCCGCCTGAGAATCCGTTCAAGGACCTGCCGGAAATGCAGTTCCGTACGGATACGACTGAGATGGCTGCAAACCTGAAGTCTGGGAATGTCGGTGCCTTCACTGATCATTCCAACTGAGATGTTGGGGACAACACTCGATTTGCCACTTATTGTCTGTATCGCCAAGGTGCAAGAAACCCGCTTCAAAAAGCTGGTTAGACAGGCGAACGCTGTCTGCTCCGGGTTATAGCTTCAGGTTTGAGGTGTGGCACGAAGCATGGCGACTGCTGTATTCCCTGCCAAGATCACGCTCACAAACCCGCTGACCTTGTTCGTTCTTGATGATGAGTGGTGCATCAATGGCTACTCCTCTCAAACCATCCAAGTCTTCGAGGCACTCAACCACAGACTCAATCGTAAGCAGGCATTGATGAATTTCCTTCAGGATTAGGTCGTTTGCCTTTAAAGTGCCCACTGCGATGGCCGTGGGGTTTCGCTTGCTTTGCCAGGCGAGATCTACGCCGGCTAGTAAAACCGGATCAAACCGTGAGTTGTTACCGGTTGAGAATTCAATCACAGCTAGGTCGGTCAATTGGCTACTACTCCACCAGCTTGAGTTGAAGGTCTGCGCCCAAAGTAGCGGCCAATACACTCATATTCTTTGCAGAGATGTTGCGCCTGCCTCTCTCCACATCACTCAAATAGGGGCGCTGGAAACCGCAAATTTTTGCAACATTTTCTTGAGTAAGACCTTTCTCTTTCCGGAGTTCGCGCACTTTTTTTCCGAAATCGATCAAAAATTGCTCTTGCTTGTTTGACATGCGTGATCCGTCGTCTAGTTTTAAAATGTACCTTATAAGTTACATACTCGATGATAAAGCAGGAGTGGTCAAATGCTCTCCGAGGAAGAAATTGTCGAAAGATGTGCTCAGGCTGGTGTGTCTGAAAAGGGCATAGAAATTGTCTTCGCCGTGCGTTCTTCACCCCCTGCGAGAAGAGTCCGGAGCTCTTCGTGTGTTGGTTCATCTGCGTTTACTTTTGCCAGCAGAAAAATGGGGCAGACGATTCAAGCCGAAAGCCTCTCGATTGAACTGCCCGCCATTTATAGGCATGAATTTGACCAGTCAGTTCACGAATTCTACGACCAGCCGTCTGAACCCCTGTTTCTGGAATATAAGAGTAAGAAAGGCAGAAAGGTAAAAGCGAAGAGCACTGCCGACTTCTTTGTGATCAGTGACGATTTCGTCGGATGGGAGGAGTGGAAGCCTCTCGAAACGGTAATTCAGCTCGCGGAGGACAAGCCGGGGCGTTTTGTTTTTGATGAGGCGTTAGGACGATACAGAAGTCCACCCGCTGAAGAATACGCTGCCCGGTTTGGTTTGGGATTTCGGGTAATGACCAGTCAGGACATCAGTTACCGCCTGACCGAGAACTTTCAGTATCTCAAAGACTTTCTGCACACCGAGCCAACAAAATATTTTGAAAAGGATAACGAAAGTGTGGTGTTCGGTGATTGTCGATGGGTTTTTCTTTCCGATGTTCTTGAGGCGAGCAGCGTCAGTCCTGATGATCTCTTCCATTGGATTCTCAATCAGGATGTCTTTGTCGATTTGGAAAGAGATCTTCTTCGTCAACCGAGATACTGCCGACTCTTTAAAACTCAGACGGATTTTCTTCTACTCGAGGATGTGAAGATTGCCGCCCGGCAGAAAGAACCTCGACTCGGTGATCAGGTCAGTTTCTGTGGCAATGTTTACCGTGTCTCATCGATCGAGCCTCAATTTTATCTCCTCGAAGATGATGCCTGTGGGATAAAAAGTATTCCGAAAAAGCTGCTCGATGATCAGTTGGCAAGTGGGAGTGCATCGCTTCAATTAGATGATCAGGGGGCCGTATTTAATCTACTTCAGAAAGCTGGTCCGCGAGAACTTGAGAAGGCCAATCATCGTTTAAAAGTCCTTGATGAAATTATGGATGGTAGACCGATTGAAGAGGTTGCACAGAGCCACAATATTTCCGCGCGAACAATTAGAAATTGGCTCCGTCAATTCAACGCCGCTGAGCAAGAGTTTGGTGAAGGCTTTGTTGGATTGCTCCCGAAGATTTCCTCCAGAGGCAACAGGGATTCAAGGTTAGATCCCGCGACCAGATCTCTTATCGAAGTGACTCTTGAAGAGCACTACCTCAACAAGAAATCACCGCCGCTCTCGCATGCTTACGGACTATTTCTTCTCGCCTGCGAAAAGAGCGGAATTCCCACTGCTTCTTTCAAGACCTTTTCTACATTTGCAAAAAACATAGATACGGCGAAAAAGGTCGGAGCCAGATTAGGGGACAAAGCGGCCTATCAACATGAGAGTGGATCAAACAAAGGCAAGAAAATGCCATGGGATCTGAGTGGTCAGTTCGCTATGGACGTCGTGCACACTGACCACACTCAACTTGACATCGAGCTGGTCTCCTCGCGGAATGGAATAAACCTCGGCCGCCCGTGGCTGACGCTTTTTTTGGACGGATTCAGCAGAAAACCTGTGGGTTTCTCGATCCTTTACGATCCGCCAAGTTACCGAAGTCTGATGATTGGTGTCCGGCAGATGGTCAAGAACACCGGATACTTTCCCGCATCGTTTGTGGTCGATGGCGGAAAGGAATTCCAAAGTCTTTATTTCGAGACCCTGGTAGCTTGTAAAGGAGCCTCAATCCAGAAGCGGGAGGGAAAGGCCAGACAAGGCGCGTTGATTGAACGTTACTTCGGTTCTGTCACCAGCCAACTGATCGATAGGTTGAAGGGTAACACCCAGCCCACGAAAAACGTTCGCCAAATGTCCAGGGATATGAACCCGAAAAGAAGTGCTATTTGGACCCTTGAGTCTCTCCACGCCGCGCTTGATTCTTTTTTAGAACTTTATTCGACCTCCGACCATCCTGCACTTGGCTGTTCTCCGAAATACCAGTTTGAAAGGAGCATGGCTAGGGATGGCGTGCGCAAAATTCGAAAAGTTGAATACAACAGCGATTTCACGATTCTGACGTGTCCACCGCCGCGCCGGCAAGAAGTGGTCGCTAACCCTTGCCGGGGGGTCCGGGTGAATTTCCTGGATTATTGGCACCCCGCATTCAGGTCTTTTGGTAGCCGCAAGGAGAAAGTGCCCGTTCGTTATGACCCATTTGATATTGGCTATGTGTACGCCTTTGTGAAAGGCAGCTGGCTTAAATGCCAGGTGGTCAGCCATTACGAGACGTTCCATGGAAGAACAGAGCGAGAACTTAATTGTCTTCTTGAAGAACGCCGCAAGACATCGGCTGGTGTGAACGCTTTAAGAAATTTAACGATGCACCGAATTGCTCGTTGGTTCAGCGACATCCATGAAATGGAAAACGGGCTGGAATCTGGGCAATTCGCAAGAGATCAAGAGCAGAAAAAAACTGCCATCGATGCTCCGCACCCATCACAAAAAGCGGTTCCAATCGCATCCTGTGATGATTCCCTACACCAATCACCATGCCAAATCCGACCCAATTTTGAGGTCGATTTTTCAGCCCCCATCCCTGAGGATTTTTAAATGCGACACCCTCAATCGAAGGTTCCGGCAGCTTTGTTCGAAGAGAGCGCAGAGGTTCGAAGCGCGTATTTCGCAACAGGGTTCGTCCTGCGTCATGACAGGTTAAACGGTGTGTTTCAGGAGACTGTTACTGCGCTTAAGGAGCGAACGGGAAAACATATGGTCGTAGTGGCAGGGCCTACTGGGGTAGGGAAGACAACCCTCGCTAGAAGGGTGACTGATTATGTTTTTCAAGACCTTGTTCCAAATTGGTATGAGGATCCCGCTTGTATCCCTTGCGTGTCTGTTGAGCTTCGAATGGACTCGCAGAATGGGTTCGACTGGAAGGAGCTGTACACGCAGGTGCTGGTCGCACTCAACGAACCGCTTGTGGACCACAAATGCAATATAAGAACGACAACCGATTACCAGAAGAGTCAGGTAATGACAGGTGGTCATATTAAGGTAAGTCGATTGAGAACTGAATTGGAGCAGGCGCTCAAAGAACGAAAGACACGAGTTCTGATCCTCGATGAGTTGCAACATCTGTTCAAGCACGGCGGCGGGAAGGTTGAACAGTACTACGATGTTCTTAAGTCTATTTCCTCAAGAACAGACTGTGCAATTGTTGGGATTGGAACCTATGAGCTCTGCTTCATGATGGATTGGAGTGGGCAGATGAATCGGGTAACGGATTATCTGCAATTTTCGCGTTATGACTTTGGCGCGCAAAGTGATCTGCAGTCCTTCTTCAATGCATATAGTGGACTGCTTGCCCACGTCCCAATGGATCTAGATGAGCAGCTTTTAAGGCCAGACCTTGAGTACGTTTATATTCGCTGTTGTGGTTGCGTTGGTATTTTAAAGGACTGGATTTATCGGGCAATGAATCGTGCGATTAATGAGGGTACGACCGCGTTGGGTGTCAAACATCTTGAGGCCACAATGCATTCGCCCAAAGCCCTTCAGAGGATTATCGAGGAAATCAAAGAGGGTGAAGCGAGCTTCTATCAGCCCGATATTGATGAGTTGAAGAGTGAATTCATTGGAATGCACAGTCCCGCACCCTCAAGCCCAGTGAAAGAAAAAAAGGCCGGAACTTCCCCTTCCCATCCTGGTGTCAGGAAGCCAAAAAGGGATCCGATCAATGCATCATGAAGAGTATCTCAGTTCAGCTGCGCGTAGCACGCTCCGGCCGATTGTGATTAGAGGAGAGGGAGAACACATCGAGTCCCTGACGTCATACATCGGGCGTCTCGCCTGGCACCACTCGGTTAAGCCCTCTTTGCTGATCGGTAGTTTGATTGACCCCGGAAAGTCCGCTGGATTTTTGAATCATGAAATAGCGACGAGCTTTAATTCACTGACTCCCAAAACGGCCGCCATCGTAGAAAGTGTCGCGACGCAGGCAGGCCTTGCCAGTCATATGGTCGCGGCTATGACCTTTGTCCATCTTCATGATCAGATTGATCATAGCGCGCGCGGATTCATCAGAAAGACCAAGCAGTGGTGTCCCGTTTGCTATCACGAAGATCATTCGAATGGAGGCCAGTACGATCGCCTCGCCTGGAGCTTGCAAGGCGTCTCGCATTGTGTGAAGCACCGATGCAAGCTCAGGGATTATTGCCAGCATTGCTTAAAAGCTCAGCCCTACCTCTCCACCAAATGTAAGGTGGGATTCTGTCATCACTGTGAGCAATCACTAACGGAGAGCGTTCTATCGAAACGAGCGGATGTCGACTGCAAAGAAAGTGAGGTTTATTCCTCCCTCGTACTGGGAATTGTCGATCAAGCTAACGCTGAAACTGAAAGCCTTGAGTCCATATTGCGGCAAATTGCCTATATGTTCTCCGCTGAAGGAATCCCGCGATTTGCTGAGTTCCTTAAAATGGACAGGCATTGTGTAGAGCGCTGGATGACGGGGGAAACGAAACCAGCTTTAAAAAGTGTTCAGCGCGTTTGTGGCAAACTAAAGGTGCCCTGGGCAGATGTTCTGATGAAGCGTATGAGCGCATCTGAAATCATCGAATCAAACAAACGAAGTCGATCGAAAATCCAATGGGCTCGCAGAGAGCTGGACTCTGAAAGAGAGCTACGAGTGGTTGATGGAGAAATACTTCATGACGATCAGCCCTGTGCAAGGAAGGTCAGGAGCGCTGCTGCAATTGAACGGATTGATCGTTACCTCGATCAAATTATTTCCGGCAAAGTAAAGCCCTATTCGCGCGCAAAAATCGCCTCCACGCTGGGCGTCTCCTCTGGTTATCTTGAGTCCTTGTTCGGCCAAAAGGTCAAAACAATCTCAGAGATCTATAAGAAGTACTTGGATGACTTGAGCGTATCAAGAACCGAGCTCCTGAAGGCTGAAATTTATGTGTCGCTTCAAATGGTCTATGAGGACGGAGAGGCCCCAAGCTGGAGTAACGTCGGTGCCTACCTCTCGGAGGATCTGCAAAAGCGTTTTTCGATGACGGAGATCGCTAGGATTCGGAAGGAGGCAATCCCGGACGTTTTCTCCGGCCGTTACCAAGCAAGTGCCCAAAAGGCCAAGAGGAAGCTGGGGCTCGTTAAGTGAAGACTTTAAGAGAATGCTTTTCCTGAATTTTTTTCAGACGTTGGCTTGAGCTTACAGGTCGAATGCGATGAACTTTTTTGGCCCAGATTATGAACCATAAAATTTCCTCAATTATCGAGATTTGAGGGTGATAGGTGTGGAAGCATAACTTTTCCGAAAGGGGGCAAGTTCTGTAAGTGAGCGAATTCAGATGACATTCAATGAACTGCGCCGGGGTGACAGTGATTCGTGGTCAGTCCATTGGTACTGGCCGAGAACAATAAATTTTCCATCACGGAAAAGTTATGATTCAGATGACATCTGCTCTATTCTGCCCCTGTAACACCGGTACACCACCGGCTCTTGAGAGCACGCCTCGAATTGGAGTGATCATGGATCCAAAACCCACCACCAGGTCC
>NZGD01000212.1 GCA_002690925.1 Rhodopirellula sp.
CCCGGGCAACCAGCTTGCCAGCATTGATGCGCGCTACGGATTTGCAATTGGTCAGCAATCCATGGGCCTATATGCTCAGATGATGGGCGAAGACGAAGCGGGCGCCTTTCCGGCACGTAAGTCCTGGCTTTTGGGCGCAGACTGGACGACGCAGTTATTCAAAGCTGAACAGCAGTGGTTTATTGAGTACACAAACACCCTGGCGGACGACTTCCTGGGCGATGCCATGCCCAACATCACCTACGACCACTCCCGCTACCGCTCTGGCTATCGCTATTACGGCCGCAGTATGGGGGCAAGTTTTGATGGTGACGCAGAAGCGGTAACCCTGGGTGCATTCAACTTTTTCGATAGTGGTGCCAACCTTGCTGCCAAAGTGACGTTCGCCCGGCTAAACAAGGATGGCGTAAGCCGCGCAGTTGTGACTGATAGCGACATTTTCTATGCCGTGCCCGAGAGTGACCAGGATGTTGCCATTCTTGATCTTGGATACGGCAATCGTTTTTTGAATGGCTGGCTTGACCTGGGCCTCCAGGCTACTGACAAGAAAATCCAGTACCTGGGCGGCGAAAAAGACCAATGGTCTTTGGAAGCCACCTGGACCTACCGTTTCTAAACTTTACCGAACCAAACCGCCGGATCTATAACTGTGAAGCTTAAGAATCTATTGCTCCCGCTGGCTCTGCTGTTGCCAATGGCGGCCGCCGCCCAATCCATCAGCCCGTCTCAGATTGAGCAGTTCAAAAACTTGCCAAGGGCCCAGCAAGAAGCCCTGGCTCGGCAGTACGGCATAGACCTGGATAATATTCAGGGTCGCCGCCAGAGCCAGCAACGCCCTGAAAATATTGATGTTGTCGAGCCTGAACAAAGTGATGCGAGTGACAATCAACGGCGGATGCAAAAAGAGCAGGAACAGCAGCAGAAAGAGGAAGAGCTGGCCCGAAAAAATGGGGGGCTTAAACCCTTCGGGTACGATCTCTTTGCGGGTAGCCCAACAACCTTTGCTCCGGTAACGGAAATTCCCGTTCCCAACGATTACACACTCGGCCCTGGCGACGTGCTCCGCATTCAGTTGTGGGGTAAAGAAAATCAGCAGCTTGAACTGCCAGTCAGTCGTGATGGCTCAATCAGCTTTCCCAACTCCGGCCCTCTCAGCGTTGCAGGCCTGAGCTTTGATGAAGCGCGCCAACAGATCCGCAAACGGGTCTCCGAACAATACATCGGCGTGGAAGCCGGTGTTTCCCTTGGCGAACTGCGTAGCATGCGGGTATTTGTGCTGGGCGAGGCCCGCAATCCCGGTTCCTACACGGTAAGCTCGCTTTCCACCATCACCAATGCATTGTATGTGTCAGGCGGTGTAAAACAGTCCGGATCCCTGCGCGCTGTGCAGCACAAGCGCAATGGCAAGCTCATCGGCATCCTGGATCTGTATGACCTGCTTCTCAATGGCGACAGCTCTGGTGACCACCGCCTCCAGCCAGGGGATGTTGTTTTCATTCCGCCAGTCGGCGAGCGCGCGGGCATTGATGGTGAAGTGTACCGACCCGCTCTCTACGAGTTGGAAGACGAAACCAGCCTCAAGGAGCTGGTGCGCCTGGCCGGGGGGCTTACCCCCCAGGCTTATCCGGAACGAGTAAAAATTGAGCGCACCAATGAAGACTTCCTGAGAATCATCGCAGAAGCGGATTACACGGAGCAGAAGGGCCAGAGTGCTCGGGTGCTGCCAGGGGATCGCATCACCATTGCTTCCATTGCCGACATCACCGGCCAGTATATCGAAGTTCGTGGGGCCGCCACGCGACCGGGGCGCTACGCCTTCGTGCCCGGCATGAGGGTGTCATCTGTCCTCAAAAATCTCCGAAACGACCTTTTGCCTGCGGCAGATCGCGACGTAGCGCTTCTCGTAAGAAAGTCCACGGATGATCACCTGAGCACCGTGGTGATTGATCTGCGAGATGCCCTCCGCAGCCCTGGCAGCGAAGCCGATCTGATCCTTGAGGAGCGGGACCAATTGCTCGTGTTCTCTGATCTGGAGAAAACGGAACTGGACGAAAGGGCTCTTAGATACGCCGAATACCAGGATCTTCAGGAGCGCCTGGAGAAGGGCGAGCGAATTTCGAAGCCGTCCGACCAACAGTTGGCCAATCTGCGTCCCCAACAGCGGGAGGAGCTCCAGCAGAACTATGAAGAGCGCCGTTGGCTTGCCATGCTGGAGCGAGAGCAACTAACTGAAAGTGAGCAGGACGAGCTGCGGCAGCTGCAGGATGCAAAGCGGGAGAAGCTACTGCCAGGTTTGGTGAAGCAGCTTCGCATCCAGGCAACGCCCCTCGAGCCTGCCTCGTTTGTCACCATATCCGGCGAAGTTCGCTATCCGGGAGAATATCCTATCCCTGAAAACGGCGGGCTTGCCGATGCAATTGCTCTCGCCGGAGGCCTGAAAGACTCAGCTTCGCTCCTTTCGGCGGAACTGGCCAGATCGGAGCTTGCAAAAGAGGGCGACCGGAGAGTGATCACCCGCCAGATTGCGTTGGCGGATGTAATGGCAGGGGAAACGCGGCAAGCACTTCAAAGTCGTGATTCTATCCTGATTCAGCCTACTCCAGATTTTGACAAACAATACCGAATCATTCTTTCTGGTGAGGTACGCTATCCGGGAGAGTACACCTTTGGTGGAGGGGAGACTCTGAGGGACGTCATTCTCCGCGCAGGCGGCTTGACTGAGAACGCATTCCCGAGAGGAGCCGTGTTCACCCGCCAGAAGCTTCGCCGGTTGGAGGCCCAGCGCCTGCGAGAGGCTGAAGAACGCTTGCAGGGTGACCTCCTGGGAGTCCAGCTCCAGGGCGATACCTTCGGCGGGCAGAACGCTCAGCGGGTGCAGCAGGTTCAAGGCTTGTTGGAAGAAGTGCAGAACAGCCGCCCTGTAGGCCGGATGGTGATCGACCTTGCTGCCGTTATGCAGGATGAGGGTTATCAGAGCATTCGGCTTCAGGATGGCGATACCCTAAGTGTTCCGAACATACCCCAGTCGGTTTCTGTGTTTGGGGAAGTACAGTTTCCTACCAGTCATTTGCACCAGGCCGGTTTGACTGTGGATGATTACCTGGAACGCTCAGGCGGCCCAACCCGCCAGGCGGATGACAGCAGAGTCTACGTTGTGAAAGCAGACGGTTCCGTAATGCTGCCCGAGAAAAGCCGTTGGTTTGGTGGCCGCAACCAGCAACTGGAACCGGGAGACACGATCATCATGCCGATCGACGTGGACCGCTTGAATCAGCTGGAACTGTGGACCAACGTAAGTCAGATCGTTTATCAGATGGCGCTAGGCGCAGCGGCAGTGGGGAACTTGTAATGAGGGAATCTGAAAAAGTACAAGAGGTGCCAGGCGTCTATCCCTCCAAAGATGATGAAATTAACCTTCGGGATGTCTTTTTGACGCTGTGGGCGGGTAAGTGGTTAATCCTTTCAGTCGCTCTTGCTTTTACTATTGCGGGCATTGCCTATGCTCTTCACAAGCCAAATATCTATCAGTCCAGCGTTTTGTTGGCACCTGCAAACGAAGAAGGCTCTTTGAACGGTATAAGTGGGCAGCTCGGCGGTTTGGCCAGCCTTGCTGGGATTAATATTGGTAGTGGTAGTTCGAATCAGACAGTCATTGCAAAAGAGGTATTGCAATCCAGGGCATTTCTTGCTGATTTCGTAAAGCGTCACAGCCTCGAGGTTCCCCTGCTTGGGACCTCGGGCTGGAGCGAAGCGACGAAATCGTGGATTTACAACAGCGAATTGTACGATTCTGAAACAGGCCAGTGGCTAACCGATGAGTCAGGAACGACGTTCAAGCCAACTGACTGGGAGCTTGTAAATGCATTGAAGCAGGAGCACATAAGTGTCAGCGAGAATAAAGACAATGGAATGATTACTTTAAAGGTGAGAAGTCTATCGCCAGTGGCTTCGCAACAGTGGGCTGAGTGGCTGGTTGCAGATATCAATGAGCACATGCGTCGCAAAGACGTGGCTGAATCGAATGCGAGGATTTCCTATCTCCAAGAAAAATTGAATGATACGAACGTTGCTGGGATGCAGCAGGTCTTTTATCAGTTGATCGAGAGTGAGACCCGGACAGTGATGTTGGCAAATGCACAGAAAGAATACGTATTCGAGACGGTCGATCCTGCCGTAATCCCGGAAGAAAAAGTTGCTCCAAAACGCGGCCTGATTGTTGCGCTCTCGGTGATGCTAGGAACGATGTTGGGCGTAGCACTGGTTTTTGCCTACTTTTTTATGGCAAATGGCTCACGAAATATTACGGAAAAAACTAATAACCACAAATGAAAGTCCGTTTGCTCAACCTGAGCCTGCGGGCTTTGACATTAGCTGTGAAGTTCGCCTTTATTTTGTCATTGGCGGTCTTCCTGCCTCCTGAAAAGGTCGGGCTGTACGGCCTGATTACAGTCACAGTTTTTTATTCGATTTATTTTGTAGGCTTTGAGTTTTATACCTACAGCACTCGCGACATGGTCGCGAGGCCAACGGCTGAGTGGTCGGGCCTGCTAACTAGTCAATTGGTCTTTTTTTCCCTGATGTATCTTGTCGTTCTGCCAGCCTCGAGCATTCTTTTTGTGATGGGAATGCTCCCCTGGGCAGTAATGGCATCTTTCGTTTGTCTGGTCGTCCTCGAGCATCTTTCGACCGAGCTGATGCGGCTTCTGATTGCAATTGAAAAGCCTTTGTTGGCAACTCTGATCATCTTTATAAAGCAGGCACTTTGGGCTATATGCTTCACATTCGCGATGTGGCTGGATCCGGAATTCAGAAATATTTCTGATCTACTACTTTTCTGGATTATAGGTGCCTTCAGCAGCATACTTGTGGGCGTGTGGCCACTGTTGAAGCTCAATTGGGCGGGGGCATTCTCGAGGCTTGATTGGCGTTGGGTAAAAGCCGGTGTGACCATTGCGGTCCCCTTGCTTTTATCGTCGGTCGCTGTCAGATCTTTGTTTACTTTTGACCGTTATGCTTTCGAGGCGCTGAATGGGTTAGCGCTGCTGGGCGCATACAGTGTCTACATGGGAGTTGCATCCGCGATGCTCTCTTTTATGGAGTCAGGTGTTTTCGTTTTTTATTACCCAAGAATGATGAAAGCATACAAAGAGAATAATATTAGCGAATTCCAGGCGTTTTACAGAAAGCTGGCAAGGCAGTCGATTTTGTGGCTTTCGGTTTTGACGGCGGGCGCCGGGCTAGCGGGAATTGTAATATTTCCTCTCCTTGAAGAGAGAGTCTATGCAGCCAATCTTCCGTTATTCGCTGGTGTTGTCATTGCCATGGCCATTTTTATCATTGGCTATATATTCCAGTACGGGCTTTATACCACGACAAGGGACGGCAGTATTATTGCCGCCAATGTCGTGGGCTTGATAGTCGCGGCACTGACGTTGTTCATTCTTGCTCCGCACTCTGAATACTGGGCAGTCACTGTCGCGATGATAGCGGGGAGTGCTTCCGCTACAGCCTTGAAATACTGGAAATGGCTCACTGTGCGGAGAGAGCTCCTACTTGCTTAGAGCTTAATTCTGTCATCTTGAAATTGGATGTTTTAACTATGAAAGAAACTGTACTGGTAACCGGCGCTGATGGATTTATCGGGTCCCATCTCACCGAGCTTCTTGTCCGTGAAGGTTATAAAGTAAAAGCTTTGTCTCAATATAATTCCTTCAATTACTGGGGCTGGCTCGAAAATATCGATTGTCTGGACGAGATAGAGGTACTAAACGGAGATGTTCGTGATCCACATTACTGCAAACATATCACCAAGGGCGTAGATATTGTTTACCATCTGGCCGCACTGATTGCCATTCCCTACTCATATGTGGCACCAGATAGTTATGTAGATACCAACATCAAAGGAACACTGAATATTTGCCAGGCAGCGCTCGAAAATGGTGTGAAGCGAGTGATTCACACCTCCACCAGTGAAGTGTACGGCACTGCCCGGTATGTTCCGATTGATGAGAAGCACCCGGTTCAACCGCAGTCCCCCTACAGCGCATCCAAAATCGCTGCGGATGCGATGGCGATGAGTTTCTACAATGCGTTTGATCTGCCGCTGACTGTTGCCCGCCCATTTAACACCTACGGTCCGCGGCAGTCAGCCAGAGCGGTAATTCCCACGATCATCACCCAGATTGCCGCCGGCCAGAAATCAATCAAGCTGGGTGATGTGTCGCCCACCAGGGATTTCAATTATGTTGAAGACACCTGCCGGGGATTTCTGGCGCTGGCCAATTCTGACAAAACAATCGGTGAAACGGTTAACATTGCCTCGAACTTCGAGATTTCGGTTGGAGATACCCTGAAGCTGATTCGCGAGATTATGCAAAGCGATGTCGAATTCATTACCGATGAACAGCGAATTCGCCCGGGAAAATCGGAAGTGTTCCGTCTATGGGGAGAGAACGCCAAGATCCGTAATCTGACCGGCTTTACCCCCGAGCATTCAATTGAGGAGGGTTTGAGGAAAACCGTAGAGTGGTTTACAAACCCGGACAATCTGAAGCACTACAAGGCTGGAATTTATAATGTCTGAAGTGTCGGTAAATCGGCTTGTTGAATTCGTGAAGCACCACTACGGAACCAACGAATTCATTCCGCTGCACGCGCCGGTGTTCAAGGGAAGCGAGCAGGCTTATGTTGCCAGCACAATCGATTCGACATTTGTTTCCAGTGTTGGAGAGTTTGTCAATCGTTTTGAACAGGATATGGCTACTTACGCTGGCACAGAAGCGGCGGTCGCTACAGTCAATGGAACCGCAGCACTCCACGTGAGCCTCCGATTGGCCGGCGTTTCACCGGGAGACCTTGTAATTACTCAGGCATTGACCTTCGTCGCCACGTGTAACGCCATTCGCTACTGCGATGCAGAACCACTGTTCATAGATGTGGATGAGGCTACCCTCGGGCTCAGTCCTGCTGCTCTGGAAAGCTGGCTGGAGCAATTCGCCGGCAAGAATGAATTGGAGGAGTGCATTGATCGGGCCTCTGGTCGGAAGATCTCGGCATGCATGCCCATGCACACTTTCGGCCACCCGGCTGACCTCGCCGGACTCGTGCGCGTGTGCGAAGAATGGGGCATTCCCTTGGTTGAGGATGCTGCAGAATCGCTAGGAAGCTTTTACCAGGGCCGTCACACCGGCTCATTCGGTAAACTGGCAGCGGTGAGCTTTAACGGAAACAAGATCATTACTACCGGTGGTGGTGGCATGATTCTCTGTGATGCGGAAACAGGCCGGAGAGCCAAGCATCTCACGACAACCGCCAAAAAGCCGCACCCCTATGAATACGTTCATGATGAGGTAGGTTTCAACTATCGGTTGCCCAACATCAATGCTGCGTTGGGTGTTGCCCAAATGGAGCAGTTACCGGAGTTTTTGGCTGAGAAGAGGGCCCTGGCAGGGGAGTATAGACAGCTCCTCAAAGACACCGAGTTTCAGTTTGTAGACGAGCCGGATGGATGCAGGAGCAACTTCTGGTTGAACGCGGTGCTCTGTCCGGACCAGTCATCAAGAAATCACCTGCTTGAGCTTACTAATGCCAGCAACGTAATGACACGCCCAGTCTGGCAACTCATGTGCGACTTGCCAATGTACGCCCATTGCACTCGGGGAGATCTTCGCACCTCAAGGAGCATAGCCGAGCGCCTGGTTAATCTTCCCAGCAGCGTCAAGCCGGTTCAGAAATGAAAAAGATCGCAGTATTCACCGGAACCCGGGCAGAGTATGGCTTGCTGTACCCCCTACTCAAAAAACTGGAGCAGCAATCAGAGCTGCACTTGCAGTTGATCGTAAGCGGTATGCACCTCTCACCTCAGTTTGGAGAGACCTGGCGAACGATAGAGGACGATGGGTTTACTATCGATGCCAAGGTAGAAATGTTGCTGGCATCTGACACCAGTTGTGGTGTGGCTAAATCTATGGGGGTTGGAGTGCTCGGGTTTGCAGGTGCCTTGGAGCGCCTTCAGCCTGACTGCCTGGTGATTCTGGGTGATCGCTATGAAGCGCTTGCAATTGCCCAAGTGGCTGCGGTGATGCGCGTTCCAATTGCTCACCTTCATGGTGGTGAGCTGACGGAGGGTGCTTATGATGACCCGATCCGGCATGCGATTACCAAACTGTCTCATTTCCACTTTGTTGCGACCGAAGAATACAGGCTTCGAGTCATTCAGATGGGCGAGGACCCGGAGCGCGTCTGGAATGTGGGAGCATTGGGAATTGAGAATATCTGCACGATCCCGCGTGTTCCGTTGAGCGCCATTAACCAGAAATTTCAGATCAAGCTGGAGCAGCCGTTTTTCCTAGTGACGTATCATCCGGTGACTGCGGGGAACGAGGAAAGCGAAGATACCCTCAGAAATCTCCTGTCAGCCCTTGACGAATTTCCGGACCATCAAGTTTTGCTCACCTACCCGAATTCAGACAATGGCGGGCACCGTTTGATTCAGATGCTGGAACAATTCGCTACCGCGCATCCCGACAGAGCGTTTGCGGTTCCCTCGCTTGGTATGCAGTGCTACCTGAGCGCGGTTGACCTTAGCGATGGTGTGATTGGCAATTCTTCCAGTGGTGTTATTGAAGTTCCCTCCCTCAGAAGACCGACGGTTAATATTGGTGTGCGTCAAAAAGGAAGGCTTGCAGCAGACTCAGTTATTCACTGTGGGACATCCCAAGATAACATCACCCAAGCCATCCGTAAGGCACTTTCACCTTCAGCCAAGAAGATTTCAGAAACTTGTGAGAACCCTTATGGCAGTGGTGATACGTCGACAGAGATTGTCGATATTCTGAAAAATCAGCGGGCCACTGGAGCGAAACGCTTTCATGACATTTCCTGGGCCCACGAGGAATGATTTGAATGGTAAGAGTAATTGCAGAAGCAGGAGTTAATCACAACGGCGATCGCGACATGGCCTTTGAACTGGTCAAAGTAGCAGCGGATTCAGGTGCCGATGCCGTTAAATTCCAGACCTTTAACGCAGAGCGACTGGCAGCCCTTACAGCGCCGAAAGCGAAATATCAGCAAGCGACCACGGATGCGCTCGAAAGCCAGTTCGCTATGCTGAAAAAACTGGAATTGCCAACCGAATGGCATTTCGAGCTCCAGCGGTACGCACGGGAACTGGATATAACATTCATATCAACAGCCTTTGATCTCCAGAGCCTGGCTTTCCTGCAAACATTGGACCTTCCCTATTACAAGATCCCTTCCGGGGAAATCACCAATGGTCCGCTATTGCTGGCTTTTGCCCAAACCTGCAAGGAACTGATCATTTCTACAGGCATGGCGACGCTGAGTGAAATTGAACAGGCGCTTGCTATCGTCGCATTTGGTTACGTTCACGGGGAAGAGCCGGAAAACCTTGATCAGGTGTGGCGCTTCTGGAGCAATCCTGAGGCTCAGGCGTCTCTGCGAGGCAAGGTTTCTTTGCTTCATTGTACTTCGCAATACCCAACGCCGATTGAAGAGGTGAACCTCAATGCCATGGGGACCCTCGCAAACGCTTTCGGTTTGCCTGTTGGCTACTCTGATCACACGCAGGGCCTGGTTATACCGACAGCTGCCGTAGCACTCGGAGCAACCATTATTGAGAAGCACTTCACGCTGGACCGCAGATTGCCAGGACCGGATCACGGGGCTTCTCTTGAGCCGGATGAGCTGTCCGATTTGGTGCGCACCATACGAGATGTTGAGCGGGCCCTCGGTGACGGTATTAAAAAACCGCAGCCTAGTGAATGGGATACTCGCGAGGCAGCTCGGCAACAGGTGATTTTTTGCAAACCAGTTGAGAAAGGCGAAAAAATCGACCGAGGCGCATTATCCACTGCCCGCTGTGGACGAGGGGTTTCTCCAATGGGGCTTTGGGATATGGTGGGCAAAGTTGCTTCAAAATCCTACTCTGAGGGAGATGTGCCAGAGTGACCCGAGTGTCGACATCTGACCATGCGTCCAGAGATTGTATTTTAATAGGGGCGGGCGGGCATGCGAAGGTTGTACGGGAGCTCGCAGAACTGTGCGGTGCCAATATCCTCGGGGTCTGCGATCCGAAGTTTCAGGGCACACACAACGAGACCTGGAATGGCTTGAAGGCTCTCGGAGGGGATGAATATTTGTCTGGGGTAAACCCGCAAACGGTTCTATTGCTCAATGGAATTGGAATGATGCCCGGAAGTCGCATTCGTCAGGGCGTGTTCGAGCGTTTCAGAGCAATGGGTTTTCACTTCCCATCTTTCGTCCACCCTTTTGCCTGGGTCTCTCACGACGCTCACATAGGCGACGGCGTTCAGCTGATGGCGGGATGTGTTGTACAACCGGGCGCACGGATCGGAATTAATACGATCATTAACACCCGCAGCTCCGTCGATCATGATTCCTGTTTAGGAGAGCATTGTCACCTCGCCCCCGGCGCTACCCTCTGTGGCGATGCAAATGTTGGGGCCGGTACCTTTATTGGTGCCGGTGCAACGATTACCCACGGAGTGAGAGTAGCGCCAAAAACCTTCATTAAAGCTGGGTCTTTGACAGCCAAAGACGTTCTCTAAGGCCCCGGAACACCAATTCCTTTTGCAAACGGAATACTTGATACATGAAAAAGTGGCAGAACGTACTTATCCAGCCGGATTTGCCGCTGGAAGACGCGATTGCAGTTCTTGATAAAGGTGGGCTGCGAATTGCTTTGATAGTGCAGGACCACCATAAATTAGTGGGTACATTGACCGACGGCGATATCCGTCGCGCCTTGTTGCGGCATATTCCGCTGACAGCGCCTGTCAGGGATGTGATGTGCGCTAAGCCCCATGTGGCTGATGTTGACTGGTCTAAGGACAAGATCCTCTCCGTAATGGAAGATCTCGAACTACTTCAGATCCCGCTACTGGATTCAGAAGGGCGAGTCGTCGGGCTTGAAACCTTGCATGGGCTAATGGAGCGCAGAACCGTAGAAAACCCGGTCTTTTTGATGGCGGGCGGATTCGGAACTCGATTGAAGCCCTTGACTAACGAGTGCCCCAAGCCATTGCTTAAGGTTGGTGACAAGCCCATTCTTGAACTAATTCTGGAAAGTCTGGCCAAAGCCGGGTTTTATCGTTTTTTCATTTCAACGCACTACTTGCCGGAAATGATCAGAGAGCACTTTGGCGATGGCTCGCAGTGGGGTGTTGAAATCGAGTACGTTCATGAAGAAGAGCCCCTTGGAACGGGCGGGGCGTTGGGACTGTTGCCCAAAGAAAAGATTGACTGCCCACTGATTATGATGAATGGCGACCTCCTCACCACAGTGAACTACCGTGGACTCCTGGACTTCCATCTTGAACATGACAGTATTGCAACAATGTGTGTTCGTGAGTATGAGCACCGGGTTCCTTATGGCGTTGTTCAAACAGACGGCACCTATATACAGAGTATGGAGGAGAAGCCTGTTCAGAAGTGCTTCATTAACGCCGGAATATACGTTGTGTCGCCGGAACTGGTGGGTTGCGTCGAGACTGGCGAACGAATTGATATGCCAAGCTTGTTGGAAAAACAGATTGATCTTGCCAAAAAAGTCGCGATGTTTCCGGTACATGAATACTGGCTCGACATTGGCAAAATGGACGACTTCAAGAAAGCACAAGAAGAAGTCGAGCTTCTATGAGTGACACCCCCCTTAAGAGAGCTCTGGTGGTCGGAAGTGGAAGTATCGCGAGGAGACACATCACGAATTTGCGAAATCTGTTCCCGGGTTTATCCGTGGTTTGTGTCAGTGCTTCAGGAAGGAGTCTTGATCCTGCTGAAGTTGGCGCTTCAGAGGTAGTATCGGATTTAGACACCGCTGTCAGGCAAAAACCGGATTTTGCGGTGATAGCTTCACCCGCACCCTACCATCTAAGCCATGCGGATGAGCTGTTGGCCGCGAACATACCTGTGTTAATCGAAAAGCCCCTCTGTACCTCAGCTCGTGAACTTGATGCGACGATACTGCGTGGGTATACCGCCCGCATTGGCGTTGCCTACAACTTGCGATTCATGCCTGCGGCACAAATAGTGAAAAATCTTATTGATGATGCGGCAGTGGGAAAAATTAGCACTGCATTCGCGGAAGTAGGGCAGTTCCTGCCAGATTGGCGCCCCGAAAGCGACTATCGCAAGGGCGTTTCAGCAATTAAAGATCTTGGCGGCGGCGCACTGTTGGAGTTGAGCCATGAGTTAGACTATTTGAACTGGTTCTTCGGCCCGTTCTCTCGCGCATTGGGCGTCGTTCGCAACGCCGGTAGCCTGGAGATTGACGTGGAGGACACTGTAGATGTCCTACTCCAGCAAAGCGGAGGCCAGTTGGTCCACGTGCACCTCGACTTCCTGCAGCGTCATCCCACCCGGCGCTTTAAGGCAGTTGGTGCCATCGGCACCATTGAATGGGACCTGATAGCAAATAAGGTACTTCTTTTTCATGCGGATGGTAGTACCGAGACGGTGTATGCAGATCCGAACTATGACCGAAATCAGATGTACATTGACCAAATGATTGCGTTCATTGGCTTCATAAAGGGAGAAGCAGATTTTGAATCTACGTTGGATTCGTCCATGCAAGTAATGCGATTGGTTGAATCTATAAGGATGTCCAGTGATCAATCTGCTTGGACTGAAGTGGAGAAGGCCTTGTGAGCAAGATCTACGCATTTGTATTCGCCCGGGGCGGATCCAAAGGTTTACCCCGGAAAAATCTCCTCCCGTTGGGCGGCGTGCCTTTAATCGGCCATTCAATAAATACGGCGAAAGCACTCCCGCAAGTTTCGAAGGTATTTGTTTCGACCGATGATTCTGAGATAAAGCGCGTAGCGCAGCAATATGGCGCAGAGGTTATTGAGCGACCTGAGGAGCTGGCGGGCGATAAATCACCAGAGTGGGAGGCGTGGCGCCACGCTATAAAATATCTTGAAGACATGGGAGAGGAGTTTGATACTTTCCTGAGCCTTCCCGCGACAAGCCCTCTCAGATCGACTCATGATGTTCAAGCAGCAATAAACGCACTGAACTTCCAAGCAGATGCTGTTATCACGGTTACACCTGCAGCCAGAAGCCCCTTTTTCAATATGGTTTCCAGAGAATCGGACGGGTCTACTTCGATTCTATGTCCTTCTGATGGTTATGTCCGGCGGCAGGATGCCCCAGAGGCTTTCGATGTTACGACTGTAGCTTATGTTCTGAAAAAGAGTTTTATCATGCAGCGGAATGGGCTCTTTGACGGGAGGCTCAAATCTATAGTCGTACCGAAAGAGCGAGCCGTTGACATAGATGACATCCTGGATTTCAAATTTGCTGAATTGCTTTACGCCGAGGTTAAGAATGTTGTTGGAAAATAAAGTTATACTTGTTGTTGGCGCCGGAGGCTTGTTGGGACGGGAAATTGTTCGTTCTGTAGTGAAGGAAGGTGGACGCGTAATTGCTGCAGATATAGCTCCCGATTTATTACATGACCTTATCTCAGAGTTGGGTGACAGTAAAATACTTCCGGTGAAAGTTGATATTGGTAAAAAAGAATCTGTTGAAGACGTATTTGCATCGGCTGAAGTAAAATGGGGGCAAGTGGCCGGCGCAGTCAACGCGGCTTATCCAAGAAATGAGCGGTACGGGCGAAAAGCACTCGACGTCACCTATAGTGATTTCTGTGAAAATGTAGGTTTGCACCTGGGTGGATACTTCCTATTTACTCAGCAATGCGCGGTGTACTCGAACGATAAAAAGATTGACTTTTCGTTGGTAAATCTCGCGTCTATATATGGCGTAGTCGCTCCGGACTTTGAAATATATGAGAATACTAATATGACGATGCCGGTAGAATACGCGGCGATCAAGTCAGGCGTTGTTCATCTGGGGTCATATTTCTCGTCTCTAATGAAGGGGTCAGGTTTTAGGGTGAACACAGTGAGTCCCGGTGGCATAAGTGCAGGTCAGCCGGAGTCTTTTCAGGTCGCCTACAATAAACGATGCCGGAGCAAAGGACTTCTGCATGAGGGGGATGTGACCGGCAGTATAGTTTTCCTTTTGTCGGATTTCTCGTCTTACATTTGTGGCCAGAATATAGTGGTTGATGATGGATTTTGCTTGTAAGCGCCGAATTATATAGTTCTTAGAACCAAAGATTGCGGAAGTACATAACCTTTTCCCTTTTCCTAAGTAATACCTTTTATATGACCGTAGCTTTGAGTAAAAGAAAAGCGGTGAGATCTTTGCTTGTAATCATTTTTGTGATGATGAATAGCGTTGACATCTTGTATATGAGCGCGTACAAATTCGGGTTTTCGGTTGTTGGGTCTTATGCGACGTTATTTTCCATATCTTTTTTCTTGCTTATATTCATTAATAAAAAAACGTTTTCGAAAGTCTCGATTGCTATTTATTTACTATATCTTTCATATCTTTCCTTTCAGTTGCTAAATGGTGCATTTAATAGCCAGGAAGCTGAGTTTTCATTTGTGCCCTTTCTGTGTTTGCTTCTTGCGCCATTAATCGTCTCTATCTATGGGAATTTTTCTAGGGATGAGCAGCTTTCGATCATTAAAGGAGTGCTTTTCTATTCGATAATTCTCTATCTTTTCGTTGACTTTTTTAGCGTTATTTTTATTAATAAAAGCCAGCACGTAATTCTTTCGAACGTGCTTCCATTTCTGACTATCGCTTTGTTACTTGTCATTGGTTTTGACAAAAACTGTAAGCCGTTCTTTTATTTTCTATTATATGCCTTCTATGTTTTTTGGATTTTCATCTCGATTTTCTATTTTACCGAAGACTTGAGGATTCAAGTGAAAGCCTTTTCCATAACTATATTTATATATTTTTCTGCTGTTTTCTTGTGGCTTTCCTCTTGTATCAATTCACGCCTTAAGACAAGAAAAGTTTCTCGAATCTCTTCTTCGATTCTTGGTGTACTAGTGATAATGTCAGCCGGAATTTCTTCAGCGATCTTATATTTTTCGCCGATTATTTTGGAAATTTTTGACCGAGAAACATCTTATTTTTTGAGGAACGCGGTTTCTTTGTATCTGATCGATGAGCTTGTTTCCGGAAATTTTTTCAATATTATTTTTGGTTACGGTTTCGGAAGCTCTTTTAAAGAGGTGGAAGTTTTTTATAATGGTGTTTCTTTTAGCTTAAAAAGCCACTCCGGATTAGTAAGTGTGGTTTATGAAAATGGCCTCTTATTCTTTCCTTTTTTCGTTGTTTTTTTATTCTGGTCTTTTGGTTTGAGCAGCAAGGCCATTTCGTTTCGAGAATATTTTTTAACACTAATTTTATTGTTCACGTTCTTAATCCTTAATCTAGTTTATTTGGTGGCGATATTTGTTCCAAATTATGTTCACCAGTCCCAGTTTGTATTGTTTTTGCTATGCGTAATGTTTTTGAAGAGGTCTTCGGTTGAAAATGAAAGTCCTGATCGTGTATGAAAGAAAAAATAGAGAGCTAGAGACTGCTCTTTTTTTGCAAAAGAAGTTCGAAAAGGTTGGCTTTGAATGCGATGTGGTACAATTTTATTGGGGATTTGGGTTCAATCTTTTAAGTTCTGGACCAGACATACTAGTGGTTCCCCATTTATATAATGGTCTAAGCGTAGCAAGGTTGATTGCTAGATACGGGCGACCTCGATTTATTCTCAATCTTCAGTATGAACAGGTTCTTTCCGATAAATGGGAGCGACTTGGACACCATAACCCATCTGGGACGGCGATGAATGCTGTCCATATTTGCTGGGGACAGACGACGTTCGATCGCCTTAGAGATTTTGGAGTTCCATCGGAGAATCTTCTTACAATCGGAGCGCCACATCTTGATTTATTGAGTGGAGTAGACGAGGCCTACTGTGCTGAACAAAAGAGAAAGTTAGCCAAGGCGTTCGGTATAGAAAAGGCTCAGGATTGGAGTCTTTTCCTTTCGAGTTTCACATACGCCGATATTTCGGAGCACAGACTTCGCATGAATGAGTCGGTTGCTGGATCTGATCTCGAAGACTTCGTGGAAATTCACTCGAAATCGAGAAACGAGGTCCTCGCCTGGCTTGAACAAGCGTTGAACAAGAATCCAAGTAGCATACTGATATATCGTCCTCATCCTGATGAGCTCAACCTGGACAAGGTATATGAACTCGCAAATAAATATAATAATTTCAGAGTAATTTCCTTTGGTTCTGCCAAGCAATGGATTATGGCAGCGGATACAATACTTTCCTGGTATTCAACAACGGTTGTTGAGTCGCATTACCTTAAAAAGCATTACCAGATTTTACGCCCGTTTGACCTACCAGATTACTTCGATAGCGTTCTATTAAAGAGGGCTAAGTTTCTAACTTCGAAAGATGAGTTCCTCGAATACCTCAGGTCCTCGCCAGACGCTCAGGATTTGCCCCTTAGAAATGAAGACGTGGCTGCTTATTATGAAAATATTGATGGTTCAATCGCTTCGGAAAGATTGGTTAACTATGCTGAGCAAATGTTGATGAATCAAGCTTATCAGGACTTTTCAGTTTCGAAGAAGCATCTTTTTCGTGCCAAAGTGATTTCATTTTCGGTTCTTTCAGTTTTCACCCTATATCGACTTACAAAAATATTTCCACTCGTCGACTTTGTGAGAAAGGTTCCGTTTTTTGATCGGTGGTTTTCGGAGTTTGATAACCAATTTGCTGAATCTTCGGAAATCAAGAAAATAAGAGAAAGCCTTGACGAATTCGACACCTCTGGCTCGATTGAGCGGTGATAGATATGTTCTCATTAAAAAGTTTTTTGAAGTCCTTCGCGCTGTACGTTTTATTCAATGTTCAGAAGAACTTCATTTATAAATTTAAATCCACCGGTCGTTGCTGCCGCATCGCTTCCGGCGTTTTCATTTATCCTGAGCAGGTTGTCCTTGGAAATTTCTGCTTCTTAGGCCGTGGTTGTTATCTTGATGGGTCCATATTTATTGGCGACTATACGATGCTTGCAGGTAATGTTGCGATTGTAGGCGGCGACCACTCATTTGATTCACCTGCTGTATTGATGCGTGACAGTGGTCGAGAACATTGGCGGACCACTGTAATTGGTAAAGATGCGTGGGTCGGGTACGGGGCCACTATCTTAAATGGTGTAAAAATTGGTGATGGGGCGATTGTGGCAGCAGGTTCCGTTGTTACGCGTGACGTCGCTCCCTATTCCATTGTTGCTGGGAATCCTGCAAAGGTTTTAAAAATGAGGTTTTCCATCTCTGATCAGAAATTACACTCGGATTTTTTAAATGGGTTGCGGTAAGGTTATGTTCAAAGACAAGACACTGTTGATTACTGGCGGAACTGGTTCTTTTGGAAATGCCGTATTGGACCGATTTCTCCATACAGATATTTCGGAAATACGCATTTTTAGTCGTGATGAAAAGAAACAGGACGATATGCGTAAACGATATCGTTCGTCAAAATTAAAATTCTATATTGGCGATGTTCGGGATTATCAATCCGTTCTAAATTCTGTTCGAGGCGTGGATTACATATTCCACGCAGCGGCGCTGAAACAGGTGCCTTCCTGCGAGTTCCACCCGCTGGAGGCGGTGAAAACGAACGTGTTGGGTACCGAAAACGTTCTCGAGGCGGGAATCAGCAGCGGTGTCGAACGTGTTGTATGCCTCTCAACCGATAAGGCTGTTTACCCAATTAATGCAATGGGTATATCGAAAGCTATGATGGAGAAGGTCGCAGTAGCAAAGTCTCGCAGCTCCCACGAAACGGTAGTTTGTGCAACACGCTACGGTAATGTGATGGCTTCAAGGGGATCGGTAATTCCATTATTTGTTGATCAGATACGGTCTGGGCATCCGATCACTATAACCGATCCCAATATGACGCGGTTCATGATGACGCTGAATGATGCGGTGGACTTGGTGCTGTATGCGTTCGAACATGGGAATCCCGGTGATATCTTTGTGCAAAAGGCTCCTGCAGCCACGATTCAGACTCTGGCCTATGCATTAACGAGCCTACTGGATCGGCCAGAACATGAAGTGCGTGAGATTGGCACCCGACATGGTGAAAAGCTGTTTGAGGTCTTACTGAGTCGAGAAGAAATGGCTGCAGCAGAGGACTTGGGGCAGTACTTTCGGATTCCCCCTGATTTACGGGACTTGAATTATGGAAAGTTTGTTGAAGAGGGGGAAAAGCAGATTTCGGAAGCACAGGATTATAATTCTCACAATACAGTTCGCTTGGATGTTTCGGGCATGCAGGAACTTTTGATGAAACTCGATTTCATGCGCGCCATCGTTCGTGGCGAAAATGCGCAACCCCAGGATTGAACGTTATGCGAGTAATGATTACAGGTGCCAACGGTTTTATTGCAAAAAATCTGAGGCAGCATTTGGCTGAGCGATCGGACATTGAAGTATTGTTGGTTTCGAGGGAGTCTTCACTGGAAGAGTTTGAAACTGCGGTCGCTAAAGCCAATTTCGTGTTTCATTTAGCGGGTGTAAATCGCCCGAAAGATGCTACAGAGTTCCGGAAGGGAAATGTCGATCTCACTTCCTGGCTTTGCAAACAACTGTCGGCTAGGGCAAAAAAAGGTGAGGCAATCCCTGTAGTGTTCTCCTCGTCAACCCAGGCAGCGTTTGACAACGAGTATGGTAGTAGCAAACGCGACGCCGAAACCGCGGTTTTCGATTACGGCCGTACACACGATGTAGCGGTCCATGTGTTTCGTCTTCCCAATGTATTCGGTAAGTGGTCTCGTCCGAACTATAATTCAGTCGTTGCGACGTTTTGTCATAGTATTTCACAGGGGCTTCCGATCTCCATAGATAACCCTGCCGCCCCCTTGCGGTTGGTATACGTGGACGATGTCGTCACACACTTTTTGTCGCTCCTGGACGGCGCCTTGCCAAATCGGGATTGTGAAGGCTTTGATGTGGTTCATCCTGAGTACGCCACTACCGTAGGTGATCTGGCAGAGACTATTTACGAGTTTAGAGGCACTCGAAACACTCTCGTGACGCCGCGCGTCGGCGCAGGCCTTACCAGGGCACTTTATTCTACCTATCTGAGCTTTCTCCGGCCCGAACAATTTTCTTACGCCGTGCCGCAACATGGTGACGCCCGCGGTGTCTTTGTTGAGATGTTGAAAACTCCAGATTGTGGTCAGTTTTCTTTTTTTACGGCCCACCCTGGAATCACTCGAGGCGGACATTACCATCACTCTAAAACGGAAAAGTTTTTGGTGATCTCTGGAGTTGCAAGGTTCAAGTTTCGCCACATGCAGACTGGCGAAGAGTATGAGTTGGTAACACAGGGAGATAAATCGGAAATCGTTGAAACCGTTCCTGGATGGACCCATGACATAACGAACGTCGGTGACGGCGAGCTCGTTTGTATGCTTTGGGCTAACGAGATTTTCGACCGGGACAACCCTGATACTTACGCCTGTCCTCTTTGATTAAATCCTTCTGATTCCTGAGAACCTCAATGAAAAAGCTGAAAGTAGTGACGGTAGTTGGCACTCGTCCTGAGATTATTCGGTTATCAAGGGTGCTCGCCCGGTTGGATGAGCACTGTGAACATATCCTGGTGCACACTGGGCAGAACTATGACTATGAATTGAATCAGGTGTTTTTCGACGACCTTGATATTCGTAAACCTGATTACTTCCTCAATAGTGCGACAGATAGTAAAGGCGCGGCGAACACGATTGGCAACCTGATTTCTGCAGTTGATGAAGTTCTGGCGCATGTTCAACCGGAAGCTTTACTGGTTTTGGGCGACACCAACAGCTGCCTATCTGTGATCCCGGCCAAGCGTAGACAAATTCCGATTTTCCATATGGAAGCGGGCAACCGCTGCTTCGACCAACGGGTACCCGAGGAGACAAATCGGCGCATCGTGGATCATACGGCCGATATCAACCTGACATACAGCAGCATTGCTCGGGAGTATCTACTGCGAGAGGGCTTGGCTCCGGACCAGATAATCAAAACCGGTAGCCCGATGTTCGAAGTGCTGAATCACTACCGGCAACGCATTGAGGCGTCTGATGTGGTGAATCGGCTTTCGTTGAAGGCTGACCAGTATTTCGTCGTGAGCGCTCATCGCGAGGAGAATATAGAATCTGAGCGCTCATTTGCCCGACTTGTGGAGACGCTGAATGGAGTCGCCGAGGATTTCGGCTTGCCAGTTATTGTATCGACGCACCCGAGAACGCAAAACCGTATTAATGCCACGGGCTCTGTCTTTCACGATAAGGTTCAGCTTTTGAAACCTCTGGGCTTTCATGATTACGTGAAACTCCAGCTCTCGGCCCGGGCGGTGTTGTCAGACAGCGGCACGATCAACGAAGAGTCATCGATTCTGAATTTTCCCGCACTGAATCTTCGTGAGGCCCATGAACGGCCGGAGGGAATGGAAGAGGCTGCGGTTATGATGGTGGGTCTGGACGTTGAAAGAGTCAGGCAGGGCCTTTCAATTCTTGAAACCCAGCCTCGCGGCGAGAAAAGAAGCCTGCGATTAGTCGGGGATTACAGCATGCCCAATGTCTCCGACAAAGTGGTGCGAATCATTCATAGCTACACTGATTATGTGAATCGGGTAGTTTGGAAAAAGTATTGACTCCAACCTCATGACTTATCCGCTGCCCCACCGTTCAGACCTTGCCATTATTAACCGCAGTTTCTGGCCCGTGTACCCAGTTATTGGGGAAGCATTATTGCGGTTCGCGGAAAATGCCGCTGGTGAACTCCGCGTCTCTGTGATTCTTCAGGACCATGCTGATATCCGCTCTAAGCTCTCGCAGCAAGGGCGCGGAAAAGGTGTGGCGTTCTATCCGTGCAAAGCCTGGACAACCTCTGCAAGTGGCATTGCGCGCCGGATCGTTGATGCTGCCTTTTTTATGATTTGGGTGATGGGTGTGCTGCTCTGGACCCGTCCCCGAAAGGTATATGTATCAACTGATCCGCCCGTGCTGGTGCCGTTTATCGTTATGGTGTATGCAAAGCTTTTCCGTGCTTCCTATGTATACCATTTACAGGATATTCACCCGGAGGCCACAAATGTGGTCGTTCCTGTAAATACACTGATATACAGGTGCTTGCGATGGATTGATGGTCTGGTGATGCGACAGGCCAGCAGGCTGATTACTATCACCCGGGAAATGGCCGATGAAATTTACAGCCGTTCCGGAACAGAGGCCGAGGTGGTTGTGCTGAGCAATCCGGCCGTTTCCTTCGAAGGCGTTAATCCTGTGTTGACCAAAAGGAGAGGATTTTCGTTCTGCGGAAATGCTGGACGACTTCAACGCATTCCGCTTTTGGTTGATGCTATCGAGCAGTACCTGAATGCCGGTGGCTCGCTTGAGTTTGCCTTTGCCGGCGGCGGAGTGTTCGCGCCAAAATTGAAAAAATTGGCCGATCAGTATTCCCTGGTGCGTTACGACGGGCTGATTTCAGCTACGGAGGCGGCCCAGTTGAATGCTGATTACGAGTGGGCACTCTTACCGATCGAGGACGAGGTTACCCGATATGCTTTCCCTAGCAAGTCTTCATCCTACGTGTTCTCCGGTGCCTTCATTCTTGCAGTTTGCGGTGAACAGACCAGCGTAGCCAAATGGGTTACTTCGAACCGGCTTGGCGTGGTAGTGGGGCCTGAGGTTGGGGCGTTGGCAAATGCTTTCGCGAGCATTGAGGACGGTACTATAGAAACCGATGAGTTAGACAGCGACCGCGCCGAATTGAAGCGAGGTTTGAGCTTTGAATGTTTCATTGAACAACTTAGCCATAACATTCTAGACAGGACGTTGGTGGAATGAGTCGAAAAATCGTTGTTACTGGGGCCAGCGGGTTCGTTGGTCACGCTCTGGCTAGGCGTTTACATTGCGAGGGCGAGCGAGTCCTAGGTATTTGCCGAAGTGATGGCAATTTCGGTTTTCCGGTCGCTAAGATACCCTCTTTCGACGACCCTGGAGCTTTAGCTGAATCTCTCAATGGGGCTGATGCTGTAGTTCACTGTGCTGCGCGTGCTCACCAAATGCAGGATACGGCGGAAGACCCGCTCTCGGCTTTCCGGAAGATCAATCGGGATATGACTCTTTCAGTGGCGAGACAATCGGCGGAAAGGGGGGTCAGCCGTTTCGTATTTTTGAGCACTATAAAGGTAAATGGTGAGTCTACCTCAGGCCGTGGCCCCTTTACGCCAGACGAGAGCGCCCATCCGGAAGACCCTTACGGTTTTTCGAAATTCGAGGCCGAGCAAGGCTTGATCGAGTTAGCCTCCGAAACTGGAATGGAAGTAGTGATAATCCGTCCGCCTCTGGTTTATGGGCCCGGTGTAAAGGGTAACTTTGCTAGCATGATAAAACTGGTCCATAGGGGCCTGCCATTGCCTCTAGGTGCTGTCCACAATAAGCGCTCTCTCGTGGCGCTGGAAAATCTGGTGGATTTGATCATTACTTGCACTTACCATCCTGCCGCAGCCAATGAGGTTTTTCTCGCCAGTGATGGCGATGACCTATCTACCACCGAACTGCTGCGTGCTGTTGCCGTTGCAATGGGAAAGCCATCTCGGCTCGTACCATTGCCCTCTGGGTTGCTTACAGCGGGTGCAACCATACTGGGTAAAAAGGCGGTCGCTAGGCGTTTGCTGGATTCCTTGCAAGTTGATATTTCCAAAACCCGAGATCTGCTTGACTGGCAACCTCCGCTGAGTGTGGACGATGGCCTGAGACGATGTTTTCTGATCGCTAAGGATAAATTGTGATTCGTGTTTTTGATTTTTTGTTTGCTTTGCTGGGGCTGGCACTCGGTCTTCCATTGTTACTGGTTTTGTTATTGGTCGGGTTTTTCGATACGGGTTCTCCCATTTTTAGACAGGAGCGAGTTGGTAGAGATAAGACGCCCTTCACTTTGATCAAGTTCCGGACTATGACGAGAGAAACTGCCTCCGTTGCGAGTCATTTAGCCAGCGCTTCTTCCATAACTTCATTCGGCCGATTTTTGCGTCGCACCAAATTGGATGAATTACCGCAACTATGGAATGTGTTGAGAGGCGAGATGAGCCTTGTAGGCCCAAGGCCTTGCCTTTTTAGTCAAGAGGAATTGATTAAGGAGCGTGAGGAACGTGGTGTATTGGCCGCGAGGCCAGGTATTACTGGGTTAGCGCAGGTGAATGACATTGACATGTCTACTCCGAGGTTGTTGGCAGAAACTGATAAGAAAATGCTGGAAAACCTGACCCTACCCGCCTACTTCAAATATATATTGATGACAGTCTCTGGCAAAGGTTCCGGCGACAGGGTGCCCGGAAAAAGTGATTGACAGGCTCAAAGCATCGTTTCTGCTCCTCATGTCTTATAATAGTAAACGCCCTCGTGCTCTTTAGCTGGTAAAGGACAACCATGTTTCAGAAATTCCTTAATCTATCCAGGGTTTATAAGCGATTGATATCGGTTTGCGCCGATGTTGTGGTTCTGTTATTCGCTCTGTGGGCAGCTTTTTCTCTCCGCCTTGAACAGCAGTTTTGGGTCCCAGATCGGGGTCAGCTTATTGTTTGCGGGCTAACAGTAATTATCACGATTGCAGTATTTGTGAGACTGGGTCTTTACCGGGCTGTCATTCGATATCTGAGCGATCGCGCTTTCATCACGGTTATCACTGGTGTCTTTGTTTCTGCTATTACTCTGATTTTACTGGGGTATTGGCTCGAGGTGTTGGTGCCTCGTTCGGTTCCGATAATTTATGGCGCACTGGCATTCATTTTCGTCAGCGGTACTCGAATGACTGTGCGAATGATGGTTAACCGGCCAAAACACCAGAATAAGCAATTCGTCGGAATTGTAGGCTCCGGCGAAACGGGACTCCAATTGGCCAATGCGTTGGACCAAGGTACTGAGTACCATCCTTGCGCTTTTATTTCCCTTTTGAAGGCCAATCACAGAGCGCTGGTAAACGGCATCCCAGTGTACGACATCAGCCATATCGAGCGTGTTGTAAAAGAACACCGGATTAAAAGGCTATTATTGGCATTGGATGCTGATTCAGGAATCGATCGGAAGCGGCTTCTTAAAAGGCTTGAGCCTCTGGCTATTCCGGTACAGACCGTTCCTACCATGTCTGAATTGGTGGCTGGCCAGGCGCGTATTAATGATATCCGGGATCTGGAGATTGAGGATCTGCTAGGGCGTGATCCGGTCCAGCCTGACAACGCTCAGGTGGCCAGGAGCCTGTATGACCGGGCGGTGATGGTAACCGGCGCCGGAGGCTCCATAGGTTCGGAGCTCTGTCGCCAGATTATTCAGCATCGTCCCTCCAAGCTGGTGCTGTTCGAACAGTCCGAATTCTCACTCTACGCCATTGAGCGTGAGCTCCAGGCGATCAATCAAATTGAGGCACTTGGGGTAGAGATCCACCCATTGTTGGGTAGTGTTACTCATCGTAGGCGCTGTGAGACTGCGATGCGGAGTTTTGGCATAGAGACGGTATACCACGCCGCGGCTTACAAGCATGTGCCTTTGGTCGAGCACAATATTATTGAAGGTGTTCAGAATAATGTGTTCGGCACCTTCAATGTTGCGGAAGCGGCTATCGCGGCTGGAGTGAAGCGCTTTGTGCTGATTTCTACCGACAAAGCCGTGCGCCCCACCAATGTGATGGGCGCCAGCAAACGGCTCGCTGAGCTTGTGCTTCAGGGACTGGCTCAGCGGCAGTCAGACACTATTTTCTCCATGGTTCGATTTGGGAATGTGCTGGGCTCCTCCGGTTCGGTAGTCCCGCTTTTCCGCGATCAGATTCGCGATGGGGGACCAGTTACCGTTACTCACCCGGATATAATCCGTTACTTTATGACCATTCCGGAGGCCAGCCAGTTGGTCCTTCAGGCTGGCAGTATGGGGCAGGGGGGAGAAGTTTTCGTTCTGGATATGGGCGAGCCCGTGAAGATTGCCGACTTGGCCCGAAAGATGATTCATCTGATGGGTTTGGTGGAGAAAACAGACGAGCGACCAGACGGCGACATCGAAATAGTCTTCTCTGGCTTGCGGCCGGGCGAAAAGCTCTATGAAGAGTTATTGATTGGTGATAACCCGCAGGGTACCGCTCACCCGCGGATCATGATGGCCAGGGAGGTCTCGATGGCTTGGTATGACGTGGAGCAGACGTTAAATCGGTTGATGCGGGCAAGTCATGAATTTGACTGCGGTGAGATTATTAAGATCCTCAAAACGGCACCTACAGGATTTGCGCATAATGGGGATGTGGCGGATCTGGTTTGGTGCAACGGCAATCGGGAGCGGCTTGGCGAAGGCAGGAATGAGGACAAGGTCCGTCGGTTGCCGTTGGCCTAGGCTATAATTTTTGGTAAATGATTTAGTGTCGGGGGCTTGATTGCCCCCGTTTTCGTTTAACAACAGGGAATGTTGATCATGATCGATATTTTGCACCACGGCGCCACCTCTGGCGTAACCGGCTCCTGCCACGAACTCACCGTTGGTCACGCGGCCGAAAAGAACGGCATCCTCATAGACTGCGGCCTGTTCCAGGGCCAGGACGAGGGCCGCGGTGCTTCCGCGTCTGATCTCTCCATTGATTTTCCCATCGATCATATCCGGGCCCTGGTGGTCACCCACGTGCATATCGACCACGTGGGGCGCATTCCCTATTTGCTGGCTGCGGGTTTCGATGGGCCCATTATTTGTTCCGAGCCTTCAGCCATTATGCTGCCGGAGATACTGGAGGATGCCCTGAAAATCGGTTTCACCCGCGACCGGCAACTGATTGATCGGGTTCTGGGAGTGATCCGTTCCCGCCTGGTGCCGGTGCCTTATGGCAAGTGGCATCCGGTGTTTGATGAGGATGATTGCACGCTGTCGGTTCGGCTGCAGAGGGCTGGGCATATTCTGGGTTCGGCCTATGTTGAGTGTGATGCACATGCGGGCGAATCTGAAGAACGGGTTGTGTTCAGTGGCGACCTCGGCGCGCCCCATGCTCCGTTGCTGCCCGCCCCCCAATCCCCCGAGCGAGCAGATCGGCTGGTGATCGAGAGTACTTATGGAGACAAAGACCACGAGGACCGGGAAACGCGGCGTTACCGGTTGAAGGCGGTTCTGGAACACTCGCTGGAAGACGGCGGCACGGTGTTGGTGCCGGCATTCAGCATTGGGCGCACGCAGGAGTTGCTGTACGAGATTGAGGGCCTGATCAATGAGTTTGGTGGAGAGCTCTGGAGCAACCTGGAAATTGTTGTGGATTCGCCGCTGGCGGCTGAATTCACTCGAATCTATCGAGACCTGAAGCCCTACTGGGATGCTGAGGCCACAGACTTGGTGCGCCAGGGCCGGCATCCGCTTTCTTTCGAGCAACTCACGGTTATCAACTCCCATGAAGACCACCTGAATGCTGTGGATTACCTTGCCCGTTCCCACCGCCCTTGTGTGGTTCTGGCCGGCTCCGGTATGTGCGCCGGTGGCCGTGTGGTGAATTATCTGAAGGCAATGCTTGGGGAAAAGCGGAACGATGTCCTGTTTGTGGGCTACCAGGCTGCAGGCACGCCGGGGAGGGATATCCTCACTTATGGGCCTCGCGGTGGTTGGGTGGAGCTTGATGGTGAGCGCTACGATATCCGGGCCCGCGTTCATCAGGTCGGTGGCTATTCTGCACATGCGGGGCAATCGGATCTTGTGGCGTTTGTATCAGGTATACCTGTACCGCCCCGTGAGATTCGAATTGTCCACGGTGATCCGGGCGCCAAACTGGCGTTGAAAAGGTGTTTTCAATCCCTGACTGGTACAGACATAATTATCCCATCTGAGTAGGGCGGATCGACGCCGGGTTTTGCTTCTGGGGAAAGGAATTCAAATGAAGAAAATTGCAGTTATTGGTCTTGGTTACGTGGGGCTGCCTCTCGCCGCGGCCTTTGGTGAAAAGCGGGAGATTATCGGTTTCGATATCAATAAAAAGCGAATTGCCGAGCTGAAAGATGGCGTTGATTTCACTCGTGAGGTGTCCCGGGAAGAATTGGCTGCGGCGTCGGGTTTGTCTTTTACCGATAATCTTGAAGGCATTCGTGATTGCCAGATTTATATTGTCACGGTGCCTACCCCGATTGATGAATTCAAAACCCCGGATTTAACCCCTCTGGTAAAAGCCAGCGAAACCGTAGGCAAGGTTTTGAAGCAGGGCGATATTGTGATTTACGAATCCACGGTATATCCCGGAGCCACGGAAGAGGTTTGCGTGCCGGTACTGGAGAAAGTATCCGGCCTTGCGTTTAACAAGGATTTCTTTGCCGGTTACAGTCCTGAGCGAATCAATCCGGGTGATAAGGAGCATCGGGTAACCAGCATCATGAAAGTAACCTCTGGTTCCACTCCGGGAATTGCCGATGAAGTGGATGCACTCTATGCCAGTGTTATTACCGCAGGCACCCATAAAGCCAGTTCTATCAAAGTGGCCGAAGCGGCAAAGGTTATCGAAAACACCCAGCGTGATCTGAATATAGCGCTGATGAATGAGCTTTCGATGATTTTTTCTCGCCTGAAAATTGATACCCATGAAGTGCTTGCTGCAGCGGGAACCAAATGGAATTTCCTGCCCTTTAAACCCGGCCTGGTGGGTGGCCACTGCATTGGTGTGGATCCGTACTACCTCACCCACAAAGCCCAGGCTATTGGTTACCATCCTGAAATTATTTTGTCCGGCCGGCGGGTAAACGACAATATGGGCCCATATGCGGCAGCTGAGCTGGTAAAGGCCATGATCAAAGCCGGACATACCGTGGCCTCGTCAAGAGTTCTTGTAATGGGGCTCACCTTTAAGGAAAACTGCCCGGATTTGCGAAACACTCGGGTTATTGATGTTATCCGTGAGCTGGAAGATTTCGGTTGCTCTGTGGATGTAACGGACTGCTGGGCGGATAATGCCGAAGCCGAACATGAATATGGTATTTCCCTGGTGGAGTCCCCGAATGCCGGAGATTATGATGCGCTGTTTCTCGCAGTGCCTCATCGTGAATATGCGGCCAAATCTTCAAAAGAGCTGCGCGCTTATTTGAAGAACAATGGTGTTCTGTTTGACCTGAAGGGTGTTTTGCCGTTGGGCGAGGCGGATCTCAGATTGTAAGTACAATTTTCGTACAGCGTGTATTTTAAAAGC
>NZGD01000213.1 GCA_002690925.1 Rhodopirellula sp.
AGGTCCGACAGGTAAAGGCCGGGCATTCACGACCCTTTCATCTTGCCAGAAATACTCCCGCCGGAGGCTCCGACAGATGTCACACCCGCATCGGCATGACGACATAGACCGCCGTCGTGTCATTGCCTTCGCGCATCAGCGTGGGATCGCCCGAGGAGTTGAACAGGAACACGGCGTTCTCGCGGTCGACCTGGCTGGCGATTTCCAGCAGGTACTTGGCGTTGAAGCCGATTTCCAGCCGCTCGTCGCCGTAAGCCACGGCCAGCTCTTCCTCGGCGGCGCCGCTGTCGGGGGCGTTGACCGACAGGATCAGCCGATCCTCGTCGAGCGCCAGTTTCACCGCGCGCGAGCGTTCGGAACTGACGGTCGCGACGCGGTCCACGGCCTGCGCGAATTCGGCAGCGTCCACCTCCATCCGGCGGGTGTTGCCCTGCGGGATGACGCGGGTGTAGTCGGGGAAGGTGCCGTCGATTACCTTGGATGTGAGCGTGATGTCGGGGGTGGCGAAGCGGATCTTGGTCTCGGAGACCGAGACGGCGATCTTCATCTCGTCGTCTTCCAGCAGCTTGCGCAATTCGCCCACCGTCTTGCGCGGCACGATCACGCCGGGCATGTCGGCGGCCCCTTCGGGCAGGTCGGCGTCGATCCGGGCAAGGCGGTGGCCGTCGGTGGCGACGCAGCGCAGAACCTTGCCGCCATCAACCTCGGAGACATGCATGTAGACGCCGTTGAGGTAATAGCGGGTTTCCTCGGTGGAAATGGCGAATTTCGACTTGTCGAAGAGCCGCCGCAGCACCGGCGCGGGGGCCGAGAAGTTGCTGGCATATTCCGATGAGGCCATCACCGGGAAATCTTCCTTGGGCAGGGTCGCGAGGTTGAAGTTCGACCGGCCCGCCTGAACCGTGAGGCGACCGGCGCTGCCGTCATCGGCCAGCGTGACGAGCGCGCCGTCGGGCAGTTTGCGCACGATTTCGTGCAGCATCACCGCCGAGACGGTGGTGGCACCGGCGCGTTCGACCTGTGCGGTGGCCTTGTCGACCACCTCGATGTCAAGATCGGTGGCACGGAAATGCACCGCGTCGCCTTCGGCCTCGATCAGCACATTGGCGAGGATCGGGATGGTGTTGCGCCGCTCGACCACGGATTGTGCCTGCGCCACGGCCTTGAGCAACGTGCCGCGTTCGATGCTGAGTTTCATGCCCTCGCTCCTGTCAGGTGCCGGTCTTGCGCCGGGAGGGGCACGGTAGCAATATTCCCCTGCGGCTCAAGCGCTTTATCGTGTTTTCGGCTGGAAATCTGGCAGCGTCAAGGGCCACAGCCCCCGCGGCATGCCGCGCGGGGGGCGTTTGCGGCGGTAAAGCCGCGCTCAGCCTTCGAGCGTGCGGCGCAAAAGCTCCAGATCGTCGGCGATCTGCGCGTCCTGAATGCGCAACTCCTCGATGCGCTTGACCCCGTGCATCACGGTGGTGTGGTCGCGCCCGCCGAACCGGCGACCGATCTCGGGCAACGAGCGCGAGGTCATCTGCTTGCACAGGTACATCGCCACCTGACGCGGCCGGGCGAAGGCGCGCAGGCGCTTGGGCCCGATCATGTCCGAAAGGCGGATGTTGTAGTGATCGGAAACCTTGCGCTGGATCTCCTCGACCGAGACCTTGCGCTCGGAGGCGCGCAGCACGTCGGCAAGGCAGTCCTGCGTCAGTTCCAGGGTGATCGGCTGGCGCACCAGCGAGGCAAAGGCGAAAAGCCGGGTCAGCGCGCCTTCGAGCACGCGGACATTGGTGCTGATCCGGTGGGCGAGGAATTCGAGCACGCCGTCGTTGAGCATGAGGTCGGGATATTGCTCGCGGTGGCGTTCCAGCTTGGATTGCAGGATGCCGAGGCGCAGTTCGTAATCGGTGGGATGCAGATCGACGACCAGGCCGCATTGCAGGCGCGACTTGATCCGGTCTTCGAGATTGGCGATCTCGCCGGGGGCGCAATCGGCGGAAATCACGATCTGCTTGTTCTGATCGACCAGCGCGTTGAAGGTGTGAAAGAATTCCTCCTGCGTGCTGTCCTTGCCGGCGATGAACTGCACGTCATCGACCATCAGCACGTCGACCGAGCGGAACAGCTCCTTGAAATCCATCATCTTGCGATCGCGCAGGGCCTGCACGAAACGGTACATGAACTGTTCCGCCGAGAGATAGAGCACGTTCATGTCGGGGCGCGCGGTGGTCAGGTCCCAGGCGATGGCATGCATCAGGTGGGTCTTGCCCAGTCCGACGCCGCCATAGAGAAACAGCGGGTTGAAGGTGGTGGGCCCGCCTTCGGCGACGCGCTTGGCGGCGGCATGGGCCAGCTCATTGGGCTTGCCGACGACGAAGGTGTCGAAGCGGAACCGATCGTCCAGCGGGGCGGAGGGCAGGGCACCGTCGGTCCGGACCGGCTGCACGGCGGCGGCGGTCCTTGGCGCGTCGGGCTGTGACGGGCGGGCCGCGCAATTGGCGGCGACACGGAAATTCAGGCGGCGCACCTTCGGGTCGATGCTGGAGATCTGATAGAGGATCAGATCACCGTAATGCTGCGAGACATAATTGCCGAGAAAGCTGGTGGGCACCTGAAACGTCGCAATGCCGCCTGACACTTCGGCCAGTTCCAGTGGTTCGATCCAGTTTCGGTAATTGCTCTGCCCGACAGAGTCCTGGATTTTCTGTTTCAGCCGGCCCCATTGTTCTTGCGTCATGATACCCCGTTCCGCTGCTCTCTCGTATCCTCCAGACGGCTGATCCGCTGGCAGGCTCACTCGTGTTCGCGACCGACGTATAGGGCAAAGGACAGCCTGACCCGTTGCGCATGGCAACAGCCGCAGGATCCTCGGACAGATCATCGTATATTCCGAAAGACGCGGAACGCGACGGCCTGTCCCAAGAGGCCGTTGTGTCTTACGACTTTCAAAATACGTTTATATGGACAAAGCCAAAGCAGTAATGCTCGTTTCAGAAGCGGATCGGATCAATCGCGTCTGATCCTGCCTCTGTGCAGCCTGTCCCCCCAAGCGTGAATCGCAGGTCCGAAATTAGCAACGTCGCTGCCGTCTGGGCAACTGATCAATGTGCTTGACAGCGGCTTTGACAGAAAAGAATCTATCCGCCCCCGAAGGGTGCTGGAAAAACAAAAAGGCACCGCGCGTGGCGGTGCCTTTATCCTTCAACGACTTAACTGAAAGCGTTAGCCGAGCGTCTTGACCCGCGATGCCAGGCGCGAAACCTTGCGCGATGCGGTGTTCTTGTGGAAGACGCCCTTGGTGACGCCGCGCATCAGCTCTGGTTGGGCTGCACGAAGTGCGGCAACTGCGGCATCTTTGTCACCCGAGGCAATCGCCTCTTCGACTTTACGCAGGTAGGTGCGAATCCGCGAACGGCGGGCTTTGTTGACTTCAAAGCGCTTTTCGTTCTGGCGTGCGCGCTTCTTGGACTGGGGTGTGTTGGCCATGTGAATCAGACCCTTTCAAGGTTCGGTATCTAGGTGTGACGCACGGATACCCAACCGGGCCCCCGATCTCCGGGGTGATGATTCTTGCCTGAGCGGGCATCACGCGCATGTATGGCGGGCCTTTTACGCCGTTTGGCGCGGAATGCAAGCCCCCGGCTATTCGCCCAGCTTGGCGTGGACTTCTTCGAGGTCGATCTCGCCCTTCGGCATCTTGTTGGCGGGATTTTCGAAGTCGTATTTGAAGACCTCGAAATCGCGTTTGTAGATCTCGTAGACCAGATGCATCGACAGATCGTCGAAATAGTCCTCGACCGGGTGGGCGCGCTTGGGTCCGTGGCCTTCGGATTCGTTGAAGCGCGGGATCGTCTTGAGGCTCACCTTGTGCGGCGTCTTGATGGATTTGAGCACATCGCCCATGCCGTCGTTGAACGCCTCGGTCCAGAAGATCTTGTCATAGGTGCCGCCATTGACGATGAAGGTCGAGACGTGGCCCGCCTGCGCCGACCAGTGGATATCGGGCTCCATCGGGCGTTTGAAGCGGATCGAGTCGCGCGCGAACAGCAGGAAGCGGCGAAAGCTCTTGATCTGGTCGAACTCCTGCTTGCCGTCCTCGCCGCCGACCTCAATGCCGTATTTCTGGATCAGCATCGGCACCAGCTTGCCACGGTAGCGTTTGCCGTTCCGCTGGATGCCGCAGATCTTGTCGAAGAAGGACGACAGGATGCGGGTATAGGGATTGCGCACGCACGTGAAGGCATAGGAGGTATGGGTGCGCACATTGGCGTTGATCAGTTTCTGGCTGTCCTCGCGCGCCCATTTATGCAGTCCGGTGGTGGCATCGTGGATGTCGCCGTCGAAGAACTCACCGTGATCGGAGTAGTACATGATCTGCCCGATGGTCGAGCAGGCGCATTTCGGCACCACGCGGTAAACCACGCTCTCGCTCTCGGTCATCCATGTCCCTGGAAAGCCCATTTGTCGCTGCCTCCGCACGTCCCGGCCCGATTTTTATGGGCTCCATGCTTTGTAACCTGTTCAAAAAACCAAAGAAAGCCTGTTTATTCAAACGGTCTTCAAGGGTATTGCTATACACAATATCTGAAAAAAGGGTTGCACAGTTTCTGATATGGCAAAAATCGCGTTCATCCTGCTGTGCCATAAAGACCCCGAGGCGATCATCCGTCAGGCCGAGATGCTGACGGCTGCCGGGGATTACATGTCGATCCATTTCGACGCCCGCGCCAAGCCCGACGCGTTCCGGCAGATTCGCGAGGCGCTGGCAGACAATCCGAACGTGACCTTCGCGAAAAAGCGCATCAAGTGCGGCTGGGGCGAATGGTCCCTGGTGCAGGCGACGCTCCATGCCGTTGAGGCCGCCGTCGACCAGTTTCCGCGCGCCACGCATTTCTACATGCTGTCGGGCGATTGCGCGCCGATCAAATCCGCCCGCTTCGCGCATGACTTCCTCGATGCGCGCGATGTCGATTATGTCGAAAGCTTTGATTATTTTGAGAGCGACTGGATCAAGACCGGGATGAAGGAAGAGCGGCTGATCTACCGCCACTTCTTTAACGAGCGGACACAGCCCAAGCGGTTCTATGCCGCGTTCGAGGCGCAGAAGCGTCTGCGGCTGACGCGCGAGATCCCGCATGACATCCAGATTCAGATTGGCAGCCAGTGGTGGTGCCTGCGCCGCCGCACGGTGGAGTGGATCATTGATTTCACACGGCGGCGGCGTGACGTGATGCGGTTTTTCCGCACCACCTGGATCCCCGACGAGACGTTCTTTCAGACGCTGGTACGCCATCTCGTGCCCGAGACCGAGATCGAGACGCGCACCCTGACGTTTCTGATGTTCACCGATTACGGCATGCCGGTCACGTTCTATAACGACCACTATGACCTGTTGCTCAGCCAGGATTATCTCTTTGCCCGCAAGATCAGCCCCGAGTCGCTGGAACTCAAGCGCCGTCTCGGCGCGCTGTACAACAACACCGAGGCCGCGTTCCAGATCTCGAACGAGGGGCGCAGCCTGTTCAAGTTCCTGACCGGGCGCGGCCGCGAAGGGCGGCGGTTCGCGCAGCGGTTCTGGGAGACCGAGAGCACGCTGGGCCGCGAGCGTGAGCTGATGATCGTGGTGTGCAAGAAATGGCATGTCGCCAAGCGCCTGCTCGACCGGATCCGACAGGTCACCAACCTGCCCGCGATCGAGTATCTCTTCAACGAGGAGGGCACCGCGCTGCCTGATCTGGGCGGTATCCAGGGCACCTTGGCCAAGCGCACCCGGCATCGCCGCGCGCTGATGCGGATGCTTTTCGACTATTACGAGACCGACCGCCTGATCGTCTGCATGGACCCGGGCAGCATCGACCTGTTGCAGGATTTCTGCGGCGACCGGTCGGTGACCAAGCTGCTGGAGATCCAGTGCCATTTCACCGATTCCTATCTTACCGGGCACGCCATGCGCGTGGGCCTTGCCGGCGAGCAGACCCCGTCCGAGACGCTGGAACGCCTGCTGCCCACGATCCGGGGCGACATGACCCATGAAAGCGACCAGATCCGCGATTCCGAATTCGAGAACCACCTGATCCTGCGCGAAAACGACGATGCCGCGCGCTATCCCGATCTGTTGTCCCGGTTCCTTGATATTCCGCCTGAAAAGGCGCAGGAAATCGTCGCACTCGACCATCTTTTTGCAGATTGAGGACGCCCATGTCTTATGCCTATGACGACCAGAACATCTTTGCCAAGATCCTGCGCGGCGAGATCCCGAACAAGACCGTGCTGGAGACCGAGCACACCCTTGCCTTCGAGGATATCCAGCCGCAGGCTCCGGTGCATGTGCTGGTGATCCCCAGGGGCGCCTATGTCAGCTACGATCATTTCGCGGCTGAAGCCAGCGATGCCGAGATCGTCGATTTCAACCGCGCCGTGGCGGAGATCTGCCGTCAGACCGGCGTGCAATTGGGCGATGGCGGGTTCCGCGCGATCACCAATGCCGGCGAGAACGGCGTGCAGGAGGTGCCGCATTTCCACCTGCATATCATGGGCGGGCGTCCGTTGGGGCGGATGCTGCAAAAGATGTAGGCAGGCCGCTCTCGCTTGCGGTGCCGCACTGCAGCGCCCATATCACCCGCGATTGCAGCGCGAACCCACAGGCAGGCCATGACATTTCGAAACCGTATCGGTGCCATTCTCGACACGTCGCTTTTCCAGAACGCCATCCTTGGCGTGATCCTGTTCAACGCGGTGATCCTCGGGATGGAAACCTCGGGGCCGCTCATGGATCGCGCGGGCGGGGTGATCACCCTGCTCGACAAGCTGTGCCTATCGGTCTTCGTGGTCGAGATCGTGGCCAAGCTCTATGCGCGCGGCGTTGCCGGGTTCTTCCGGCGCGGCTGGAACATCTTTGACTTCATCATCGTCGGCATCTCGCTGGTGCCCGCGACGCAAGGATTGTCGGTGCTGCGCGCGCTGCGCATCCTGCGTCTGTTGCGGGTGGTGTCGGTCGCGCCCTCGCTGCGCCGGGTGGTCGAGGGGCTGGTGACGGCGCTGCCGGGGATGGGATCGGTGTTCCTGCTGATGGGGATGATCTTCTATATCGGCTCGGTCATGGCGACCAAGCTCTTTGGCGCGGCCTTTCCGCAATGGTTCGGCGATCTGGGGCGCAGCGCCTATTCGCTTTTCCAGATCATGACGCTGGAATCGTGGTCGATGGGGATCGTGCGCCCGGTGATGGAGGTGTTTCCCTATGCCTGGGGCTTCTTTGTTCCGTTCATCATGGTCACGACCTTTGCGGTGGTGAACCTTCTGGTCGGTCTCATCGTCAACTCGATGCAGGACGCGCACCACGCCGAGGACGCGGAAAAGACCGACACCTATCGCGACGAGGTACTGACCCGGCTCGCCGATCTTGAGGCGCTCATTCGCGAGCGGCGCGATCAGGAGGAGCGATAGCGCGACGGAGGCTGGCCGTATTCCGCGCGGTAGGCGCGCGAGAAATGCGAGGAACTGGCAAAGCCGGTGGCAAGCGCCACCTCGGTCAGCGACAGCGCCGAATTGCGCAGCAGGTTGCGCGCCTTGTCGAGCCGC
>NZGD01000214.1 GCA_002690925.1 Rhodopirellula sp.
GCGAAGTTGTCCCGGAGCTGGGTGAGCTTGCCGGGAGCGTCGGGACCGTAGGGGGAGTGTATTAGAGTGTTTGTAGACCCAGGGGGTCTGTCAGTAAGTTGTTATATAGGTTGGGGCGTTATATTTATCCCGGGGTTAGGCGATACCTCGCCTTCTCCCGTAGAATACGATCTTATCTTTTATAGATCACGACACGTCTGTCATGACGTGCCGAGCCTGCTGTAAGCTTCATCGTGACGAGTAACCGAAAGGTCTCGTTCCGATCTCGCCTACGCGCTCATTCCCCTACGCCCCCAGTTGCAATCAAACTGGTAGCAAATGTTTCGTAATGAAGCTTTGCACGCGGGCTTGGAACAGACTGCCGCCGCTCTTCTTGAGTTCATGGCGCAGCAACGAAGCGGCTCCCAAGGGAGTGCGCTGGTGTCCGCAAGGAACCAATCACGTGAATCCATGACGGATTCGGCTACTGGCCATCGCCTAACAAGCGAAAAAGTTCCTGATACAACATCACGGAATACACAACACGAAAACCCCCGCAATCGCGGCGGGAGAACCCACACGGCTTCGGCTAGTGGGTCAGGCGATCCCTATCGCCAAACCTTCGCCTTGAACTCCTCGAGTGCGGAAGGGCAGTTCGCTTCTCAAAGCGAACGACTCGCATCAAAAGATGCGAGGGTCTCTGGCCCTGATTCGAAGGCTTCGGCCTTAAGTTTCGGACGGGTTTCTCAACCCGATATTCCAAATAAGAAACAAATGCCAGAACTACTAAAACAATTCACTCCACGTGAAGAAGGCGCGGGCATTACAAGTCCTGCGTCCTTGACTCCAGATGGAAGTCAGCTGTTGACTGAAACGTTAGCAAGCCTTGGAATTGATCACTCCAAAGCCTCTACGAATGAAGTTATAGCTGCACTTCTTACATCTTTGCATAGCAAGACGTCTTCGGATGTTACGCGTACACGCACCGAACAGTTGAGTTTGGGTGCGGAAGTCGAGAGCCAATTACAGGCTGTCTGTCACGAAAGTTCACGGGAAGGCGGGTTACTCTCCTCAGTTGAGGGGACAACGGTTGGACCTGCAATTGCTCCTGGTACGAGCACTACCGTGGAAACACAACAACAACAACATGATGCATACAACAGATTCATGTTTTCCGGTTCGGAAGCACCCGGTGCTCCCGTCGCGACCGACTACAATATGCGTAATTCTGATTCGAACAGAAGTTTCGCGTTACTCAGTAGTAAACCAGCAAATAAAACACTGTTAGCTAAGGCCGTAATCGCATCGGCCCGAATCGCTAACGCCGAATATTTTCGTCCCCAACAGAGTACTATTAAGTCTGACGATACTGTACTCAATATCGAAAGCGGGCAAGCTGCGGATTCAGTTCTCGCACAGAATATTCTGACTGGCACAAAACACGAGAAGGATGGGAGTGGTTTCGAAAAAACCACACTTGCAAAACCCAACCACGATGTTACTAACGAAAGTAACAACTCAAACATGTGTCCATCTGCCAAAGTCCAAGCAGATGCATCTGTCACCGATGATGAACAGATGACTAACTCGCCACATACTAATGAGGGCACCACAGGTGCATTCTCGAAAGGCGGGGACGGTTTTGAAGAAGCAGCACTGGGATCCGATGAAAAGGCCCGAAAACTTCTAAAGACCATTGAGAAAATCCTGTCCCAGCAAAGTGGGATACAGCTCAACAATGGTGAAGTTGAGCAACTTGAAGAGTCACTCACATCTGACTCGAGCAGGGCTGGTCACATTACAGACGAAGACCATTCAGTGCCCTGCTCAACTGCAAACAAAACGACGTCTGAACCGAGCATGACTGGTCACACTACTCACGTGGGCCTATCAGAGCCATGCTCAACTCTAAACAACGCTGCTAACTCTCCATCACTGGATGGGTTGAGTAGTTTGGAATCACAGGCGAAAAGCAGGATGATTTTGGCCGAACTCGCTGAACGCGAGGAAGAGAAGCAGGTTGTGGAGCAGAAGTCCGCAGCTGCAGGAGTTGTTTCGACGCTGGAAGGAGGAATCAGCGATCGCACGCAGAGCCTGGAGGGCCTAGGGATCTGGAAAGTCGTGCAAATCATGAGCCAGCTCACGGCGGGTGAGCTCGGCGGAGTCATGGAACATGTCCAGGGGCATGCTGGCTGTAAACACTCTCCTCACGAGCTACTGGATCATTTCTATACAGTGTTACACCAAAAGCTAGAGGGGTATCTTGCAACGACGACGGGAGACATCCCTGGTAACTCCAGCCCACTATGCACGTTATACGCGCTGCTCACCATTCCAGAAGCCCGAGAAGAGCTACAGTTGCCAACATCATCCGATGTAGAGGCACTCGCAGATTTGATGCCGACACACTTCATTGCGTTTCTTACGAGAAAAGGCTATACAGTGTCACAGCGCCAGTCATATGTATGCAACGGCAACTCGTGTAGCTCCTGTATGCTATACAATGAGTATATATCATCATGCGATCAAGACCCGTGTGGTCTGCTGCAACCCGGTGATGTGTCTGATGGCACTGGTGCGAACAACAACAACACCCCGGTTGAACCGGCGGGCTCTGACAGCCAACCACCAGATGGCGGGTCGGGCGATAACTCAAATGAAGGACGGGGCAATGGCAGTGGTGCACCAAATGCGCCTGTCAACTCGCAACATGGCCCAGACGACCACAGCACAGAGCACAAGTGCCAGGTGTGCGGGAGCCCCATGCTGCCACCTCCAGGTGATGGCTCAAAGGTACATAAAGCTATGGTTCCGTTGTTTGGTGGGAAATGTGTGCAGTGTGATGCGCACATTCACTTCGCATGTCTGCCAGACGATGCTTACGGTTGCAAGACCTTGGTCGCAGATGCTGACGATCAAGTCTCATCCAAGAACTTCACGCTGGGCATACTAAAGTGTATCTCTCATCATAAGCCCGAACTTGGAAAGTCACTCATAGACAGAAGGATTGATGCAGCACGGGCACTGTGCACACAGAGCCAACTATTGTCTCAATATACTAGGGCAACAGAACGCGCTTTTGCCGCGTTACGCACGAATAGCAGTCGGGCCGACATCGACGCTTACACCGAGGCGAGGGCCAGGGCCCAAGAAGCACTGTCTGCAGGGGTTGAGAAACTCCATGAAATGCTACGGCTCAACCAGGGCGTGGACGTCAAAGGCCCGTGCTGGGCAATGAATGAGGTAGCGACATACGCCACATCACAGAGCAGTTCTGCCAAGGTATTTTCGAATCTTAGGCAAGCGTATAAGCAAATCGTCACCCAGTACTCAGCTGAGATACAAAGGGGGCAGCGCACGAGCTGTGCAGGCGGCTCACTGGTACAGCTTCAGAAGTGCCAGGAAGGCGCTCCCTGCTCAGATTGCCTCCGAGCTGAAAGAACTGTGCTACTATCCTCGGCCCACAAGGCTTGCCAAAACGTCCCGGAGTTGGCAGCCAGCAAAGCTGAGGACAAGGGAGAGTCCTACTCGGGTGCAAGCCCAGGGGGTGTGCCGCAGTCTACGATCCACGAACCACCCAAGGATCTCAACGCAGCCAACTTTTGCGCAGAACTGGTCGCACACTTGACAACAATCTCCAAGGTGAGCCTGGGGATGACAGGTACTGGCCCAACTGGCTCACTCGACATCAAGCTCGAGACCATCTACGTGATGAAACTGCTGAATTCTCACAGGGGCACCATATGGGATGGTCGTTCCGTACGCAGCACCATGTCAGCCTTAAAACAGCTGATGAAAAACGATACGTCCACCATGATGACAAATCAGCTGGACGCGGCGCTGATGCTAGTGGTCTCAAACTATTGGCAGGCATGGAGCACTGGAATATTCGTAGTAGATGCCAGCACAATCACCCTCGACATCTCAGAAGATGAAATGACAACGCTCGGGTGGGAGACTGTCAAGTCAAAAGGCCATGACTATGAAGCAACTTACGGGATACCAGTGGACAGTGTCAACAATTCGACAAAAATATTGTACGAAACGGTGAACTTCGTGAATAGCCCAGTGACGGCCGACTCCGACTTGCTCTCGGTTTATATCAAGCACCAGTGCACGGCTGAGCACCAACGGTGGCACCTAAACTATGACTTCTTCCACCGTTTACGGGATTTGTTGACCAACGATGCTAATTCATACGACCCAGACAAAGCAACTTTCGGAGACCTGGGTTCAGAAGCATACGTAGCGGTGTGGATACTCACTAGGGAGCGATGGTCGGTTTCCAGCTCTAAGGAGTACACAAGCGAACTTGAGAAAGTCACCAAGGCGTTCGCTGCGAAGGTGAAACAAGTGGAGAAGTTGACGGTCAAGGTTCGCGACCCAAAGAATCCAACAAAGGCACCGGTGTCAGTATCTCAGAAAGCGTGCCCGACGGATAAAGTGCAACGGACTAAGTGGTTTAAAGACGTGATGGCACTACTCAACCAGCCACGGTTCTTCTTGATGTTTGTCTCTTTGGATCAATTCGCACGGTATTTTGATCCAGACCAGGCGCTTCTGTGGTTCAATAACCAAACCCGAGTCGAAGACAAGGATGGAAAATGGGTATATTGGAAAGATGTGCTAGCCAAAGTACATGCATATGTGACCGAAGATTGCCTTACCACACACCAGACCTACGACAGGAAAGTATACCAGTCCAACTTGAGCCTGCTCATGAACATTCGGATGTTGGCAGGCCGGCTCATGAAAACACTGGTGGGCAGACCATATACCGATCGGCCAGCAAACGAAGAAGCTGCTACGATCGCTAGGCTTCGCCAACGCTCAGACAAGGATGCCCACACTCCACTATGGGGTATACTTACGGACCTGTTCAATCAAGCACTGGAACCTGCGTCAGTCTCTGAGGAGCAGCAGCGGTTGGTGTACAACATAAACCTCCCTGAAATAGCGTTTAACGGGGGAACGTTGAACCATCACGATTTGGCAATACCGACTGTTAAGTACGTCGAAGCCTTGGTGAGAAGAGAGCAAGAAACCAAGGACTTCTACAATGACAAAGAACGAGCAGCCAAGTTCATACGAGCAATCCATCAGGTGTTGGAAAACACGATAAAAGACACCAGCACCGCTTCAGTCAACATTGCACGCCGACAGCTCTACCATTATGCTAGGGGCAGAGTGTTGGACAACTTCGCTCTCTTGGTGGAAGACGTACAAACAGGCAGGACAGGGAATCAAGCATTGTCGTGCTTGGCTAAACTGAAGCAGCCAGTTGGCAACTGGGTACTGGTTGAGGTTAAGGTAAACCAGACCATGTTTGTCGCAGCTCAAGTGGCTATGTATTCTTTATGGTTGTCGTGCCAGACAAGCGCCAAATCAAAGGCAGGGTGTAAGGAGATAAACATGCTACAACAATTGCTCGGCGAAGCATACCCGAAAAAGGCCCACTCGACATCTGTGTCAGTGGGAAATGTCCATACGCCTGTGATCACTTCCGCACGGGGTGGAAGAGGCGGCGGGCGTGGTCGCGGCGGTAGAGGTGGCCGAGGACGCGGCCGTGACAACCGAGGCAGCGGCCGAGGTCGGGGGAGGGGCCGAGGCGGCACCCCCATACCAGTTCTCCCTGCAGTGGACGAGCTACGCAAAGCATTCCCAATAGAACCAGGGGAGTTCACCAGCAAAGCAACGATTGCAGCCTTACAGAAGCGTTTCAACCTCAATCGCATCTATTCGATTTGGGTCAAGTCTTTGCCCATGAAAGTCCAAAAGGCCCTTACAATCAAAAGTGGCCATTGTGTGCAGTGTGGAGAAGGAAAAATGAAAGGCCCTGCCGCAAAAGAACACTGGGAAAGGGGCACGTGCGTTGACAAGAAGCAGGAGCGTGGAAAAGGATATTACCCCGAGCAGACTGAGGCTCAGAAGGCAAATCTAAAGAAACAGAATGCAGTGGGTGGTGACATCTACAAGGCTCTGAGGTCAACTGAGTTCGAGTCGCTTCTAAACGCCATGTTTGCTTGGAATCTCATGGATTGGAAACAACGAAAAGAGCAAACAAAGGGTATCCAACAGTCGTTCAAGGCTATACTGCTATCTCGCAATATCACACCCAATGATGCAGAAGGAAAGCCACGTACCCTTGAGTGGTGCAAGCATAACAAACCTCGACAGGGCGGTGCCAGAGCCGTTACGAGAACTCCAACCAACCGTGCTTCGTCAAGCACAACCAACGCAGTATCTTCGAATCCGACCCCGGCTAAAGCTCCGGCTCCATCTCCAGCACCTGCTCCGGCTCCAGCTCCGACTGTAGCTAAAGCTCCGATCAATCAAAAGTACGTCGGGGACCCGATTAATTTGGGAGATAATCTCGGTCAGTTTGATGACGCGAGGCTACAGGACCTTTGTGACAAGACAGGGGTGACCAAGATCCAGGCTGTGCACATGATGGACCTCGTGTCTGCGAGCAGCAACTCCACAAAAGCCACTCCAAAACCTGCCCCTGCCGTTGCAATTGGGCAAGTAGGACAGGTCGGCCTCCAGTTCATTCCTCCGTCGGTTGTTGAAAAGGCACAAAAGGAGGTACACGAGAAAATGGCCAAATGGTCCAGCAAGTTGAAAGAAGGTATTGCACAGGCAGACCGGGCAGCTGCACAACACGTCGCTGTGGACGCCCTTAATGTCATGCCAGCACCAGCAGGCCAAACCCATTATGTCGATGGATACGGTCCTGATTTTATGTGCCGTTTTGAGGACGAGGACATCGGTTGTCTAGAAGTTGTGTCACATGACCATAAGCGCCGGGTCGGACACACTTACATGATGGATACCTCAACCTGCCATGGAAACGAACAAATGATGAATTTCGCTGACTTCGATACGTTCTTCTATACCACAGACGAACGAGCACTGCAATCAAGCAGAAACGCCACTCATGATGATCCCGGGGTCTTTAATTTTTACCAGGAGACGACGGAGGAGAAAGAGAAGAAAGCAAAGAAGGGTACGCCAGAATACAACAACCACAAGTGGCGCACGGTACGAGCCCGGCGCTCGCCTGAGCCGGACGAACACGGCGACGATAGCGGCAAGAGCCTGGAGTTCGCTTCTCTGGCAGAACAAGCCCGATTCGAGCAGGACTACCTGGAATACATGGCGGGCCGTCTTTCAGGGGGTCGTCTTGAACCTGAGTCTGAAGCCGCGGTCACAGATCGAGCGTCCCCGGAGCTCGTGGTCACAGACAGGGCATCCCCCGAGCTGGTAGCCGAGGGGTGTTACGAACAAACCTTTATGCAAAAGCAGGACAGTGGGTCCGGGGAGGAAGAGGAGTTCCAGTACGAAGATGACTCAAATGATGCGGCCACCTCGAAAAGGACACGGAAACGCAAGACTGTCGTGGAATCCGATAGTAGTAGTGATGACACCGGCGATGTCAACGGTGGAGCATCTGATCCAGCCAAGGGTGGTAGTCGTGAGCCTGAGAACGCTGACAGCATACCGGCTCAAGGGGAGGAGAAACAGAATACTCCTTCAAAATACTCTCTCATTTCGCCTTCGAAAGACACCAATAAGTCTCCAACTGAGCCAAAGGACAATGGTGATGGCCTAGCTACAGCCACTGATAAACCAGCAAAGGCAGACAGCAACCGAGAGATGTCTGAGGAACAACTTGCTAAGCAATCTGCCAAATCAAAGGCAGCACAGGCTGCCAGGGACGCAACACAGGCTGCCATTGACGCACAAAACAAAATTCTGGAGGAAAGAGGACGCAAAAAGGCAGCAGACAAGCTGGAAACCCAGGCCGAGATGCGGAAAAAGGCAGAGAAAGCCAGACAGCTGCGTCAACCAATTCGTAATGCACAACACAGTGCCTGGAACCGGGTCAGCTTTGCTGTCGTGCAGCAAATAACATTAGAAGCAGATCCAGAACACGAGGTGGAAGCCTTTCAAAAACCTGGAATCCGTATCGTGACCCCACCATCGTTCGGAGTTGTGTTTCAGTATCAAGTAAAGGGGACTAAGTCCATCTACCGATTGGTACTACAGGAGCACGGCGGTGACATTCCACTCAAAGAACTCAAGAAGAACTGGGTTTGTGTTCCAGGGCTCAAAGTCGATCACGGTCCGATCGGAATAGGCACAAGGATCCGGGATGGGTACAGAAAACTTGATGATGTGGGAAGTGTAGGCTCCGCTGCGACACTGGCTCACCAAAATATCAACGGCGAATCAGCCCTTGTAGCATTTCTATCACGTGCATTCTGTCTTGACAGTAACGCCACAGAGTCTGACCCTCTTTTATTCGAAAACTTTCCTGATTGTTCAGTTCCCAAACTCAGACCGGTTTCAGACTCCACACCACTGGTTGAAAAGTGGCACCTCGGGTACCCTGTATCAAACTTCAATTTTGGACCAGCACTCGAGTATGCCACCCAGCACTATACTCAATATGCAATAACTGCGTGGGTTCCGAAAAAGGATAAGCGAGGTCAAAGGAATGTTCTTCCGGCGTGTTGTGATAGGAGATTCCCAATGCGACTGGAGGCACGGGTTCACCGCATAGACTCAGTGACATCAGTGAACAATGCGCCGGCCATGGCAACCGCCGTACAATCTAATGATGACACCCAACCGAGTGATGGACATACAGTCACGGCTCAAGCAATTATCATAAAACCTGGTCTGTATCAGGCAGGATATAACCAGGATTTCGATGAAGCTCCTAACGGATCATGGACGAAATGGAGCACACAGGCAGATAGACCTCCTGAGGGTTGTTATCGAGAGGGTGAACTTATCAACATATACAGATCCTTCGCAGATCAGGGTACTGCCATAGATCGGGTACCAGAGTGGAAGGTGCCAGGGACCATGAACCAGAATGAACTTAAAATCGCAAATTTTCTGCATATTGCACATTCTACCCTCACAGATTCGGTCGACCCACCAGAATCAAACAGAGGTGTATCAGCCACCTACGAAGGCGGTTCGAGCTGGTGGACGTTAGACATTGGAGTAACCGACGCATTCAAAAGCGCGGTGGCAAGAGCTCTGTTCACGAAAGAAGAAAGGCGCATGGGCATCCAGACCACTCGTGAAAACGCTGAAGTTGAGAAGGAGCAAGCAGCAGACAGGCACTTCGTGAAGCTGAGGAACTGGTTCTCCAAGGAGTCGTTACTCGGAGCCAACCCATGCACATTCCACAAGCTCGGGTTCTATACCAGGGCCATAGGCAGA
>NZGD01000215.1 GCA_002690925.1 Rhodopirellula sp.
TGCCTCAGCTGATGGAGTTTCAACAATGGGAGCCTCTGCAACCGGCGCCTCGACTGCTGGAGCCTCTGCAACCGGAGCCTCGACTGCTGGAACCTCTGCAACCGGCGCCTCGACTACTGGTGCCTCGACTGCTGGTGCCTCTGCAGTTGGTGTCTCGACTGCTGCGGCTCCCATGCCGAGCATTTCAGCAACCTGGCTATCTCCAGCAGTGGCACCTTGTTCGGCGTTCAACAGTGGGAAGCTGTCCTCCAAACTCTGCACAGGTGCACTGGCAAGTTCTTCCAGAGCTTCGCGTCGGTAATTTACTTCCGACTCTTGGAAGATACGGAAACCAGTACCAGCTGGGATGAGGTGTCCAAGAATCACGTTCTCTTTCAAGCCAACCAGCTTGTCGACTTTACCAGCCAATGCCGCTTCGGTCAGCACTTTCGTGGTTTCCTGGAAGGAAGCCGCACTGATAAAGCTATTGGACTGGACAGCCGCTTTGGTGATACCGAGCAGCTGCGTACTGGCAGTGGCACTTTTCGGTCGTTTGCCTTTGGCAATCGCACCTCCTAGAGCTTCGATCTGAGCATTGGTTTGCTCAAACGCCTCTCTCGGAATGATCGTATCCTTGGCGTAATCACTATCCCCAGGATTCGAGATTTTGATACACCCACTGAGTTCTTCGTTCGCCTTGCGGAACTGGAATCGATCCATGACCAAGCCAGGCAACAGGTTGGTGTCACCAGAGGTTTCGATTTTCACTTTACGCAGCATGCGAGCAATGATGATTTCACAGTGCTTATCGTTGATCTCAACCTTCTGTGATTGATAGACCTGCTGAATCTCGTGCAACAGGTATTGCTGCACGGCTTCTTCACCAGAGACTCTCAGGATGTCGTGTGGAACCAATGGCCCATCGACCAATGCCTGACCAGCTTTGACAATGTCCCCGCTGTGAACTTGAAAGTGCTTTCCGTGGGGCACGAGGTGTTCACGCTCGATTCCTGATTCGCTTCGAACGATAATGGTTCGTTTGCCGCGTTTTCGTTCCTTGAGGATTTCGACTTCGCCGTCCACCTCTGCAATGACAGCTGGATCTTTCGGTTTGCGAGCTTCGAAAATCTCAGTGACTCGTGGCAGACCACCAGTGATGTCCGAGACACCGCCGGCATCACGTGGCATCTCGGCAAGTACAGTACCGGGCAGAATATCAGCGCCTTCTTTGACCATGATCATGGCACGTTCTGGCAAGTACTGAACATCGAGTGCTTTGCGTTCTTCACTGGAAGTATCTTCGACGACAATTTGAGGATGAAGATCACCTTTGTGGTCAACAATCATCATTCGCATGTTGCCGCTGGCTTCACGTTCAACCCGCATCGTTTCACCATCAACGATGTCCTCGAAGCGAACTTTACCGGAAACCTCGGAAAGAATTGGGATGGAATACGGGTTCCACTCGCAGAGAACAGTACCCTCTTTTACCTTCTTGCCTTCCTTGACTCGCAAGGTTGCACCAGTCGGGACAGGATACGATTCGATTTCACGACCACGATCATCCACGAGGAGGATTTCACCATTTCGAGTCAGCACAATTTGCTCACCTGAAGTGTTCTCAACCGACCGCATCCGAGTCAGGCGAACCTCACCAGACTTCTTGGACTTGATATCCGATTCAACCGACTGCTTACTCACGCTACCACCGATGTGGAACGTACGCATGGTCAACTGGGTACCTGGCTCACCAATGCTTTGAGCAGCGATGATTCCAACTGCCATCCCTTCTTCCACGAGAGCACCAGTTGACATGTCCATTCCGTAGCAACAACGGCAAACACCAAGTGGTGCATCACAAGTCATTGGCGTACGAACTTGAATTTTCTCGAGGCCCATCGCCTCGATCTTACGAGCGATCTCGGGTGTGATCATCTCGTTCTCAGAAACAATCACTTCGTCCGTGACAGGATTCACGATTGCCTGCCGACTGACACGACCATTGATCGAATCAACCAGACTGACCTCGACCTTCTCACCACGGTAAACCACACCCTTGGTGATTCCCTGAGTGGTACTGCAGTCGTCCATCGTAACCACAACATTCTGTGCAACGTCAGCCAACTTACGTGTCAGATATCCACTATCCGCCGTTTTCAAAGCCGTATCAGCGAGGCCTTTACGAGCACCGTGCGTCGAACTGAAGTACTCCAATACCGACAGACCTTCTCGGAAGTTTGCCTTAATGGGAGTTTCGATGATCTCACCGGTCGGCTTAGCCATCAGACCACGCATACCAGCAAGTTGTCGAATTTGCTCAATACCACCACGAGCACCCGAGTGCGACATCAAGAACACAGGGTTGACATACCAGCCACCTTCACGGATGTCATTTTTCATGGCGTTCATCATGTCTTTGGTGATCGCCTCACGAGCATTGGTCCACTCGTCCAACACGTGGTTGTATCGTTCCTGACCACTCATCAAACCACGGTCGTAGTTCTTCTTGAGTTTCATCACTTCCTTCTCAGCGCTCTTGATGAAGGAAGTTTTGGTGTCAGGCGTGACCAAGTCGTCGGTTGCGAATGACAAACCACTACGAGTCGACTCGCTGAATCCCATTTGCATCATGTCATCGAGCAAGTGAATGGTTGCACGACGACCGAGACGTTGGTAGCAGTCACTGATGGCACCAGCCAAGTCACCACTCCGCATCGCCTGATTGTAGAAATCCATTCCATCAGGAAGCATTTCATTAAAACGCACGCGGCCTGGCGTTGTTTCAATGACAGCACCGTAACGCCCAGAATCATCATCGGTCTTGAGTCTCTGGAACTTGGGTAGACGCATTTTGATCTTTGCATGCAGGGCACATGCACCCTGTGCAAACGCAAGATCTAATTCATCATATCCGGCAAACACCATCCCCTCGCCGCGCTGATCAGGCATTTCGACGGTGGTGTAATAACAACCCATCACAATATCCTGTGACGGACTCATGATTGGCTTACCATTGGAAGGTGCGAACACGTTGTTGGTGCTCATCATCAATGTGTGCGACTCGACCTGTGCTTCGATAGACAGTGGCAAGTGAACTGCCATCTGGTCACCATCGAAGTCAGCGTTGAATCCTTTGCAGACCAATGGGTGCAGGTGAATGGCGTTGCCTTCTACCAGAGTTGGCTCAAAAGCCTGAATCCCCATGCGGTGAAGCGTGGGAGCACGATTCAACAAAACTGGGTGATTGGTGATCACTTGCTCAAGGATATCCCAGACTTCTTCATCCTTGCGTTCCAGCATCTTCTTCGCTGACTTAATCGTATCGGCGTGCCCCAGTTCCTTGAGTCGTCGAATGATGAACGGCTGGTAAAGTTCGAGTGCGATCTTCTTGGGTAGACCGCACTGGTGCAATTTCAATCGCGGCCCAACAACAATCACACTACGAGCAGAGTAATCGACACGTTTGCCAAGCAGATTTTCACGGAAACGACCCTGCTTACCCTTGATCATATCCGTCAGGGATTTGAGCGGTCGATTCGAGGAACCTAGAACTGGGCGTTTACAGCGATTGTTATCGAAGAGAGCATCAACTGACTGCTGCAGCATCCGCTTCTCGTTGCGAATGATCACCTCAGGTGCGTTCAGGTCAACCAACTTCCTCAGGCGATTGTTTCGGTTGATGATTCGACGATACAAATCATTGAGGTCACTGGTTGCAAAGTTACCGCTGTCGAGCAGAACCAGAGGACGCAAATCCGGCGGGATTACCGGAATCACATCAAGCACCATCCATTCAGGACGATTGTCGCTATCGCGAATCGACTCGACGATCTTGAGCCGGTTGATCAGATCTTTCTTTTTCTGCTTGGAACCCGTCTCATCGAGCTCAACTCGCAACCGCTCAGACAACTGAACCAGATCAAGCTTATTGAGCAATTTCCGGACAGCCTCCGCTCCCATGTCGGCTTCAAAACTACCCTCACCGTACTGCGTACGAGCCGCTCGATACTCTTCTTCTGTGAGCAGCTGCTGTGGTTCGAGTTCCGTTGTGCCGGGGTCGATCACAACGTAATCCTGAAAGTAGATCACTTTTTCAAGCGAGCTGGTTTTCATATCCAGCAGGTTACCCAACCGTGAGGGCATTGCTTTGAAGAACCAGATATGCACGACGGGTGCAGCAAGTTCGATATGCCCCATTCGCTTACGGCGAACGCGACTGTGGGTGACCTTCACACCACAGCGATCGCAAATCATGCCCTTGTATTTCATCCCGCGGTACTTACCGCAAGCACACTCCCAGTCCTTTTCAGGTCCAAAGATACGCTCGCAGAAAAGGCCATCCTTCTCAGGACGGTAGGTTCGGTAGTTGATCGTTTCAGGCTTTTTGACTTCCCCGAATGACCAGCTCTTGATGTCCTGGGGACGAGCCAGTGAAATCCGAACCGATGCGTAATCGTTGATGCGATCGTAGTTGCTGGATTCGCCAATCGACATATTGTTGTGCTCCTGGTCGGCCTGTGGCGGCCGTTTCCGTGACTGAGACTCTTCTGGCGTGATATCTGACTAGGACAAATTGTGCTGAAAATGATTCATCATTCGCTCTGCCCTAGTCATGGCAATTTTCTGAAAACCTAATTAACGGGTGGGTTTTGCAACCGATGCGGCTGACCTAGATCGGTCGTTTCTCAAGCTGCATATTGAGCGCAAGACCTCGGATCTCGTTGGTCAACACGTCGAAACTGGCTGGCGTTCCCGCCTCCAGCGTGTTTTCTCCCTTGACCATCGACTCGTAAATTTTGGTACGTCCTTCAACGTCATCACTCTTGACAGTCAAGAGTTCCTGCAGGATGTAGGCGGCACCATATGCCTCCAAAGCCCAAACCTCCATCTCTCCAAAGCGTTGTCCACCGAAGCGGGCTTTACCACCGAGAGGTTGCTGGGTGATGAGTGAGTATGGTCCGGTGCTCCTCGCGTGAACCTTATCGTCGACAAGGTGATGCAGCTTCAACATGTAGATGTAACCAACAGTTGTCTCCTGCTCCATCGGACGACCTGTACGACCATCACGCAGGCGAATCTTGCCGTGTGCTGGCAACCCAGCCTCATCAAGACACTTGTTGATGTCACTTTCGGTTGCACCATCGAACACGGGCGTGATCGCCTGGAAACCAAGCTTGGCACCAGCCCAGCCGAGATGCGTTTCAAGAATCTGCCCCACATTCATACGACTGGGAACACCGAGTGGATTCAACATGATTTGAATGGGTGTCCCATCCGGCAGGAACGGCATGTCTTCAATGGGAAGGATCTTCGCGATCACACCCTTGTTACCGTGCCGTCCAGCCATTTTGTCACCCACACTGATGACACGTTTGGTTGCGATGTAAATCTTGACCATCTGAAGCACACCGCTTCGAAGCTCATCACCCCGTTTCATGCTGTTCAGTTTTCGGTCACGAACATCGATGGACACTTCGACGTTGGGCCACTGCTGAGCGTAAATCCGCTCCACCTCTTTCTGCTTTGCCTCATCCTTGACTTGATCAAGGATATGCTCAAAGCGGAAAGAACAGGCTCGCTCAGCAACGAACTTTGGATCCTGACCATCCGCCAGAGGCGTTCCAGTTGCGTCCTTGAATTTGGTACCGGCGGCCTCCTCAAGTTCGACGATCAATGCCTCAAACGTGCTGGCAATCTCTACATTGCCCTCTGTTTCGGCATCTTTCAGTTCCTTTTCAAAGACCTTTCGCTCGTCTTCCGAAAGACTCATTCGACGCGAGAACTTATGGGTATCAATGACGATCCCTTCGATGCCCGATGGAACCTCCAATGAATCGTTCTTCACATCCTCACCGGCACGTCCAAAAATAGCGTGCAGCAGTTTTTCTTCCGGCGTCAATTCTGTCTTGCTCTTTGGACTGACTTTGCCAACCAGAATATCACCGGGCTTGACATAGGTTCCGACCTGAACGATCCCAGTATCATCCAGATTACGAAGAGCCTTTTCGGACACGTTCGGGATATCCCGCGTGAACTCCTCACGACCCAACTTGGTTTCGCGAATCTCCACATCGAAGTCCTCGATATGGATTGAGGTATAAGTGTCGTTCCTCACCAACTCTTCGCTGATGATGATCGCATCCTCGTAGTTGAAACCATCGAAGGACATGAAGCCGACAAGAACATTTCGCCCCAATGCGAGTTCACCCTTTCGAGTGGCCGCACCATCAGCGATGATCTGGTTCCGTTCGACCTTGTCACCCAGTTTGATAATCGGTCGTTGATTAAGACAGGTGCGCTCATTGAGGCCCTGATATTTTTTCATGTCGTAGTGATCACTACCGATCTCAATTCGCGTTGAATCACAGTAGGTTACCGTGCCTTTTCGTCTCGCACGAACAACCATGGCACTGTTGCGAGCAACTTCCCGCTCCATGCCCGTTCCGACAATCGGTGGCTCAGCAACGAGCAACGGAACAGCTTGCCGCTGCATGTTGGACCCCATCAATGCACGGTTCGCATCGTCATGCTCGAGGAACGGGATCAATCCGGCCGAGACACCAACCATTTGGGCTGGAGCAACGTCCATATAATCAACCTGTTCCGGCTGGACAATTTCGAAGTCACTGCGGAAACGTGCGATCATATTGGGTCCTGCAACAAGATCGCCGTTGCTGACCTCGGTATCGGCAGGAGCGACGTAGGATTCGCTTTCCTCATCAGCACGCAACCAGACGGTTTCCTCCGTCACCTTTCCGCCTTTGATCCGCCGATATGGCGTAATCAGGAAACCGTAATCATCAACGCCAGCGTAAATTGCCAACGAACTGATCAGACCAATGTTGGTACCCTCAGGTGTCTCAATCGGGCAGATTCGACCGTAGTGAGAAATGTGCACGTCGCGAACCTCGAAGCCCGCACGCTTACGATTCAAACCTCCAGGCCCAAGTGCCGAAAGTCGCCGCTCATGCGTCAACTGACTCAAAGGATTGGTTTGGTCAACCACCTGCGAAAGCTCACCACGACCAAAGAAGTAATCGATGGCGGCCGAAACACTTTTCGGGTTGATCAAAGATCGAGGAGTCATGTCCGTCGCATCCTTGATGCTCATTCGCTCCTGAACGGTACGACGAAGCTTCAAGAAACCCTTACGCAACTCTTCGCTAGCCAGCTCATCGATGGTTCGCAAGCGACGGTTACCAAGATGGTCGATGTCATCAATTTCGGCGTCGCTGTCGGTATCGAAAAGATCGATCAAATAACGAATCGCTGAAATCATATCGTCAGGACGAAGCGTCATCTCAGTCTCTTTGGCGTCCAGCGCCAACTTTCGATTGAGACGGAAACGTCCGACCTTTCCGAGACGATACCGATTCTCGTCATAGAACTTCTCGGTGAAGAGCGTCCTTGCTTTCTCCAATTGCGGCGGATTACCGGGACGAAGACGCTGATAAATCCTCAGCAACGCCTCCTCGTGGCTGGCGGTATTGTCCTCAGCGAGCGTATTGAAGATCAATGGAATCTTGGGGGAATCCATCGCTTCGATGCTCTTCACTCCTGCTGTGCAGATGGTTTCGGAGACATCCTTGGTTATACGATGACCCGCCTCGACAATGATTTCACCAGCACGCTCGGAGTCGCTTGGGTAGACGACATCATCCACGGCGATCATGCCTTCGATCTTTGCAGCACTGCGTCCGCCGCTGATCTTTACTGTTCCTGTCTCGTAAAAAGCGTTCAGCAGATCGGCATCTGTCGAGAGACTCGGGTCCATCGCTCGCAACAACGTGGTTGCTGCAAACTTGCCACTTTGATCGATGCGTACGGTGAGCGCGTCTTTCTTGGTGACATTCACCTCGATCCAGGAACCACGCTCAGGAATGACACGGCAACTTGGAAGCTTGCGGTCGGTTGTTGTGTCCTGCTCAAGAACGAAGTCGACACCGGGGCTACGATGCAACTGGCTAACGACAACACGTTCAGCACCGTTAATGATGAACTCCCCGCCACCCATCATGATCGGAAGGTCGCCAAGATAAACCTCTTCCTCATGCGGTTCCTCGCGGTTCAACCGAAGCCATATTCTCAGGGGCCGCCCATAAGTCAGCCTTAACTGGCGACATTCCTGACTGGTGTAACGAGGCTTGCCAAGCTCATAGTGCAGGTACTCAAGCGTCGTGTTCCCGTCATAACTGCTGATCGGGAAAATCTCTCGCAGAACTGACTCCAAGCCGTGTGCCTTTCGCTGCTTCGAATCGGCATCAGCCTGCAAAAAGGCGGCGTAAGAGACAGTTTGAAGAGCAGTAAGATCGGGAAGCTCGAAAGTGCCGAGACCGGTTCCGAAGTGTCGGACGGTAGTCGGCTCAAGTCGACGTTGACTCGTGGTTGCCATCGTTTGGGAAAACTCCGTGGAA
>NZGD01000216.1 GCA_002690925.1 Rhodopirellula sp.
CGTCACGTTCCAGAAAGTAATTCACCAACATCGCTAGTTGTAGCCTCACTGGACGGCAACCAACAGCAACAGACTTGGCAGAACCTGACACGAGCAGCCGCAGCGGCAGCCACACGCGCTGATGCAGGTGGCACCATCGTTCTGTGGACGAACCTTTCGGATGCGCCGACCGGTTCTCTGCTCAGGATCTCCGACGACACAGCAGAGTTCGGCACACATGTTGAGAACCCAGCTGAAGACGAACTGCCGCGATGGGACCCAACGCTCACCCCAGCCTCCGTGTTGCGAAACCTGGCTCAAGAGTATCGGATTCTATTGCGCAGCGACCTGTCACCAGAAGTCACGGAAGCGTTGGGCATTGGCACGATTGAGTCGGGTGAAGATCTCAGCAGACTGACACGCTCTTTCGCCAAATGCAGTCTCATCCGAGCAGCAAGCTTCTGTGGAGCAACTTACGACTGGCGAAGAACGTCTAACTAATGTTAGCGCTGTCCACATAAGCGGTACGTTGCGTCAAGCGGTGCATTGAGCTGACGCGACTGTGACAAACTGGCAACACGTGGCGTTTAATGAAAGGCAAACGCTCAAATCAACGCACCTGCAAAATTGCTGCAACAATTCCGACTCATCAACAGTCCCCCGCTCCGCCTTCCGACTTATTTGCCGGGCGTTGAGCCGCAACCTTCCACACGCGACTGTCTTTTGTGCGTCTGCCCATAGGAGTCAATGTGTCGCGCCATGTCGGTAAAGCCTGGTCCATCGTTGCGGCACGATTTGACTGGCTTTTCCGATCATAGGGCATGTACGTTTCATACGGTCACCTGTCAAGATTGGGGGACCTTTTTGATTAGCAACAGTGTGGGGAACACATAACGTTTACCGATACCTGAATCGGGCAGTGAGTCCACCTGAACGATAGGCTGGCTCACCGTCGAAACCCTGATGGATCGCACCTCCCTGCCGCGTGTTGGTCAAGCAAAGGCATTGCTTGACCGCACCTTGCCCCATCCTGCTGGAAAACCTTCCCTGTGATGTTGAATACACCATCCACGGTGGCGAATGCACGCATTACCACCGGACACGACACCGAAAACTGCTCTGACTATCTGCTGGTTTGCGAGGCAACCGCTTCATCCCTGAGTGAAGGGACGTGGCGTTTTTCGTTGGAATCATCAGATGGGCAACCAGTCTTTGACGCAGGTGATACCGACCTGGGTGATTTAAACCGTCTGACCCTGCTTGCTGCAGTCCGCGGCCTTGAATCAATTGACGGACCGTCTTCGGTAACGCTGCTCAGCCACAACCGATATTTGGTTCGCTCACTCTCGGATTCCCTACCCCGGTGGCGGGAAAACAATTTTGTGTGGGAACATTTTGGCCGGCGTATTGACGTGCAGCATGCTGATTTGTGGCGACGCGTCGATCGTGCATTATTCATCCATCGGGTGGAAGCATGCCTGGTTTCATCTCGTTTGGTCAGCGTAGGTGCATCGCCGACGACCTCGCCAACTGGAGAAAACCAAAACATTGCCAACATCCGTGTCGATTCACCGCACCGCAGCCCGGGAGGGTTTCAGGGCGGCAACGGCCCCACTGATCAACTGCGTCGCTGGCTACTTCGTGGCAACGCAACCGAGGGTGCACCGTCCTCGAGACGACGGTTCACGGCTCAGGATCTGATTGAGTCAAGCTGAGTCAACACCGTGCTATTCATCCTCAACGAGGTCACCCGCTAACCCGTTTTATTTTCCCTGACGCCGTCGTAGCGGATCACAAATGCACACTCAAGTCTCACTTACCAGCATCGGTCAGCTGATTGACGGTTCCCACGAAAACCCCTCGAGCGTGCTAGGCCCGCACCCAGTGGACTACCTCGGCGAGACGGCGGTTGCGGTGCGAACTTACCTACCGCAAGCGAAAGCTGCCTGGATTATTGATCGTCAAAGCGGTCTGCGACGTCCCATGCGAAAGTTGCATCCAGCAGGTTTTTTTGAAGCGATCTGCCACGGGGAGGTCGACGAGAAGCCTGATGCAGATCAAGATGTCGCGCGTGGAAAAGCAAGCACATCCAGATATCGCATTCAGATGACAGACAAGACTGGCGAGATTATCGACATGCAAGATCCGTATGCCGCACCGTCCATCTTCAGCGACCTCGACCGGCACCTGATCGGCGAAGGTCGACATCACCGACTTTATGAACGGTTGGGTGCCCAACCGCGTACCGTCGATGACTCAAATGGTGTCAACTTTTCTGTTTGGGCTCCCAATGCAAAATGCGTTCAAGTGGTCGGCGACTTTAACAACTGGGATGGTCGCGAACACAACGCAAAGCCGCTTGAACATTTGGGAATATGGGAACTGTACATCCCTGATGCCAGTGCGGGTGACAAGTACAAGTATCGCATCCTGAATCTAAACGATGAGTGGGTGGACAAGACTGATCCACTTGGATTTGCGGCAGAACTGCCGCCGCTGACAGCTTCAGTGGTATCTGATCTAAACAAATATCAGTGGGACGATAGCGTCTGGATGTCCAAACGGCGATCGTGCGACCCGCGGCGCGATCCCATGAATATTTATGAAGTCCACCTCGGCAGTTGGCAGAAAGGCCCCGGCCGCACGCACGGTTGGCTGCACTACCGGGATCTTGCAAAACGGCTCGTTGATTACTGCCACCGAATGCACTTCACTCATGTGGAGCTAATGCCGATTACTGAGCATCCATTCACAGGTTCTTGGGGCTACCAAACCGTCGGCTACTTTGCTCCAACATCTCGCCATGGAAGTCCAGAGGACTTCATGTTCTTTGTTGACTATATGCACCAGCATGGAATCGGCGTGATTGTCGATTGGGTACCGGCGCACTTTCCCAAAGATACCCATGGACTCGCGAAGTTTGATGGTTCTGCGTTGTACGAACATGCGGATGTACGCCAAGGTGAACATCCTGACTGGGGCACGCTGATTTTCAATTACGGGCGCAACGAGGTTCGCAACTTCTTAATTGCGAACGCTCTGTTCTGGTTGGACAAATATCACATTGATGGGCTGCGTGTTGATGCCGTCGCATCGATGTTGTATCTCGACTACAGCCGCGAACAGGATCAATGGGTTCCCAACCGAAATGGTGGGCGTGAAAACCTTGAAGCAATTGAATTTTTGCGTGAATTCAACGAAGCAGTCCACGACAAGTTTCCAGGTGTGGTGACAGCAGCCGAAGAATCAACCGCTTGGCCTGGAGTATCACGCCCCACGGAAGATGGCGGGCTGGGATTCACATGCAAATGGAACATGGGCTGGATGAACGATACCCTCGATTATTTCCACAAAGAACCAGTCCATCGTAGCCACCATCAGAGCGACTTAACGTTCAGCTTGATTTACGCGTTTACCGAGAACTTCATGTTGCCACTCTCGCACGATGAAGTGGTACACGGCAAAGGCGCGATGTTAAGTCAGATGCCGGGCGACCTATGGCAAAAATTTGCCAACCTTCGCTTACTCTATTCTTACATGTGGACACACCCGGGCAAAAAGTTGTTGTTCATGGGTGGTGAGTTCGGGCAGTGGAACGAATGGAATCACGACGAGGGCCCCCAATGGGAACTCCTTGAATTTGAAAATCATCGAGGCATCCAGCAAATGGTCGCCGACCTCAACAGGATGGTGATCGAAAATCCTGCACTGCACCAACTCGACTTTTCAGACGAGGGCTTTGAATGGGTGGATTGCCTCAATGCTCGAGACAGCGTTCTTGCCTACCTTCGGAAGGGGCTTGACGGTACACCACCACTACTGGTCTGTGCAAACATGACGCCCGTGGTCCGCTACGACTACGAAGTGGGCGTACCGTGCGGTGGCTTTTGGAAAGAAATTTTCAACAGCGATAGCGCAAGCTATGGTGGAACCAACGTTGGGAATTTCCCTGGCCGAGAAACGACGGGACGCGGTCACCACGACCGACCCGATAGTATTTTAGTGAACCTGCCGCCACTCGCGACAACCATTTTCCGCCTTGAGCAATGATCGACAGTTCACGTCGCCAATGCATTGCTTGGGTCAATCCCCCTCTGCCACCCATTCCCCCCAATCGTCATCGGCTTCGACGGTTCACCTCGCATGGTCTTTGGAGTTCGATCCGCAACGAGTTCGGGAGCCGCACAGCGATGCATTGCAACCCCGTGTCCCTGCTTTCAATCAACACATTGAATGGTGTCTTTTCGGAAGCAAGGCTGCCTGCTCGAAAGCAGTCAGGCCCGAGATGCGACCTGTTGATCGCTGCCACGAATCCTTCCGCTGAGGGTTGGGGCCATGTGAATCGCGTCCACGCCTCTATCAACCTGGTTAAAAACGGTATGATGGGCTCGTCGTCGGGGTTACGATGCTCAAGCCAAACGCCTAATTCCAATCGATTCACTATCAGACTGAAAACGATCTCATGACCGTAAAGATGCAATTAGCCCGGATCATCATTTCCGAGCTTACAGAGAATCAAGTCATCTACCTGCAAGAGGTTGACGGCGATCGGGAGTTTCCGATCTTGATTGGTATCTTCGAAGCAACAAACATTGATCGCCGGGTAAAAGATGGTTACGTTCCTCCTCGACCATTGACTCACGACTTGGTGGTAAATGTGGCCAATGCACTGGGTGCAAAAGTTGAGAGTGTCGTGATCAATGAACTCGACAAGAGCACTTACTTTGCCCAGCTGTGTCTTGTGAAAGAAGATGGTGAAGTGATCGAGATCGACTCGCGTCCGAGTGACGCGATCGCCGTCGCTGTCACCTTCTCGCCCCCGCTGCCAATTTATGTCAGCGAACATGTGCTCGAAGAAGCTACCTCGGCCACCTAATCGCAGCGAAACCGCCATGGAAGTCTTTAACTCACCTGAAGCGGCGCGGGTCTTCGTCAGTGCATTACGCTCTCAGGGTCGCACTGTCGGCTTCGTCCCCACAATGGGCGCGCTTCACGCCGGACATCTATCGCTCGTCGAGTCTGCTCGTTCCTGTGATGCAGTCGTGGCAAGTATCTATGTGAACCCTACTCAATTTGGCCCAAATGAAGATTTAGCCAAATACCCTCGTACGCTCAACGCGGATTTGGAACAACTCCGTTCCGCCGGTGTATCTGCCGTCTTTGTACCCACCAATGAGCAAATGTATCCCGATGGGTTCAGCACCACTGTCGAGCCACCTCGCGTCAGTGAAACGCTTGAAGGTACCTGTCGACCAGGCCACTTTCGCGGAGTGGTCACCGTCGTCCTAAAACTGCTCAATGCTGTACCAGCATCCCATGCGTACTTCGGAAAAAAAGATTATCAACAATGGCGTGTTATTGAAGCCATGAGCCACGACCTGAACGTGGGAACAAAAATCATCGGATGCGAAACAGTTCGAGAAGCCGATGGCCTGGCGATGAGCAGCCGCAATCGCTACCTCACGGTTGAGCAACGGGCCCGTGCATTGTTACTTTCAGAAACACTTCAGCACGTCGAAACAGCGTTTCGAGGCGGCGAAATCCAAACTGATATCCTGCAGAATAGCATGCGTCGGATGTTGCTTGGCGAGAACGTCAGCGCAACAACCGCAAACGCGCCCAACCTTCACCGGCTCGACACACTTCAGTATGCACAAATCGTGTCCGCCCACGACCTGACGCCACTGTCATCAATTGACCGTCCTGCCGTTGCCTTGATCGCCGGCATGATCGGGACGACTCGGTTGATCGATAACCGGGAGCTGACCCTTGACGTAAACTGACCTTCACCGGGAACTGCACTTCACCGGGAAACCATCGCAACCCAGCAAGTTGCGTTTTCCAACCAACACCGCCACAGTCCTTAATTTCCACGAGGGAAAGAAAATTAGATGATTCAACGCATCCTTATCACCGGCGGTGCCGGCTTCCTTGGTTCACACCTCTGCGAACGTTTGGTTGCCGAGGGTCATGATGTAATCTGCTTGGACAATTTTTTCACCAGCCAAAAAACGAATGTTCAACACTTACTGGGAAAGCCGAACTTCGAAATTTTGCGGCACGACATTACATTACCGATTTTTCTTGAGGTTGATCAGATCTACAACATGGCCTGCCCAGCCGCCCCTGGCCACTACCAGTACAACCCAATCAAAACCATCAAGACCAGCGTGCTGGGATCCATCAACATGCTGGGAGTTGCCAAACGGTGTGGCGCAAGAATCCTGCAAGCGAGTACCAGTGAGGTCTATGGTGACCCCGAGGTGCATCCACAGGTGGAAAGTTACCGTGGAAGTGTTAATCCGATTGGGATCCGGGCGTGCTACGACGAAGGGAAGCGTGTCGCGGAAACGTTGTTCATGGACTACCACCGCAGCAACAGTGTCGACGTGCGAATCGTACGAATTTTCAACACTTATGGACCGCGAATGCACCCCTACGATGGTCGCGTTGTTTCCAACTTCATCCGCCAGGCACTGAACAATGAGGACATCACCATTTTCGGCGATGGAAGCCAGACACGCTCATTCTGCTATCGTGATGACCTTGTAGATGCGATCATTGCGATGATGAACAACGAGACCCACTTTGTCGGTCCCGTGAATATCGGAAACCCAACCGAATTCACCATCCTCGAACTGGCTGAAAAGATCATCGAGCTCTCTGGATCATCCAGCCGCTTAATTCACAAACCGCTTCCATCGGATGACCCGACACGCAGACGCCCCGATATCTCGTTGGCCAAAACTGAACTCGGATGGGAGCCTAAGATCGCGTTAGAAAAAGGCTTAAAATACACGCTTGATTGGTTTCAGGGTATCAATCTGCAAGACTACCGCCCGCCTACTCCCAATTACAGCTAGTTACCTTGAGCTTTTTGGGTGATCCGAGAATTAAAGTCTGTATCCGAAAGGCTGAACAAACGGGGCGAGCATCGAGGCCACCAGATTGTTCAAGTGCACCAGAAGCTCTTTTCGGCAGCATTACTTGATTCGAACAAACGCTCAACTTTGTCACACAGTTACTGACACGGACCAATACAAACACCGCTGCCTTCAGCTGCCCTTCGGTGGCTGCATACATTTTGGTCGCACGACGTTCTTTGCGAGCCCGACCATCTCCCAAGAACGTATGATCCACCAGGACATATCGTATTCCCACCAGCGATGCCCATGAGCCGCACTCCGTGGTTCTGCATGATGATTGTTATGCCAGCCTTCACCATGGCTGAACAACGCTACAAGCCAATTGTTGGTGCTTTCGTCGCGGGTTTCGTAATTGCGATAGCCAAAGAGGTGTGCCAGGGAATTCACTGACCAAGTCCCGTGCAGAACGAATACTGTACGAACAGCCACACCCCAAACGGCCCAACTGGCAGCGTAGCGTCCTGCTTCGCTCGCGACTCCACCGCTGACAAGGTATCCAACAACCCCACCAATGGCACTCATCACCACAGCGTGTGCAACGAAGACAAAAAACCAACCTTGCCGACGTTCCAGTTGCAAATAGAACGGATCACGCAACAGATCTCGCACGTAGCGTTCGTAGTGCCGAGTCGTGTCCAATTCCTGATGACGACAAACCACCCAACCGCAGTGCCCCCAAAGAAAACTAACTAGAGGTGAATGCGGATCAGGCTGCTTATCGCTGTGCTGATGATGCATTCGGTGGATGGCAACCCACCTTGCTGGACTGTCTTGCAGGTTGCACATCCCCAAGACTGCCAGCGTCCTCTCAAGCCAAACCGGGCAGGTGAATCCACGATGCGTCAGCAAGCGATGGTAACCAATCGTGATCCCAAGCATTCCGAAAATGAAATGCCCAGCAATACCTACCACCAGCCCCGACCAAGTGAAGAACCACGCAGAAAATGCCAACAATGCGACGATGTGCACCAAGACGAGAACAATGGCATATTGCCATTGAACCTTGAGCGGCATGGTTGCGTCTGGGGGCGGAATCTTTTGCGGATCTGCCGACACCGGCGTGGTCGATTCGAGACCATGGTCGGTTCCGGGCGATTCAAGTTCTTCGAGAGTATTTGTCATGCGGCTATTCTAAGCAGTCCCGGTGTAATCGCAGTGCTCCTCTGTGGCAATATCCACCGAAAAACCGGCGACTCGTTAACGCTAGATGGCTAAATAAATGGCCTTCAAGGAAGCGTCATAGTCAGCTCTAAAGTTGGCGAAAGCACAGCAAGTAGCCTAGTCAGAGGAAATCTGCACGAAGACGTAAAAAAAGCCGGATGGCGTCGCGGAACGCTCATCCGGCTCGCGGAGAAATGTCGTCGCACCTGAGGATGCTACTTGTCTTCCTCGGCCTTCTTCACTTTCTTTTTCTTCTTCAGAGACACTTTCACGACTCGCACCTTGGGCATGCCAACCACGCTCTTGTCTTCGTTGAAGCGATCGAGTTCCTTCAAACGGGCAATTCGCTCTGCTCTTGTCAGTACATTTCGTGCCCGAATAGCCCCGGCTTTCACCTTGAGGCTGCTGTCCATGGTCATGGGTGTTCACTCAGTCCGAACGTTGTATAGGGATAATTCTTCGTCTGCTGTTGCAGGAGTAGCAGAATATTGTCTTTTGCCTTTTTTCGCAAGGTTGTCCCTGAAACTTCGCCGAAATGTATAAAACACGCAAAAAAACGCTTTAAATTAGAGCTAGAACGCGGAAATGCAATGCATGCATTCACAGTTCAACAGCCCGATATCGTGAGGATCGCATCGCTGGCTAGCAGCGCAAACCCACCCCTTCAGAGCTCCACTCACAAATTCCTAAAGATGAAGCTCCTGAAATCTCATCAAAAACAGCTACTCTGTAAGCCTCCGCGAGTCAGTGTTTCGGGGCCAAAACCGTTTAAAAACCGACCTAGGTGAGTTGACCACCATCTTGCCGACGCCCGTTGAAGCCAGGGACCTGAAAAGCTCACGAACCTCTCGATCTTGGCAACACAAGATTTAAAAGGTTGCAACGTTTAGCCGAAAGCTTCCTACTGCGATCGTACGGCGCAACAGGCTATGACCTGCGTTGATGCGACCCGCGTTGATGCATTTGCCCTGGTGTCACCACAGGGGTCGCCACACGGGTCGCTGAAAAGAAAAATGACCACTCTGCGTGGCCGACCTTTTCGGCAATTTACAGCCTCTGCGTCCCCGCAAGAGGCTCTGGCTCTCCCTTGGAATTCAAGCTTTGGTCCCAGGCTTTGCTTTACATCTGACGAGTGTTACGCTCGGGGCATGGCACATCCCAAAAGAAAAATTGCTGTCGGTGCAATCAAATTCATCATCCCAGTGGTAATCATTTCCGCATTGATGTTTCAAATTGCGCCTGAACAGTGGGAGCAATTGACGCAGCAACCAAAGCACTACGGACTGCTTGTCGCCGCATTCGTGATCGCGATGCTTGCAATGTCACTGTCGTTCGCTCGGTGGTGTATTTTGGTTCGTTGCCAAGGGATCACCCTTTCGATGCTAGAGGCGTTTCGTTTGGGCGCGATCTGTTTTCTGCTCAGCTTCATCTCGGTAGGAAGTGTTGGTGGTGATATGTTCAAGGCAATTTTTTTGGCACGGCGACGTCCCGGCAAGCGAGTTGAGGCGGTGGCCTCAGTGCTCGTAGATCGAGGCTCCGGCCTTTACGGCCTTTTGTTTCTGGTCGTGATGGGGACGCTGCTGCTCCACCCCCCCGAAGTTCGTGAATCGGCGGAAGGTCTTGAGGACTTAAAATTCGCAGCCACCACGCTTTTTGGTCTGGGGACAGTTGTGCTCCTGTTTCTGGTTTTTGGGGGTCGTTCAGTGGATCGCCTGATCAAATGGGGAAGCAATATCCGTTTCATAGGATCTGTCGTTAGCAAGATAGGACCGCCTTTTCGAGCCTTCCACGCACACCCCTACGCCTTTGGATCATCTTTGCTGATGAGCGTCGGTGTGCAGAGCTTATTCGCCGTGAGCGTCTACTTGGTCGCTCGAAGTCTTTACAGCGCCCCACCTAATTTGACCGAGCATTTTGTTATCGTTCCGCTCGGAATGCTGGCATCGGCATTGCCAATCACGCCGGCTGGGGTGGGGGTTTGGGAGGCAGCGGTAGCGACACTCTACGAAATGATTCCCGCGACTCCAACAAAAGCTTCGGGGACACTTGTTGCGTTGGTCTTTGAAATGCTGCGTATTCTACTCGCGTTTGTAGCGACGGTGTTTTATTGGACTGCCAACGAGGAAGTCCGAGAGAGCCTTGAGATTGCGGAAGAACCAACGAATGAGCCGCCGAAAAACCCATCCTAGGGTATATCACGCGGATGACTGCCCCCAACCTGACCGCTTCACAAAAACTTCTTGCTGCGACTGCATGGCTGTAGCAGGCGTCTGAAATCTTAAATCTGGCTGCTTGCAAACTTGAGTGCTGTCAGGCTTCTCACCACCCTCCTGTGAAACCGATAGCGAGAACAACACTGAAAAATCAGTTGCAATAAAACTAAATTGGTTGCAAAAACATTTGTCGATTCGTCCCTCAGAAGCATCGCCGTCACCCAAAGACGACTGAAGATGCATCCAAAACGCCGTAAATTTGCTCTCTCTCGCACGTCCTCGCCAAAGAGACAGCTATAAGCCGGATGATTCAGCCCGCGATTCCTGCTTTTTTTCATTGACGGCTGCGAATAGTCAAATGAGAGCTGTAGCGGTTTATTTTTCCGTTGGCGCAAAGACTCAACCCAAACAAAGGCGAAAAGCAGAATGAATGCGAGTCTTGGCTGATTCGCAGTCAAAATTCTCAGCGTGCTGCCGATGCTGCTTGAACGCCGGAAAAGTTGGTCTTGTTTCTAAGATCATCGGGTGGAAAGCGGCGGAGACATGGCGCGGAAGTCCGCATTTGCTGCTATTCTGGAGTGGATTGCGGCGGCCAGCGGAAATCGCTCCACGCCTTCAAACCTCATGACTGACTCACCAGAGAAGGATGTTGCATGTCAACCGAAGCGACCGACGGCGGAGCACCGTCCGGTGAAGACGCGTTAAGCGAAGCCGATGCAAGTCGGCTCCACGAAGCACGTCAGAGAATTCTCAACGAACTTGGGAAGATCATTGTCGGGCAGGAAGAGGTCATCGACGAAATCATGATCTGCTTGTTCAGTCGTGGCCATGTGATGCTGGAGGGTGTCCCCGGCCTGGCAAAGACTTTGATGATCAGCACGTTGGCCCAGACACTGGATCTTTCCTTCAGCCGAATCCAATTCACGCCCGACCTGATGCCTGCCGATGTGACGGGGACGGAGATCATCGAAGAAGATCGCTCAACGGGCCACCGAGACTTCCGCTTTATGGAAGGTCCCCTGTTTGCCAATGTGGTGCTGGCCGACGAGATCAACCGAACACCACCCAAGACACAAGCTGCCCTGTTGGAGGCGATGCAAGAACGACAAGTCACGGTGGGTCGCAACCGGCACGAATTGGCTGACCCCTTCTTTGTACTGGCGACGCAAAACCCAATTGAGCAGGAAGGTACTTATCCCTTGCCTGAAGCTCAGCAAGACAGGTTCATGTTCAAGGTGTACGTCGAGTACCCAAGTTTCGACGAAGAGTTCGAAGTGGCTCGCCGCACAACCGGCACTGCAAGCGGCCAAGTCAGTCCTGTGCTCGGCGCGGAGGAGATCCTGAGACTGCAACGTCTCGTCCGTCAGGTGCCAGTCAGTGACCATGTTGTTCGATACGCGCTTTCTCTGGTTCGCCAGACGCGTGTGGGCAGTGACGGTGTTCCAGATTTCGTTGATGACCTTGTGGGTTGGGGTGCAGGTCCGCGAGCCGTGCAGTTCCTAATCCTGGGTGGAAAAGCCCGAGCACTGTTACAAGGTCGCTTTCATGTTCAGGTCGAGGACATTCAAGCCCTTGCAAAGCCTGTGCTCCGACACCGAATGGTGGTGAATTTCGCCGCTGAGAGCGATGGAATCACAAGTGACGAAGTAGTAGAACGAATCATTGCGGCGACGCCGACGACCGAGGACGAACTTTCACGAGATGCCCGATTCCAAAAGATATTTGCGTCCTGAGGTAACGACTCGCATTCGAAGATTGGAACTCAAGGCACGTCGTGTCGTTGAAGGATTCCTCTCTGGGATGCATCGGAGCCCCTACTTTGGACAGTCGATCGAGTTTCTCCAGCACCGCCAATACACACGCGGTGATGAAATTCGTCATATCGACTGGAAGGTATATGCGCGCCAAGATCGCCTACACATCAAACAATACGAAGAAGAAACCAATCTTCGCCTGACTTTGTTGGTCGATCGTTCCGCGAGTATGGCGTACGGCGAAGGTGACCTTAATAAATTCGACTATGCGGCCTCAATTGCTGCTTGCCTTGGTTATCTCGCACTACGTCAAAAAGATGCGACTGGGCTGTCTACCTTCGATACGGAAATTCGTGGAACGGTTCCCGCAAAGAGCAACCAGCAACAACTTCCCAGGATCTTATCGATGTTGGATTCTGTCGGCGCTGACGGCAGGACCGATTTGACGCGGGTTGCAAAACAAGTTGCACAGGGAATTCCCCGCCGCGGCCTGGTAATCATCATTTCTGACTTGCTTGGCGTTGATAACTTGATGGATGGGCTTCGTGTCCTGCGACAGCGAGGACACGACGTTGCATTGTTTCACGTACTTCATGACCATGAAATGGACTTCCAATTCAACGGTGCAACCCGGTTTGAGGGGCTGGAAACGGAAGAATTCCTGAATTGCAATCCTCGCGCGTTGCGTGAAGGTTATCTGCAAGCGTTGGAAGAATTCCTGAACACCACGCGTCGAGCGTGCGGTCGATTGTCGATCGAATACATGCAGGTACGGACCAGCGAACCACTGGATGCCGTTCTTGCCAAGTTCTTGGCCACACGACAATTGTTGCCCAACCTGAAACGTTAACCACTCCCGCCCCCGACTTGTAAAACGACCCCGTACCTTGTTTCTGTATCCCGCCCTCACGCTCGGCTTTCTGTTCGTCGCGATGCCATTGTTGGTCCATCTGATCAACATGCTGCGTCATCGTCGACAGCGTTGGGCCGCCATGGACTTTCTGCTGGCAAGTTACAGGAAGCAGAAAAAGTGGATCCGACTGAGGCAGTTATTGTTGCTGCTTTCGCGGTTGGCCGTTGCAGCTGTCCTGATTGCGTTGCTGTGCGGTTGGACCGGTGGTGGACAGATCCTCGGTTCCATTGGTGGGATAACCACGCATCATGTAGTCGTCCTCGATGACAGCTACTCGATGGGTGATAAGAGTATCGGCCCAAATAGCCGCCGCACCGTTACCTCGAGCCCAGACCCATCGGATGTGACCATCGACGCGACCACCGCGTACGGGCGCTCGCTGCAAGCGTTGCAGGATCTTACCCGTCAATTGGCTGCCAGCGATGGCAATCATCAATTGACCGTCATGCGGGCAAGTCGAGCCGCCATGGCAACACGAGGAGGCAGCGAATCGGGCGACGCCGCGGCAGATCTTGCATCACAAACCATCATGTCGGATGCCAGATTGGTCAATCGGCTGATGGCAACGACTGCTTCACCGATTCGCACTGATTTGGTGCCTGCCTTGGATCTTGCCACCGAGCTAGTGAACGCAACCCCGGCGGATGCCAAATTCCTCTACATTGCAAGCGATTTTCGCGAGCGGGATTGGGGTAACCCGGAGCGTCTCGCGGAATCACTGCGGAAGCTTGCGGGCGAGGTAAAGATTCGCATGATCGATTGCGCGGCCACACCCGCTGACAATCTTGCCATCACTGATCTCTCTCCAGCACAAGATGTTTGGGTAGCCGGTGTACCTGTCGTGGTCACCGCCACCATCCGAAACTACGGCAAGACCGCAGCTGAAGATGTGCCTTTGACCACTCGGGTGATTCGTTACGCCACTGATCGCCAGACCCCGGACCCAACACTGGCGTTGAGCGGAGACATCGAAACACAACCCACTCAAATTATCGACTCAATCCCCGCCGGTGGTGAGATCACTCAGTCTTTCCAAGTATTCATTCCTCAAGAAGGAACTCACGCGATCGAGGTCAGCCTTCCGGAAGATGCCCTGCCCATTGATAACGCGCGCACCTGCACGCTGCCGCTGAGCAATTCTGAGAAAGTACTGGTCATTGATGGATCAGCAGACGCCCGAGGGGGTTATCACATTGCCTCGGTCTTGAATCCCGGCAGCCAAGTGGAAACTGGGGCGATCCCCGATACGCAACCCCCATCTTTCTTACGTTCCGCGACTCTGGAAACATTTTCTCCTTATCGTGCTGTCTACTTGGTTGACGTACCCGAGATCGGTGAGAACGCTGCTGACGCGTTGAGTGAGTATGTTGAACGCGGTGGTGGGCTGGCATTATTTATCGGAGCGGAAACAAATGTTGCGAGCTACAACCAAACACTCTACAGCGTTGAACGCAATCTTTTACCAGGCGTTTTAGGGCAAGCAAAGCAACTTGAACGCAATCCCGACAACAACACGGCTGACCTGCTGTTCGGGGATCCTTCACCACTGGTCGCTCCGCTGACTAACGCTGGCGAGGCTGCATTCGCATTGGTCAACGTTGCCCGTTCCTGGACACTGGAGAAGCAGACTCCCACCGCAGAGGGAACCCCCGATTCTGAAACAAGCAATGCTGAAACAACAGCGGATCGCCCGAGAGTCCGTAACGTACTGCTTAGGCGTGATGGAGAGCCATTTGTCACGAAGCACGACGTGGGCGAGGGCTCAGTCGTGACGGTCTTGTCCGGTCTTGATGGAAGGTGGACCAATTGGTCCGGGGACCCCACATTTGTCGTTTTCATGCTTCAAACCAACGCCTTACTGTGGAGTGGGGCTGCCCCTGACACCCAGCGCTACATCGACTCGAGTTTGGTGAAACGCCTGCCCGTGGAGCAATACTCCGACCAAGTCACCTACATTCCAGCCAACAACGAACCGCCGAGAATTCCAATCGAATTGGCAACAACTCTGGTGGAACCGGAATCAGCGGCTGACGAACCAGTTTATGTGGTCGACATTTCTCCGGACGAAATGGTAATCGATGGCGATGCACGCATTGCCGAGATGCTGCACCCAGGAATTTCCGAATGGGCACTGACTCGTACGGATGGCGACGGGCAAGTTCTGCCCGTCGCTTCTGTAATTCGCATTGGCGAAGGCGAGTTAGAACGTGCAGATGCTGCCGAGATTCAACAACAACTCCTCCCTTTGCAAATTACCTTCATGAAAAGTTCGGCGTGGAGCGATGAAAATCAGGCTACTGGCAGCTCTACCCTGACTCTGGTCATGCTGGCACTCCTTGGGCTGATTCTTGCTGCCGAACAACTGCTCGCTTACTGGGCAAGCTACCATGCATCGTCAGGAACCCCCGAGCCACGTGTTCGAGCAACATTGGGGGCGAGCCGATGAACGACCCCCAAGGTACCAGCCAAATCATTTACGAGTTTGCTCGCGTTTCAGCGTTGGAAGGTTGGTGGGCATGGGCACTGATCACAGCAGCTCTAGCAGCACTGCTTTACCTTTGCGTGCGTTTCTATCGCAGAGACGTGCAAGAAATGCCAACGCCCATTCGTGTCCTGCTGATTGGACTTCGGCTAGTGACGATCCTTGCCTTAGTCTTTTTCTTCTTCGACCTACAACGACGCACCGAGCGGATGGTGACCCGCCCAAGCGAGGTCGCAATCTTAGTAGATACCAGCCAGAGCATGTCGCTTCCAACCGGAACCGAACCGGCGACACAATCGCGTATCGAGCGTGCACAAAAGCTAGTCGGTGAAAGTGGCCTGTTGGAAAAGCTTTCTACGGAGCATCGTGTCAGCGTTTACGCATTCGGCGATGGCTCCGAACCGCGGTTGATTGATTCGTTGGGCGGGCTTGCCCCAGAAACCGCATCCACCGCTGAGTCAGGCGCGGAACCCGCATCCTCACCACTCGCCATTTTGGGCGCCGTGTTGCTCGTTATCGCTGTGTTTCTCGGTCTGATCTCTTTGGCGTTTGGTGTACTTGGACGTCCTGCCACCGTGGGGTGGTGGCTCCTTCCAGCCTCGTTCTCAATGCTCGTTGGAATCATTTGTTTGGGAAGCGTCTACAGTGTTCATACCGAACAATCACTTGCCCAAATGCTAGGCCTGCAGTCACCCGATTCCCCACAAGGCGCGGGTCAGAACAGCGACAACAATTCCGATCAGGATACCCCCAGCGAGCCGATGAGGGTCGTCGACTGGGGCAATGAACTTGCCGCTACCGGCTCGCAGAGTCGAATTGGCGATGCCGTCCGTAACATCCTTACGGACCATGATCCGGCCACGCTAGCGGGAATCGTTTTGATCTCAGATGGTCAAAACAACGGTGGAACCGATGTCAGCATCGCGATGGCTGCAGCCAGGCGCAGCCAAGTCTCAATCTACCCAATCGGGCTGGGCAGTGCGTCTGCTCCTACAAATGTGCGTATCGTTGACATTGACGCGCCTCGACGGGTCTATCCGGGTGATAAGTTTGCAGTCAGTGCCGTACTTCAGGGAAGTGGTGAGAAACCACTCGAAGTTGAGGTACAGCTTCTCGATGGACTGGATAACGGCTCAGCAACAAAGAATCCCAGCGACCAAAAGACAAAACTCGTGCCACCCGGGGAAGTGATCGACTCTCAGAAAGTACGCGTTAAGAACGACGGCACACTCACCGGAATTCGCTTCGAACTCGAGCCCGAAGCAGTCGGCCGACGTAGACTGGCAATCCGAATCGTTGCGCCCGAAGCTGACAACAACGAAGAAGATGACATGCGAGATGCTCGCTATGAAGTTGTAGGCGAGAAGTTGAAGGTACTCGCCGTTGCCGGAGGTCCAACACGCGAATATCGATTCGTCCGCAACATGCTGTACCGCGACAACTCAATCCAACTCGATGCTTGGCTGCAAACTGGTCAACCGGGCATCAGCCAAGATGCAGACAACATCCTCACTGATTTTCCGTCTACCGCAGAGGAACTCTTCAAATACGACACCCTGGTGTTATTTGACCCCAACTGGCTTGATTTCTCCGCCGAGCAATTGGAACTGGTGGATCGTTGGCTTTCCCAGCAAGCTGGTGGAATGATCATTGTTGCTGGTCCCGTTTACCATCCTGAATGGAAGCGTCGCCGAACAGACCCGCGCATGACGACCATCGCAGGGTTCTATCCATTGAACTTTACCAATCGGCCGATGTTATTTGAGGGAGGTCGGCAGGGAGGAAGTGTTGCTTGGCCACTCCAGTTCACACCGGAAGCGCGGCTTGCGGAATTCCTCTGGGTCGCCGAGACCCCCGAGGACAGTGAAGAAATCTGGGCCGAATTTTCCGGGGTCTACGATTACGTTGATTCAAAGAGTGCGAAAGCAGGCGCGAAAGTCTACGCACTGTTCGCCGATCCAACCACTGAAACTGGCGGTTCCTTGCCAATTTACTTGGCGTCGCAGTTCTATGGTGCCGGGAAAGTATATTTCCAGGGCAGCGGAGAGATGTGGCGTCTACGTGCTGAAAGTGATGCCTATTTCGATACCTACTATACCAAGCTTGTTCGATGGGTTAGCGAAGGACGATTGCTGCGCGACAGCACCCGCGGCGTTTTGCTGGTGGATAACAACAAAGCGATGATCGGTGACACCATCGTCGTTCGGGCAGTGCTTACGAATGAACAATATGAACCTCTGGACGTCCCTGAGGTTCCCGCGAAGCTGCTCTCTCCCAGTGGCCGGATTGATGACATCAAGCTGCAACCACTCAAAGGTGAACCAAGAGCCGGAACCTATGGTGGACGCTTCATTGTCCGAGAGCCAGGTAGCTATGAGCTGCGAGTCACACTCGGCGATGCGTTGGATGAACAGGTTTTACGCCAGTCGGTACAAGTGCGTCTACCGACGATTGAATTGGAGCGTCCACGCCGCAACGATGAAGAGCTCGAACAATATGCGAGCATCACCAATGGTGTCTACCTACCCATAGACCCAACCACCCCGAACACAGACGTTCAGACCCAACTCGTCGCGGCTGTGCGACCACAGCCTCAAGTCACCATTCTGCCTGGCACGCCCAACAGCGATTTCACGGAACGGCGCAACGCGGTGCTGATGTGGCTCATCGCCGGCATGCTGACGATGGAGTGGGTCGTCCGACGTCTTCATAGACTCGCCTAAAGCCTCATGTACACCAACAGGTCTGAGTACATGATTGACGGATCGCCACGACTAATTTTGAACGGCCACCAGCCTGGTTAACCCCGACGATTCGCCAGCTCCTCGCCCAGGCTTCCCAGGCGAACGCGATTGAGTTCGCGCAAAATAGCTATCCAAGAGACTTGAGCTGCTCAATCAACTCCCGTAATTTAGGCTTGAGTATTTCGTCAACCCACCGATTGTCGTTCAACTGATCCCCCATCTTTGCAAGTTGTTCGGCGACATGCTCGAAGAAACGTTTGACTCCGACCTTGGTGTCCTCTGACATCTCACTCAACTTGGGCTTCCATTCATCGAGCTTCTCGGACAACTGGTTCAGCTCTGCTTTCGCCTTCTCAGCTGACTCCTTGCTTGTGACATCACTCAAGGAAGATTTTGTTGAGGCATACACTTGTTTCATGTTGCCTAGCATTTCTTGGCCGCCTTCGAAATTCTTCATTGCCGAGGATGCCTGTTCCCAAGCTGCTGACACACCATCGGCAACCGCATCAGCCGCTTCACCGGCGGCCTGTTCTATCTCGTCACTGGACGGCAACTTTGCTCTCAAGTCCTTCACTTCCCCGCTTGTGACTTCCAGCGGAGCTTCAGGAGGCTCCGAATTGGAACATCCAGGGAACGTTGAAAAAGCTGACAGACCTAGTAAACATCCCACTGCCAACCCGCGGAATTTAACTCGCATGTTTTTCATCCTGACATTCTTAAAGTAAACAAAAGCCACCAATCGCAGACTCATCGTCCATGGACAACACATACGAGGCTGTGTTCTTGTCGCTTCTTCGGCTTATTTTTAGGTTTGTTTCATTACGCCTGCAACTGTCCGCGTCTTATCTAAAGCACACCGACAAGACGAACGCAGGAAAAACCGCCCCTCCCCCGAACAAATCAAAAACCACATCCGCGTAGGGGTCCCCCACGCCTCAAAACAGACGTAAACGTCTCCATCCCCAGTTTCGTTGGTGACAACGTGGCTGGCACATCCGTCACAACCATTCGCTCCGCTGACACGGTCCAATCGCCCTGAAAACCCAAGAAAAGTCATTCTCGCAGCAATGCGGTGGTTCTTTGATGCAGTTTCATCTGAGATAATCACATCCGATCAATGAACAAAACTCGCGTTTGCAGCACCGCGCCGTTGGCATATTCCCTCGGGCCACAACTATCAACGCGATCGCATACCCCTCTACCGAAATAGCATCCAAAACGCTTTCTGTTCACCTGTCCCCGTTTGCCAAATCCTTACCTCCCGTCCCTCCAAAAACTCCGCAAGCAACAGCAACACAAAGTTCGCGCACAAATCAATGTTTGGTTCACGCCGCAAAAAAACGCAACACACAATTGACTGGCCAACGCTGCAAGCGTTGCTGGAGGATGATGACCGCCGCGCTGCCATTGAATACACCTACCCAACTGACCGGCGTGACAGTTTTCTTCAGGCAACGCGTCAGTTGGCTCCCAAGCTGGTGCATGATTTGCTTGCTACCGGGCGACAAGTCCACACTGCAGAACGTTTGATTGATTGGCCCACCGTCGCGGTGGCCGGCATGTTGAATAGTGGGAAGACAAGTTTGGTTGCAACTTTTTTGAGCAAGGCTGGACAGGCTCGAACTTTGCGCGGTGCGAATAATAACCAAGGTACTCACCGCTTTGTACTGTGGCTTCCAGCCGCTTGGGAACAGGATGCGGAACTATGGGCCTTGTTGATGGAACGAATGGGTAATGCATTGGGGAAGCGACCTGAGATACTGTCAGCCGACCCAGAGACAGCTCACCGCCAGTACAACAATAAAGACGGTAACGCGGAGGCACTCGCAGTCCCATTGATTGCGACCGACCCAGCTCTCAATTCCATTGGCATCGGATTATTGGACTGCCCCGACATCGTGTCAGATGCTGAGTTTGGCCTTGGTTCACCTGAGGCACGGCGTGAACTGTTGGGAAGGGCAGCGTCACTTTGCTCAGCATTTCTCGTCGTTGCCTCCGCAGAATCGTCACGTGACAGCACCTTAGGCGATCTGCTGCGAATGGCAGCTGATTTAATGCCCGGTGTCCCACGGATGTTGGCTGTGAACAAAGTCCGACCGCAGCAGACTCCCGACCTGGTTTACGAGACCTTCCAGCCTCTGGCACGATCCAACGGCATTGAGACAATCTACGCCGCATACGACTTTGAAGTACCAGGAAGCGTTCCCTTCATTCCCAAATTGAAAGACGAGATACTCACAGAGGAAGTGACTCATTGCGACCGCCTTCCTGTATTCTTTTCGATTGTGGAAGGCTCGAATAACAATCCACCGGCATGCATTCCCGAGGATCGCCTGCTGATATCGCTGCCAACCAAACTTGATCGCGGGCAACTGTTTGAAAAGTTTAGCCAAGCCCTCACCTCTAGCTTGCGTAACGTCATTTGGGAAGAAGCTTATGTGATGCTGGATCGGGATTCATCAGCGGCTCAGCGGGCAACCGACAAAGCCCAACAATGCTTACTCGATGCAGCACTTGATTTCTTTGCGCACCGTCAAATAGGTGGGGAAGTTACTGAACTGCGTCTACACCAGAGTGAGCGAATTCTTCGGCAACTGATGGACTCGTTTTCCGCCACCGCGCCTTGGTATGCGAGACTCGGCGTCAAACTGAACACCCGGTTACGCGTGATATTTGGAGGCGCCTCGGACCTCCTCAAACAACTGACTCCTTCGGCGTTGGCAAAACGCACCGCCGGTGAAATCAAGGACAAATTTCAACGCGGTGAATACGGGGGCCTAATGACTCCCGAAACCCTTGGCTCGTCACTAGAGCGTTACGACGGAGCCTTGAATCTTCCACACTGGAGAATGCCGGACGGCAACTCGTTGGACGAAAAAAGGTGGCTTCAGGCCTGTGAGGATGCAATCCAGCGGTTTGAACGCGACGACTTCACAGCACTTGATGCTCGTCGTCTGGACGAAGCTGTCAGGGAGATGTGGAAAGAGATTCCCGCACACAAGAAACTGGTTGCCGGTTTGACCCCTCTTGCTCTCATGCTGGCGGCGTTCGGAGCCGTGCTAATGATTCCGATTGATGGTGGTGGCACCACGCTTGTCATGTCTGCCTCCATTCCCGAGTTGCTGGCAGCCGCTGGATTAACCACTTTGTCAACCTTTTGGGCAGGTGGTCGCAACACCAAGAATGTAGGGCAGCAGGCAGCGCGGCAGCAACTAGCGGACTTTCATGCGGTCCTTTGCGATACCTTCGGGGTAGCACGGATGGCTGAACCAACAATGATTCGAATCGCTGGCGGCAACGAAAAGGTCTTGCCATCAAAAATTGTGGTGCGTGACGCAGTCGAGTGCACCATGCAACTGTATCACATTCGAGATGAATTCCTTAAGGAACTCCAACGCAGCGTGCCCCGCAACGGCCCCGCCAGCCCCTGAGAAAGAACTGTTCCATGTCCAAATCAGAAAGCGAAGTACAAACAGGCACTGCACTGGGACAGCCCGGACTTGAGCACCTGACACGCATCCGACGCGCGGCAGCCAATGTACTAGGTAATAGTCCCGCGGGTCGTGAAGTGCTTGAACTTTGCGATGACCATGCCGAAGCACGTGACCGAATTCTTGATGACAGGAGTAGTGGCCTCACGGTTGTTGCCGCAGTTGGTGCCACCGGCCAAGGGAAATCATGGATCGTTCGCCAACTCATAGGGAACCGCGATTCGAGAAAGCAAATCAAGAGTGGAAACAATGCTGATGAGGCAACCGAACAGCTGATTTGGGTCGGACCAGCCCCACCGGACAATCTTGACACCACCCACGAACAATTTGTGCATTGCTCTGTTTCAGAAATGCAACCGATCGGCACCGCATATTTATTGGTGGATGCCCCGGGAGCGACCGACGACAGAAAAGCCATTGCGAGCGTCGCAAATCGGGCATTGTCACTAGCTTCCGTGATGCTGTTGGTTGTTCGTCGTGATCAAATCCGCAGCGAGAATATCGCTCTGTTGGCCACGGCCAGTGAAGGTACCATTGTGATTCCCGTGGTGAATGCTTGTCGTTCACAGGATGAACAACTCTCTGCAGAAGTTGACACGTTACTTGCACGAATGCGGAAGGCAGCTCCGACCAGTACGATTTCGCTGCCAGTGGTCGTCAATGATTTCGAAATCGAAAATCGATCTGAATCGCAAATAGGCAAGCAAGCAGCCAAAGACATTGCGGAAAGGCTTAAGAGTGAACTGGAATGTGCATGGACTGGTGATCGCCGACGGAGCGCTCGACTTGCTGCTATCGATTCAAGATTTCAAGTTGCCTTACACGCAGTCTTGAGTGATCAACTGCCAGGCCTCACTGCCGCGGTACGCCGGCTTAATTCAGAGGCAAAATTGCTGCCCGGCGAAATTGCTGAAACGCTCGTCGGGCGAGATGGCCCTCTGCGAGCCGCGGTTCGTTCTCGTCTTCGACTGAGCTTACTGACCGAAACCTTAGCGTTCTATTTTCCTTACCGAACCTTCCTGTCCATCCTGAACCTCACCCATGGCGCATGGGATCGGGTGTTACTGTCGCTCTCAGGATCTTTACCCTCGCTCGTGGGTGCAGTTTGGACCAGCACCAAAAATTTAAGCGCTAACCGGGGTGCCGAGCAGGACTTGCGAGAAGGCCTGCAGAATCGCTGCTCCGCTGCCGTCAAAGACAGGCTTGGGCCGCTGGCAGAACGCTTTCACGATGAATTGCTCGAATTGCGGGCTGCTAAACCTCCCAATCCTTCAAGCGTCGCTCATGGCACGCGAGCCCAAGTTGCCTATCTTGCCGGCATCGACAGTCTGCAAGAAAACTCGCAGCGTATCTTTGATGAAGAGGTAGAACGAGTCGCGCCATCACGTTTCACTGCTGCAATCTGCGGACTTCTAGGAACGGCGATCTTTTGGTTCTTAATGGCGGGTCCCATTGTGGCGTTGTATCGAGGATACTTTGACGCAAGCTATGATGCACTGAGTCAGTTGGGCGGACAGCTTGACCGTTTTCCAAGACCTGATTTGGCCATGATGTTGACCAGCTTGCTACTTTCGTCTCTTCCTACAGCAATCTTTGCGATGCTAGTTCTCTCAGCATCCCAAAGTCGCTCGAAGGTCCGAAGAGCGGAAAAGAGAATACGTGATGTTCATCACGAGACGATTGAGCGACTGCAACAGGAAGGTGTGCTTCGGCTAAGCTGGGATGAGCCCCTGCTTGCTGATGCTGAATTCCTGCTTTCAGCTGGTGCTGCCGAGATGGAGTCATAATGCCGTTGATAAATCTGAAAACTCAAATCACCATATTGGCGGAAACCGCCGTTGCTAACGATTCGCCCACCGGATTCTTTGGCATCTTACTGAGTGGCGGCTTGGTCGGCATTCTGATTCTGCTTGTACTTGCAGGGCTGAGCATCACCGCGGCCTACTTATTGTTCGATCAGGTGATGACCTTACGACGTAAAGAAGTCCTTCCAGACGGGATCAGTGATACGGTTCGCCAAGCGTTGCTGACTGGGCGGCCAGCAGAGGCTGACGCTGCCTGCCGCCGCGCACCAAGCGTTCTAAGCGTTGTACTTCTGTCGGGACTTTCGGAGTTCGAATTTGGCTGGCGAGAAGTTGAAAAAGCCGTTGAAGACTCGCTTGCTCAGCAGTCGGCGCGGTTGATGCGTCGTATTGAATACTTATCTGTGATTGGAAATATCGCACCCATGGTCGGTTTGCTCGGCACTGTGACTGGAATGATTTTCGCCTTCCAACAGGTAGCAGCGACACGTGGAGCCGCGGGTGCTGGCGATCTGGCGGAAGGAATTTATCAAGCTTTGGTGACCACGGTATGCGGTCTGGTAGTGGCGATCCCATCGTTGGCAATCTACGCCGTCTGTCGAAACCGTGTTGACAGCTTAATTGCGGAAGTCGCGTACCAAAGCCAACATGCGCTCGCGCCGATCAAGCGTCGTCCAGTCACCCGAACTCGTCAAGCAACGAACAGTCCGGCACCTGCTGCAAAGGCGTTAGCTGGAAATGCAAAACAGAGCCGGAAACCGCTCGACCGTCCCCCTACTGCAACCCCGGCTACGAAACCTCCACCGGAAGGTAACTCGTCAGATAAATGAGCTCTTCGATCGCAAGCTTGACAGTGAGGCGTTGCTGCGCCGCGGAATTCTTGGCCAGCCTTTAGCTACCAAATACTGCACGCACCGCCCCGAACTGGCCGCTCCGCCTGGTACGCTACCTGCTTAGTGAAGATTTGCACGAGTCAGTAGTGATATCCAGAAAACCTAACCCGAAATAGCACCGGCTTCCTGTCACCACGGTCAAACGTGTCTCAACACTCAAACATACATGCCTCGAAAACCGCTGTTTCAAGACAAACATTCCCTTGTTTCATTCCTGTCAGCCCTAGAGAACACCCATGCTTCCCGGACTCAATCTCTTTGATATGACCGGACAGACAGCCATCGTGACAGGTGGTTCTAAAGGCCTCGGAAAAGCTATCGCTGAAGGACTTGCTTCAGCTGGCGCGAACATTGCGTTGATTAGCCGTAATGGATCTGAGGCCAAGGCAGCAGCGGAGGAGATCGCAGAGAACTACCAAACCCAAACACTCGGACTCAAAGTTGATGTCACTCAAGAAGCCGAAATTGAAGCGATGGTTTCGACTGTTTTCAAAAGCTTCGGTCGTATTGATGCTCTGGTCAATAACGCAGGAATCAACATCAGAGGGCCTATCAGCGAACTATCTCTCGAACAGTTCCGCGAAGTTCAGCAGGTGAATGTGGAAGGCATTTGGATTGCGACTCGTGCTGTACTCCCAATCATGAAGAATCAGGGAAGCGGTCGCGTGATCAATCTTGCCAGCACGCTCGGCCTTGTCGGCCTGGCGAATCGAACGCCCTACGCCACCAGTAAAGGCGCGGTTGTGCAATTGACGCGAGCCATGGCACTCGAATTCGCAGAACACGACATCACAGTCAATGCCATTTGCCCCGGACCATTTCTGACCCCAATGAACGAGCCGATAGCGGATACAGAGGAGGCAAAGAAGTTCATTGTTGGCGCCGTGGCAATGAATCGCTGGGGGCGACTAGAAGAGATTCAAGGTGCCGCGATTTACCTCGCCAGCAAAGCCTCAAGTTTCACCACTGGAAGCATGCTAGTCGTCGACGGAGGATGGACAGCCCGCTGAGGACGGTAAGCATTTTGGCCACAAGCATGGCCCCCAATGACACACCCACTGCATCTGAACTGAAACGCCACTTTTTGATGCGGCCACGAATGGTTCAGAGAACTGCAGCACGTTTTTCCCCTGCCCGCAAACCCAAATTGCCATAGCGGTGATAATCCCGACTGATTGACTGTTCCTGAACATACCACATCAACTCAATACGACCCTCGGTACAAACAGGTGTATCGGCAACGTGCACATACCGGTCCATCACTGCCCGGCGAACCGCCATCGGCACACGATCCGGTGATGCATATCTTAGCCGACTGACACCACCCCATTCGACGGCTTCGATCAACTCCTCTGTTGTTTGCTCAACGAACTCAATATCTGCAGCCCAAGATTCAGTCATATCATGCAACCGTTTTAGATTTCCTGAGTGCACTCCCTCAGGAGCACTTACAATTGCCCTGCAGGAAACTGCTTTGGCCGCTGCCACACGCAAAACAATTTCGCTCCACGTATCATGCTCAGAAACGCGTATCACGAGTACCGGCATGGGTACGTAGCGTCGAAGATTATCCTGCCCGATCAGCCGAAAATGATCATGAGTTTCTCGGAACTCATCGGTCGCGGCACGTTGGTAACTCGCAATCGCTCGGGCAATGAGTCTCGCTTCCTGCTGCTCCGATTCGCCGCCATCGGCAGCATGCCCTACTAACGCCGCAGCTAGGTCAAACAAATGCCCCTCAGTAAGTTCCGCTTCCTCCCTCTCGTTCACAGACCGAGGAGCAGTGATGCAAGAAGCGTCGAACTTCATCAACTGAGCTACGTAATTTGGTCCGCCTGCCTTGATACCTGGCCCAAATGCACTTCTTCCCATTCCTCCGAATGGTTGCCGCAGCACAATCGCGCCCGTTGTCGAACGGTTGATATAAAGGTTGCCTGCTCGAATTCCAGCCAACCACTCAGATTGTTCGCGATCATCCAGACTCTCAAGCCCACTGGTCAATCCATACCCTGTCTCATTCACAATTTGAATCGCTTCGGATAACGATCGAAAACTCATCACACCCAATACAGGACCAAAGAACTCGGTAAGATGCGTATAGCTACCGCGTTGCACGTTCCACTTGATTCCCGGTGAGTAGACACATTGATGGCCGCTCATTCTTCGCGGCATCAACGCCCATGACTCCCCCGTTTCCAACACTTTGAGAGCCTGATTAAGATCTCCCGCCGGCGGCGCAATCATCGGCCCCATGCGATTGGAAGTATCCCAGGCAGAACCCACTTTAAGACTTCTGGCGGCATCAACCAGCGTTTCCCGAAACGCCTCATCGTGGAATACTTCATCTTCAAGCAGAAGCAACGATGTCGCCGAGCACTTTTGGCCGCTGTGACCGAACGCCGACTGTAAAACATGCTTGATTGCCTGATCACGATCAGCCATCGCCGTCACGATCGTCGCATTCTTTCCCCCGGTTTCCGCAAGAAGCCGCATTTCAGGTTTAGCCCGCAACATTCTCAAAGCAGTATCAGTTCCACCGGTCAAGATGACTGTATCAACCAAGTCATTGGTGACAAGTGATTCGCCGACATCGCGTCCTGAGCAAGGCAATACCTGCAAAGCCTCCTTTGGCACCCCTCCACGATAAAAGCACTCACACAACAAATTTGCTATCAAGACTGCATTGGATGCTGGCTTCAAAATGACAGAATTCCCAGCAGCGAGTGCTGCTGCAATGCCGCCGCAAGGAATTGCAATCGGAAAGTTCCATGGAGACACGACGACAACAACGCCTCTTCCCTGTGCAGTAATACCACTGAGCTGATCCAACACGAGAGCCGATTGAGAATAAAACTCAATGAAGTCAACGGCCTCAGATACCTCAGGATCACTTTCCAGTAGCGTCTTTCCACCTTCAGCGAGTGCTGCTCCCATCAGTGAAGCACGCGCCTCCCTAACGCAATCAGCAACACTAGCGAGAATTTTTCGCCGATCTGCCGGACAAACAGAGCGCCAGCCCGCAGGGTCCTGTGCCGCAATTGCCACGGCAGCCTCAACGTCCTCACAATTGGCCTCAACGTACCTTGCGACGACACGACCATCTCGCGAAGGATCGTAGGATTCTCGCACGACACGCGGCGCGGTCACGATGTCGCCACCAACTCGTAGACTGACCTTTGCTGCATGTTCATCACACTTGTCTACCCAATCAGTTACTATTCGGTCGGCCCACAACGAGTTGGCAGGCAGACTGAAATCGGTATCTGGTTCATTGACAAAGGCAGTCAAAGCCTTCTCAGGGCTTGCCCCAAATAATTCCGTCGTAGCATCTGTCCGATTACCACCATCTCTGCCTGACAATACACCAGAAGTATCAACTGCCTCACCAACGGAAGAATCTGTTCGTTTCCGTCCTCGATCTTGTTGCCGACGTGAGTCCAATGGCAGCTTTGCGATTCTGTCGAATGAAGAAACAAAGCCCGCTTCCAATAATTTCCATGCATCAGATTCAACAGTGATATTAAATGCGTGACGTAGAAAATTCTCGTCTCCCGTATTCTCATCGAGCCGGCGTACCAGGTATCCGATAGCATGGATAAAATCTTCTTTCCGACAAGCCGGCGCATACAACAAAACACTATTCGTCAGTTCATGCAGCGCTCTTCTCTGATGATTCGCCATCCCCTCAAGCATCTCAAACTGCACCTTACCCAAGGCATCTGCCTCGGCGGCAAGCACAAGTGCATAGCTGATGTCAAAGAGATTATGTGAGGCAATCCCGGGTCGCACAGCAGTGAGGTTTTCAGGCTGCAATGCAAAGTTCACCATCCGTTTGTAATTCGCATCGGTATCCAGCTTTGATTTGAATGGAGCTTGCGGCCACCCATGCAACGCAGCTTCAACCCGCTCCATTTCCATGTTAGCACCTTTGACGATCCGAATCGTAATAGGAGCACCTCCCTGCTCCACCCGCCGCCGAGCCCACGCAGTCAGGGTCTGCTGCCACGCATGCGAATCGGGGACATATGCCTGCAGCACGATACCAGCAGCCATCGTATCCAAACCTGGCCGGCTCAGGGTTTCCATGAAAACTTCGGCCGTCAGAGACAAGTCGCGATATTCCTCCATGTCCATGTACACAAATTTGGGAACAATATTGCCATCCTTGCGCTCAAACGTTCCCTTCGCGGCAGCGCGATACAACAACTCCATCCGGTCACACAGCGGATCAATGCATGCTTGCCGGGCAATCGGAGAAATCTGGGAATAAATCGTTGAGATTTTGACCGACATGACCTCCACCTCGGGCAACTGAAACGCCTCAAGATATTGCTTCAATCGCCGATTTGCTTCCTCCTCTCCTAAGATGGCCTCACCAAGAAAGTTCACGTTCATACGAACCCCTTCGTCGCGCCGTTCTCTCAAGTGCCTGCACAGCACATCTCGCTCAGCAGGAATAATGACATTCGCGGTCTCCCTTCGCATCTTGTCCTTCACCATTGGAATGGTGACCCCTGGCACATAACTGCCAAAGGACTGAAAGCCCATCAGCAGGGTCCGTTCAATCGGACTAAAAAATCTTGGGATGCCCTGCACATCCAAAATGTGTACCAACTGATCTGCAGACCGTGCCGCTGCCTCGGACCGAAACGCTTGGTCAGTCAAAGCGGTCAAGGTAACCTTATCTGTCGGATTCTGAATCATACGGTCCAGTTCGGTCTGCTGCTTGCGTTCCTCAGGTGTTTGCAACGCATGCGCGCGTTTCTGAAGCTCCCTAGCCAAAAACAGTGCCTTCTGGATCAGTGGATCCCCACCCGTCGAACCATCAGCATGAAACTCTCCCAACAGAGCCTTGGCCGCGGCATCGATTCCTGATCCGTTCATCACAACCTCAATCAGCAACACAGAGGAACAAAACTAAAACAATCAGCCTGAACATGACAGTGACCGCACACGCCCATACGCCATACCGGCTCCTCGCCAGCGCCATCGCCACATCCAGTGTTGAATCCATTGGAACCCTGCTGAGCGCCGGTCTTCACTTCACGTGCGCGGTGGCAGCGTGGTTACCACTTTTGCGTCAGTCTGCTCTCCGTCATACGAATGCACGACGATTCGTGTTCCCGGGGAAATTTCGGGTAAGCCTTCAAGGTGAATCACGCCGTTGGCATCACTTCGGGTTCCTCGAATTGGCTTTCCGTTGGTTTCCGAAAAAAACACATCAGCCCTTGGCAGAGTCACAATTGGTGGTAATTGGCACGTATCGGGTCGGCCGGTTTCCTTGGCCGAAGCGTCAAGCGTACCGCCACCCCGGGGCGAATCCGACGGTGCATCGATCAGATTTCGGATCCGCATGCCGATCGCAGGATTGCTGCCTTCCGGATCAAACTTCATCTCCAGAAAATTCCAATAGAACGGATCACCCAGCTGATGTGGATTTTGTTCCGGGTCGGAAAAGCTTTTATGATAGAGCGCCAGCACTTCCAACTCACGCTCATCCACGTCTTTCATTTGCGACCCAAACCCCGGCACCAATGCCCGACCACCCGATCTACCGATGGGTCCAAAACTGCATTCAATAACGCCATGTTGCACATTTTTCATAATGCATCCGTTGTGAACATCGCCGTAAACCGACACCACACCAGAGCGACTTCCTAATAATTCCAAAACACGATCTGCTCCCGCTTTGACCCACCCCGCGTAATCTGCAGTGACACGGTCACGTTCATGAAAGTGGCGGGGGTGTTCCGTGCTGACTGATTGACGATATCGGGTCCCCGCCCAAACGGTATGCAAGCCGTTAATCCCCGTCACCGCAATCAACGGAGAAGAATCTGTTGCAAGCAATTCCTGAAACCAGCCGAACTGTTCTTCTCCCAAAAGACTGCGAGTCGGATCAGTGCGCCCGTACAGACTTTGAAACTTTCCCCAGCCGTGATCATCCCAGATATCCACGTCCTGACTGCTACGCCACAACCTTGAATCAAGGACGACCAGTGTGAAATCCCTATTCGGCATCTTCCAAGCACGCCATTTCTTGGGGTTCACCCGCGGGTCGACCTGCTCGGCGCCCGTGGTCAAATGATGGACGATTTGAAAATTCCGGCGCATGTAATCAGCGTCCTGCCCTAAACCCTCTTGATTGCGAATTGCAAGCTGCTCAGGACCTTTGACATCATCCATGCCATAATCATGGTCCCCTGGATTGAGAACATTCCAATGACGCATCATTTGCCACCTACTCGTCGGGCCACAAATCGACCAAGCAATGATTTTGAAAGCGTCGTCGGTACTAGGTGGGTACATTACCAGTTCCATATACCAAACATCATCTTCCCAAAGCATGACCTGAAAATTGTAATCCTCAAGGTGCTTGTAGGACTGTTCGGACGGTTGGTCACGGAATTGCCATTGATCCTTGGCACCAATCATTTTCCACGAACCCGCCTTGCGCTGCTGCAGTCCGGAAGTGATTGCATGACATGACAATCCACAAACCTTGTAGGGTGCTACTAACCTAGGCAGCCGGCCAACGTACTGACCGCTAACTGGCACATCTCCCACAAGCCCGGTTCCGGGTCCACAGGCAGCGGTACCCACACGGTTATCCGCAGTGACATCAACGCCATCTTTCCAAACCGTGTAATACTGAGCGCCTTCAGCAGGATTGTTCGGCAGCGTCACTTCAATCACTGCACTGTAGCGACGCCATTGATTGTTTACGATCTTCGCAGCCCCACACACGGGGACGGTGGACCAGCCACCCACTGGATCTGGAGTATCCGCGACCCGAATTTCCACCTGCTCGCCATCTGATGCAAACAGTCCAATCATTCGAACTTGCCAGTCCGCATCAACCTGCTTGAGGGTATCTCCAAGTGCATAGCAACTCAAACATTCAGCTACCCCCACCTCACGTTTTGTATTCTCGTGCGGATCTATGGCAAACTCATTGACCTGAAAATCGATCAAACCACGTGCGACGACCCCTGCAAAGCCAGAAACACGATCCTTATCCAAACGGTGCTGCACCGAAAAAGTTTGCCCCTCAACCTGCAGTGTGGCGACCACGGACACCTGTCCCGCCACACTCTGCCCTGAATCCCTCCGAGCTGAATCACTCCGAACTGGCTCACTTTCAATTGTCTGACTTAGACCTGGCTCATTTACAACCCAAGGACGAATACTGACGGTCAGGTCACAAACATCCCCCGACCTCAGCTTCATTGCATCTGATTCTGCCAGAACGCGGTCACTTGGTGCAGCGAGCCCACCCTGTGGCCCCCCTTTTTCAGAACTGGTTCCCAAGATTTTTAGCTTTCCATCATCAGCCCAAACAATCCTGATAGCCCGCCCCAGTTTACCGTGACTTTCCAAAACAGACTGCCCGCCGATTGCAAGCCCCATGATCCCAAAACCATCCTGATACATCGCCCATTGCGGATCATCTCCCTCAAGAACAGCGGACCTCTCACTAAGATAGGTGAAGCGGGCTCGAATCGAATACTCCTCCGCAAGCTCCCACTCGGTGGCATACAGAATTCCGGATGGAAGTGACGGATCATAGTCAGTTCTGAACTCAAACCCATTAGTTTCTCCATGGAAAGGAAAACCTGTTCGCCGTGCGCGATCACCATAATTCTGCAGCCTTCGGCGCAAGGAACCGTCCTGTATTTTCCAATATCCGGGATTCAAGGTTTGCCATTGGTGACCATGAAAATCTGCATTCGGGCCGGCAAACCGATAAATTTTTGACTTGCCGGCTATCTCGACTGCATGCGACTCAGCAGTCGCAACCGACAGAGACGCGGCTGCTGTGGTTGCCATGAAGGCACGACGACTGACCGCCCCCGACTTATCCTTATCCGGCGAATTACCTGCCAAAGCATCACCTTGGCTTTGTTCCTGTGACGATGTCATGACTTAATCCAGCTCCCAAAATATGGCGGTGCTAAAAAAGAACCGAGCAAACCGGCCCCTTCACTATTTACCACCACAAAATTTACTACCACGAACGTACCACATTAAAACATCTTTCACTGAACACATGCAGGCAACGGCGTCATGGTCGGTGACAGCGTCCACGTCAGCGGAACAGCGGAACCGTCCTCAGCACCTCATGATACAGATATACTGTCTTGACAACGCTGCTAATGAGAACGCTGCTAGTGCGAAGGCAGTATTTATCCACCAGCTTCTTGATGTGTATTGAGTGAGAATCAGAAGGCTTACGACGGGCAGATCCGCACCAAACATTGCTATCTATCAACTCATCCATTCATCGCAAGCACTGGCCCCCAAAGGCCACAGCACAGCGTTCCGTCAAACGACTCGCGCCCGCGTAGCGAATTCTCTCACGCCGCATTGGCGGAAACGTGACGGCTTTGCCACTCGTCTACCTTGTCTCCACCATAGGCAAACTCGCTCATCAGATTGCGTTTCGCTTCACTGAACCAGCGTGTCAGCTCAGGATCCATCCGCCATGTTTTCCATTTCACCATTTCCTCCCCCATGCTCCAGGTGATGTTGCAGGAAATCAACTCCATGACTGCTGAATGATCGAAGTAGGATGTGTGAACGAGTTCTTTGCCAGAAAGCTCGTTGCAAAACCCTTCTACTCCCTGCGCCAGGGACGCCTGCCCTAGCAATTTCCTCAACATGGGTGCAATATCCTTGGCATGATGATCAGCAGTACAAAGAATCCGCTTTGATAATGGTGCCGGAAGAGGAGGAAACAGATGCGATAACTCTGGAACCGGTGATGGCGTCACAGCGACAATCATTGAACTTGGCCGATCATTACCCTGAGCCGATCGAGTCACAGCATTACGTACGAGCCGGTCAATGGAGGGCTGCAACCACCGGTTAAAGATCGGGGACAGCACCCAGTAATAAGGTCTTGATAACAACCCTAGTGTGTCGGAAAAGAATACTCGTTCCTGAGGGAACATTTTGCTTACGAATGAAACCTGGAATCCAAGCGTGGCCCGCAATCCATTGATCGCTTCATCATCAGGCGACCAGATTGCCAGATAGCGGTTTCCATAAATCTCCAACGCAGATCGCTGCAGTCGCTCCTCCGCACGAATCCGATAGGACTCGATCGCAGGACGCATACTGATCATGGAAAGATGAACCAATACGTAGGACAATGTTAATGTCACTGCCATCAGTAAGATCCCTTCAAAACTTCCGAATAAGTATTCCAAGAGAGAACGCCCAGTATCCGGATCGTAACTGCCAATGTGCACACCAGCGACTGATCGCTCAACCTGAACTCCAACCCATTCAAGACTGGAAAGAATCGGCGCGCGTATGATGCCCATCAAGCCTGCCTCACTTGCTGGTGGCAAGGTCAGCACCATGTCGTTACCCTGAAATGCATTGGTCAGCATCCGGCCCAATTGCAACATCGCTCGAGCCGCAGGTGGAATCAACAAAATGCCCATCACGACGCCCGCGATATTCCAAATATTGAAGACACTACGACTGCGATGCTCGAGGTAGGGAGTACCAACCGTGGTCCAGCTCTTCAAGTGCTCCAGCGGCTGCTGGCTCAACGCCTTGGCCTTCAGTGCCTTCCAGATCACTGACCCACCATGACTATGCCCTACTAAGTGGTAATCGCGCTGCTCACCCTCGAGCGTGCGAAGTCGCTCCAGCAGTTGTCGCCCAGCTTTACTGCGGGCCCGCTCGCTGTTCTCACCTGACCAATGAAAGACTTCAGACCCCTCAGCAATCTTGACCCCTCGTGGCAAACGAGACCTCAATTGCGAGACCGTTGTGCTGCCGGCTTGCCACCATTTTTGGCCAGCATTTTCGCTATCACCGGCGTACGTCCCATGCACCAAAATGACAAGCGCTGACGAATCGCAGTCCTCAGCCAAGCATGGAAAAGTAGCATCGGCTATCTGTTGGTTCATCCGTGGTCATTCCGAGTACAAAGACAACGCTTAAAAACAAACCCTAACGCCAAGCCCCAGCCCCAGCTCCAACCCCAAACGCTCCATCGACACACAGTCAAATTGCAGGCATTGAGATGCCCAGCCCAAGTCCGACCTGAGACCATTGCGAAGATAGAGCTCTTTCGCTGACAAGCCAATCCCAAATCCACTCACTCCTGCAGCACCTGCATCAGGGAAGCACTGGCAAGCCTTGACACCCGCGCACCTCCTCTGCGATGGTGCTGATCAAGTGGATTTTTTTCTTAAATTCATCAGCCCCGCAACGAACTCAAGTGATGTTTGCCAGACGACGTCCTGAAGCAGGTGCCCGCCCTGGCACCCTTGTTTTAAGCTCCAATTCACAACCAGTTGAGCTGAGTGTCACCCTGATTTATGGCAAGCACCACCAGGTATTTACCTGTCGTTCGGTAGAAGAATTGCCTACCCAGTTGATCGACGGACAAGTGATGTGGATTGATGTTCGTGGCCAAGGTGACGGCACCGTCCTGCAGCAGCTTGCATCACGATTTCGCATCACCCCCCTGGCGATGGAGGACTTGGTCAATGCACCTCAGCGCCCGAAGATGGAACTATTCGAGCATCAGCAACTGCTCATTGCGCACAGCGTTCCAGCAGCGGGACGTGACATGACACCCAGTCAGCTTGGAATCGTATTTGACAAACAGGTCGTACTGACTTTCCACGAAGACTGCGCGCATGTGTTGGCGCCGATTCATGAGCGATTAGAGAACCCGCAAGCCAGGCTACGACGCAAAGGTCCTGATTATCTTGTCTACGCAATCTTGGATGCGTGCGTCGACGGATGCTACCCAGTCCTTGAAAATCTGGGTGAAAACATCGAGAAACTGGAAGAACAGGCCCTGCGGGATCCCAGGCCTGAATTACTAGCACAAATTCATCACACCAAGAACATTCTTGTCCGGCTCAGGCGAAGCATCTGGCCACAACGTGAGATGGTGCTTTCACTACTCACGGTTGACAGCCCATTCATCGATAAAGGCACAGAAGAATACCTTCGTGATACCACCGATCACTGCACACAACTGTCGGATGTCGTGGATATGTACCGGGAATCAACAAGCGGATTGATCAACACCTACATGTCTGCCGTTGCTCACCGAAGTAACGAAATCATGAAGGTACTCACCTTACTCACTAGCGTGTTTGTTCCACCCACCTTTCTAGCAGGAGTCTATGGAATGAACTTCGCGAACATGCCCGAGCTATCCATGAAGGGAGCGTATCCTGCCGCCCTTACTTTGATGGGCATGATGATTGCTGGCACCCTGTTTTACTTCCATCGACGAGGCTGGCTACGTCGCGCCCCGATCGAACACAGGATCGATCCAGTTGCAACAGAAGAGCGAAAACGACGACGCCCAACACGCCGTGTCGTTGTGCAGTCTTCCCATTCACACAACACTCGCAAAGCCGCCTGACCCAAGCTTTCCAGTGGACGACGCAGCACAGGCCCCACCCGACTCTGCTTGGCCCTCAATTCATCCTTGCTGCGTTTCAACAGTGTAGCCTTCTGCATGTAGACCAAACCTCAGCTGTCTCTCACCGCCGTCGTCAACGAAACCAACCTGAACTGCTACTGCTACTGCTACTGCTACAAAAAACCACTTTGACCAAACTGCAAAGGCCCAGCAACAGACACCATTCCAACCGAAACCCACAAACAGACACGGGACGCCATTGTGCGTTGTCAGCCTATCAGACAAAGGCCTTAGCCAACCCGGCGTAACCGGTGCACACCACTGATAATTCTTGAGTCGCCAACTTGCTCGGTAGTCAGCGTTTCATTCTTGTCTTTTTTCAGGTGCACCTCCAACGGGGAACTCATGTCAATGTGAACATCCCTTTGCGGGAATGCGATCACAATTCCTGCCTCGCGGAAGTCCTTATCAATTGCTGCCCGCACGCTACTGCGAAGCTTTGCGCCGTCCATAATGCGTTTCATCTGAACCCAAAAATGGACTTCAAAAGCAAGCGAACTATCTCCAAAATCCTGAAATAGGACAATTGGTTCTGGCGTTAGCAGCACATTGTCTTGTTGACGGATAACCTGCTTCAAACGTTCGATTACTTCGGCAACAGGCGAACCATAAGCAACACCAACACTCACGCTGGTTCGAATCCGCGTGTCGGACAACGTCCAATTGGTCACATTGTTTTCAAGAAACTTGCTGTTGGGAACGAGAATCTCAAGGTTTGACCCTGTCCTCACCCGGGTACTGCGTGCGCCAATGTGCTCTACGTTGGCATCGATCCCTTCTACATTGACAAGATCCCCCACACGAATCGGGCGTTCCACCAGCAAGATCAATCCGCTGATAAAGTTATTCAGCAGATTCTGGCTACCAAAACCAAGCCCAATTGCAGCAGCACCACCAAAGAAGGCAAAGAACGTCAACGGTACATTGACGATATCAAGCGAGACAAAGAACAGACAAACAATCATTGCGTAAAGCATCACGGATCTTAGCACGGATGCCGCAGCATGACTGACACCGAACCGTGGCAATACTTTGTAGGCGACAACCGACGCCACCGCTCGACTCAGCAGGTATCCAATTAACAGTAAAGCCAAACCAATCACAACCTTCTTGACCGTGATTGCCTTGCCCTCACTCTCGGTGATTTCAAACTCCCAAGCAGCGATTACCCATCCCCAGAACAATTCGACATTGTCGGCAAAAGAGTAGGCGCCCTGCTCAGCTCGCAAGTCTTCTAAAAACAAATCGCAAAGCCGACCACCTGAAGTCGCGAGTACCTGAAGCCCACCATAAAAATCGAGCACATTTTCCAATTCTTCGATGCGAGCCAACGTCTCTGCATCGACTTGCTCACCCGCAAGACCCACCGAACCACCCGTCACGCTACTGACTGTGCCAGAGGCTCGCGTCAGTAGCGATAAAGCCTCTCGCCGCTGTCGCGTCCTCAATCTTAATTTTTCATCAATCAGCGCGACCTGCTGACTCAATTGCTCCCCATCCTCCAACCACTTCTCGATGTCGCTCGGAGCCACCTCAAAATTCGAGAGTTCATACCTTCTACGCCAACACTCTTTAAACAAACTAGTGTTGCTGAGCAGGTCTCTGAGCAACTGAGACTCTTCTCGAACAATTTCATAGTTCGATTCGCTAATGTTTTTCCCCATGTGCCTCCGCATCATGATTTCACGCATTTGCGAGTCGAGAGCAGATAACTGCATTCGCACCTGTTGCTCAAACTTTTCAAGAATCGTCACACGCTCATCAAGTTCCCCTTTGGAAAGCTTGAACTGACTCGTTGGAGCACTCACCAATGCATCCAACGCTTCGCCCTCGGATACCGCATCTTTCGCGCGGATCCGCAGCAAATTGATTCGCTCATGGTGCAAGTTGAGATTGGCTTTCAAAACCCGGCTTTCCAGATCCTGAACAATGTACGTTTGTTGTAGAGCAAAACGCTGCTCTACAGAACTGTTACTCAACGCTTCCGTTGTTTTACGCTTCAACTGTTCCGCACTCTCTAAATCATCACGAAGGCCATTTGCGATTCGTTCCTCAGACCCCACTTCCAGTTGCAAAGACTTCAGTGAACTCGCCACGGCAACGCGACGAGCCCGCAACTCATCCAACTCAAGAAATGAGTTTGGCGACGCACGCGAACGCCTCACGCTATCTGCATCGATTGCCAAACCCGAATCATGCCGTGCGCGGTCCTGGTACGCCAACCGCCACTCCTCAAGAATGATCTCAAAATTTCCCCATAGCTCAAGTTCCTGCATTAGCTGGGGACGAACGCCCCTTTGATTTGCCCGGGCAACCAATATTTCATCCTGCAGGCTCTTGATTTCCACACGGCATTCTTCTTGCATTCCTGAAAAATCAGGAGCAGCCTGCTGCGTCTCTCCCTGGATTTGACGACCAGGTGCAACCTGCGTCATCAAACTATTTTCAACAGCACTTACGGCGTCAATCTGCTCAGTGACGAACATCAAACAAATGACGAGAAGGCTGAATCTCCGCATCCCATGCAATCCCCACATCGAGTTCAATGCACCTGCGTGTTTTGCCAGAACGAACGTTAAAATGCGCCAGTACCGACCAGCCTGATTACAAACAGTCTCAGAAGACTGCCGTGAAATGCCACGTGCCGCGTAACTTACTGAACTCATGAAAGCACCCCATCCTTGGAAGGACTTGCCGTTTGCTGTTTCAATGACTAACCAGTAGCGTTTGAACAGGCAGTACCGACTGGTCAGCGGTGGGCATCATGCCCGACCGTGAAACTTGACTCATATTCCACCGAAATAACCAAATCATGGAAAGAGAGATTCCTGCTGTAAATTAAGAAACCAGACCACATTCCAGAGACAACGCTGACTAGCGACGCGTTGAAGGCAGAACCGACCGAAGAGCCCCATACAAAGCAATTTCACCAGATCCGCCACTAAGCTAGCATTCAGGCGAGCCTTTTGATTCTCACCTCCAAGTGAGCAACCGCATGCTCCCCGGAAGGCAAGTTATCCCCGCGGTTCACAACCCGCTGCGGCAGATCTCAATCCGTGGCAGAACACTCCCCACAAGCGAGTGATGAATCGAAATCGCGCGGGAGTGACCATGGTGGCCGATTCTCTCAAAAATCTAACCAACCTTTTTTTCGATACCGTGATGTCCTGCATAGCCGCAGATCACCTTATCTCTCGCGCAGACCTGAGGATCAGGCCCGCGGCCCAAGAACAAGAGCCCAAGAACGGCGCGATGATCGGCGCACAGGTTCATGTTTGTATTCATGAACC
>NZGD01000217.1 GCA_002690925.1 Rhodopirellula sp.
CATGGTAAACCTCGTGAATCTGAATTCAGGTTGGAGTTCCCTGTGTACACAGGGACAAATCCGTAATGGTCAGAGTTAAACGAGGCTGGGCGGGCCCTGGGGCAGCACCGGGTAGCTAAGCAGCCGGAGCGGTGGCTGAATGAAATCGAGGCTGGCCGAGAAGACAGCCCGGAAATCCCCCCCGGGGAACAGAAGGGGTGAGGTGATCGAAACAGATGCATCCGGCGACGAGGGGTCGCCGGTCCCGTCAACCGAGATCAGCGTGGGCGTCAGGTGATCGTCTAGTTGAGGATCCAGTGCCGGGTGGGACGAGCCATTGAGAAACACCACAAACAGGCCTGTGATCAGCACTGCCATGAGGCTGAATTGCAGGGTGCTTCTGTTAATGGAATAACTCGGCATATTCGGTGTCTGCTGTTGTTAGCTGAACGACTCGCCTTTTACAAACATATAGGCTTTTGTGCCCAATGCAAGCTCCAAACCGGGTTAAAACTGCGCAATGTAATGCCGGGTTCCGGGAGAAACTCCTTCGGCAACGTTCGAACGCTCCTCCACTTTCAAGCTTTTTGATTTCGCCTAGCGGTACACGCTTTTGCATTTTTATTGACATATACCCGCCTTTTCTTCGAATATGGGGATATTCTGCTATGCGGTATATGTTTTCGCTTTCCAGCAAGAGAGGCTATTCATGAACTTGAATTACACCACCGAGGAGCTCGCCTTCCGTGATGAGGTCCGCGCGTTCCTGGATAAAAAGCTGCCCGGGGATATTGCCGCCAAGGTCAAGGGGTTCCGCCGGCTTTCAAAGGAAGACCACCAGCGCTGGCAGAAGATTCTCAGCGAACAGGGCTGGTACGCCACCCACTGGCCGGAAGAATACGGCGGAGTGAACTGGAGTCCGGTCCAGAAACACATCTGGGATGAAGAATCCTCCCGCTATGGCGCGCCGCGTTCCGTGCCTTTCGGCGTCAACATGGTGGCGCCGGTCATTATCAAGTTTGGCACCGAAGAGCAGAAGCAGAGATATCTGCCAAGAATCCTGAGCGGCGAAGACTGGTGGTGCCAGGGCTATTCCGAGCCGGGGGCCGGTTCAGACCTGGCCTCGCTCAAAACCCGGGCCGTCCGCGACGGCGACCATTATATTGTGAATGGCCAGAAAACCTGGACCACCCTGGGCCAGCACGCCAACATGATTTTCTGCCTCGTGCGTACCAACACCGAAGTGAAGGCCCAGGAAGGCATCTCGTTCCTGCTGATCGACATGGACACCCCGGGCATTACCGTGCGTCCCATCATTACCCTGGATGGTGAGCACGAAGTGAATGAGGTGTTCTTCGAAGACGTGAAAGTGCCAGCAGAGAACCTGGTGGGCGAGGAAGACAAGGGCTGGACCTACGCCAAATATCTGCTGACCTATGAACGCACCGGTCTGGCAGGCATTGGCATTTCCAAGGCTGCACTGCAGCACCTGAAGGAACTGGCCACCCGGCGGGTGAAGAACGGTCGTCCACTGATTGAGGATGCGTCGTTCGGCCAGCGTATTGCCCAGGTCGAGATTGATCTGATGGCCGCGGCAATCAGCAATCTGCGCATCATCGCATCCGTGGAGGGCGGCGGCATGCCGGGAGCGGAAAGCTCCATGCTGAAGGTCCGCGGCACCGAAATCCGGCAGACCATCAATGATCTGGCCCGCCGGGCAATTGGCCCCTACGCCATCCCCTTCGTGGAAGAAGAACTGGATCTGGACTATGACGGCGACTTCCTGTCGGACGAGAACGCCGCTCCGGTAGCGCCCCAGTACTTTAATAACCGCAAATTGTCGATTTTCGGCGGGTCCAACGAGATCCAGAAGAACATCGTGTCGAAAATGATACTCGGGCTTTAAGGAGGCGACCATGGATTTCCGACTGAACGAAGAGCAGCAGATGCTGCAGGACACCGTGGCCCGCCTGGTGCGCGGTGAGTACAGTTTTGAAAAGCGCCTGGAGTACAGTGAATCCGAGCTGGGCTTCAGCGCGGATTTCTGGAAACAGCTGGGTGAGCTGGGACTGACGGCCGTGCCATTCCCGGAAGAACTCGGGGGCTTTGGCGGAACTGGCGTTGAAGTGCAGAGCGTGATGACCGAACTGGGACGCGGCCTTTGCGTAGAGCCCTACCTGCAATCGGTCGTTCTGGGTGGCGGGCTTATCAGCCAGGCCGGCAACAGCGCCCAGCAGGAACAGTGGCTTGGTGGCATTGCCAGCGGCGAGGTTCGGGCTGCTGTTGGACTGCAAGAGCCGCAGAGCTTCTACAACCTGAACGACGTCGACACCCGGGCCGAGAAGTCTGATGACGGTTACGTGCTGAATGGCCGCAAGGCGGTGGTGATTGGCGGGCATTGTGCCGACGTGCTGGTGGTGTCGGCCCGAACCTCCGGCGACAGCCGCGATGCCGAAGGCATCAGCCTGTTCCTGATTCCGGCTGACGCGGAAGGCGTGGAGCGCCGGACCTACCCGACGATTGATGGCTCCAAAGGCTGTGACCTGTTCCTGAACAATGTCCAACTGGGCCCCGACGCCCTGCTCGGAGACGAAGGCAAGGCGGCCGAAGTCATCGAATACCAGAGTGGGCGCGCTATTTCCGCGCTGTGCGGCGAAGCCGTGGGCGCCATGGAAGTGGCCTGCGACCTCACTCTGGAGTATCTCAAGCAGCGGAAGCAATTTGGCGTGCCCATCGGCAAATTCCAGGTGCTACAGCACCGGATGGTCGACATGATGTCCGAGCTGGAACAGGCCCGCTCCATGGCCATCCTGGCCGCGAGTGTTGCCGACGAGCCCCAGAGCGACGAACGGCGCCGGATTCTCGCTGCCGCCAAGAACGTGATCGGCCGCAGCGGCCAGTTCATCTCTGAACAGGGCATCCAGTCCCATGGCGGTATCGGCATGACCTGGGAGTACAACTTCGCCCACTATGCCAAGCGCCTGGTGATGATCAATCATCAGCTCGGCGACGACGACTTCCATCTTGAGCGTTATGCAGCGTTGTTAAAGTAAAACGGATACCGCCACGAAGCGGAGATCCGGGCCCCACAAACCGATCTGCCTCCCCCGTTGACCAGACAGCAAACGGCGGGAGGCTGATCCTCCTGCCCCCCTATTCTTGAGAGACGAGGAAAACAGGTTACAACCTGAAGCGATAGGAATAGGATAATAACTGACCACTCATTGAGACCGAGCAGACCGAATTAATGCCTTGAAAGCTTATTTACAAGCGATTTTATGTGCATTTAGAAACTTTGTCTGTTGGGAATTTTCTCTGTAATATCATTGTCTTGGAAACCGAGGCACACGATGAGTTTAGGTCAGGCAATCAGGCGTTTGAGAAAAGAGCGGGGAATGACGCTTGCGGATCTGGCAGAGCGTTGCGACTCTCATGTCGGTAACCTTTCCCGCATTGAACGGGACCAGGCAAGGCCAAGCCTTGAGCTGCTCTACCGCCTCGCCCAAGCGTTAAGCCTGTCACTCACCGACATTTTCTCGGTTGCCGAGAAGAAGCAACTGGATTCCGAGCAGGTCGCCCTGAACGCAACGTTCATTTCGCTGCTCGAACAGGATAGGCAGCTGCTGCTGGAGTTTGCGCAACTGCTCCAGCGCCGGGCTTCTCAGCCTATGGGCTCGGTGTATGTTAACCGGGACCCGTTACCGGCCGATAGCGCCCGCTCCAATGCAACGGAAAATGATGAGGAACAACCCTCAGGCTGAGTGAGTTACAACCAGATCAGTCAGCTCTTTTCCTTCCATTCCTCCTCCTGCAAGGCCCGCCACATCAGTTTGCCCGTGGGTGACTTCGGCAACTGGTCTACAAAGTCGATCATGGTCGGCACCTTGTAGGTCGCCATCTGTTCCTTGCACCAGGCAATGATGTCCCCAGCCGAAGTCTGGCCCTCGGCTTCCGGAGTCAGGACAATGCAAGCCTTCACCGTCTCACCCCGCTTGGGGTCCGGCGCGGAAATGATGCAGACCTCGTGTATCGCCGGATGCCGGTACATCATCCCTTCAACTTCTGATGGCCATACCTTGTAGCCCGAGGCGTTGATCATCCGCTTGACGCGATCAACCATGAAGAAATAGCCGTCTTCGTCGTAATAGCCCAGATCACCGGTCCGGAAGAATTGCTTGCCGTCGATTTCGACAAACGCCGCCTCGGTTTCCGACGGCCGGTTCCAGTACCCCCTGGTTACCTGGGGCCCAAAGGAAACAATCTCCCCGGTCTCGCCCGGACCTTTCTCCTCCAGCGTATCGACATCAATAATCCGGCTATCGACATCGAAAACGGGAATGCCCAGGCACTGGGATTTGGGGTGGGCATTGGGATTAATATGCGTGGCTGCCATGGTTTCCGAGAGGCCGTAGCCCTCGATGTAGTCCAGCCCTGTCATCCGCTTGAGCTTTTCGGCCACGGCAGAAGGCATGGTGGCCCCGCCGCCGCCAATCATGTTGAGGCTGCTCAGATCGTATTGGCCAATATCGGGGTTTGAGAGAAAATCCACCGCCATGGTGACGATGTTGGTCCAGCCGGTCACTTTGTAGCGTTCGATCAGCCGTGATGCGGTGGTCCGGTCCCAACGCGTCATGATCACGGAGGCCGCGCCTGCCGCTATGGGACCATTCATCGAACCGGTCATGCCGGTAACGTGGAAGAACGGCAGAGTGGCGAGCTGGACGCTGTCCGGTGTGGTCAGGTTCCAGAATATCCGGTGGATAGCCGTGGCCATCACCGACCGGTGGGTGTGCATACAGCCTTTCGGCGCACCGGTTGTGCCGGAACTGTAGGGAATCACCGCCAGGTCATCCGGCGTAGCCGTGTGAGGGCCCGGTGCGTATCCGGCCGCCATGGCCACTTCCCAGGTAACAACGCCAGGCAGGTCCCGAGACCAGACCGGCGCCGCCACTTCCGCAGGAAGGTCCAGATCTGTCTCGGGGTCAATGTAGGTGCTGTAGGAAGCCACCACCACCTGGTCAAGATTGCTGTCGCCGATCATGGGCGCAATAAAGCCAGCCAATTCCTGCCCCGCCAGACAAACCGTGGCTCCGGTATCGGCAATAAAGTGCTCGAGTTCCGCCGAGCGGTTCATCGGATTCACCGGTATCACCACGGCATCGGCCCGCAGGATGGCATAGTAGGAGATCACATACTGGGGAGAGTTCTGCATGTACAGCAGCACCCGGTCCCCTTTCTTCACGCCCTGCGCCTGCAGATAACCTGCCAACGTCTCGACTTCCTCATTGAGACGCCGATAGGTGATCGGCGCGTCGTAGAAAATAATGGCGGTATGGTCCGGGTAGCGCCGCGCCGAAATCTCCAGGTTGGTGTAAACACTGGTTTTCGGAAGCGTCATGGTTTTCGGCAGTTCTTTGGGCCAGACCTTGTAGTGACGATCAAACATCTTGTTATTCTCCAGGGTAAATCTGATATCTCAGGACGTCGCACCTTCGCAGGCAATCTTCCACCCGGTGTCCGCCAGCAGGCTCGCCCGCTTGCCAACTTCCAGGGCGTTGGCGTTTGCGGCATTGCCATCCAGCGCCCGCTTGTAGACGCCCTGCAAAATCGCCGCGAGGCGGAACAACGAAAACGCTAGATACACATGCCAATCTTCAATGCCTTCCCGTCCCGTCTTCTCGCAGTAGCGGCGGATAATGGCCTGCTCGTCCGGAAGGCCCAGCGCCTCAAGGTTTTCACCCTGTAATCCGCGCATACCCTCCATGTCGGCGGGCAGGTAAAAGGGCAGGCAAAAATAGGCCAGGTCTGCCAGAGGATGACCCAGGGTGGACAGCTCCCAGTCCAGAATGGCGATCACCGCCGGTCGGTCCGGTGCCAGCATCAGGTTGCCGAAGCGGTAATCTCCGTGGGCGATGGCAGTTTCATCCTTCGCCGGGAGGTGTTCCGGCAACCACGCCATCAGTTTGTCCATGGCGGGCAGGTCATCGGTTTTCGAGGCCAAGTACTGTTTGCTCCAGCGCGCTACCTGACGCGCCACGTAGCCTTCCGGCCTTCCGTAGTCGCCCAGGCCAACGGCGGTCACGTCCACTGAATGCAGCGCCGCCAGGGTATCGATGGCAGAGTAATACGCCGGCAGCCGATCGCGATGGTTCAGATCCCGCAACGCTGAATGGGTGATGATGCGCCCGTCCAGATAGTCCATCACGTAAAACGGTGTACCGATCACCTCGGTGTCTTCACACAGCACCCGAACGTTGGGCACCGGCATGTCTGTGTGTTCGCCCAGAGCGTGCATGACCTTGTATTCCCGCTCGACCATGTGAGCTGACGGCAAGGTTTTCCCCGGCGGCTTTTTGCGCAGTACATAGCGTCCGCTGTCGGTTTCCAGCAGGAATGTGGGGTTGGACTGGCCACCCTGGAATTGCCTGACCTCCATTCGACTACCAAATTCCGGCAGCGACTTCTGTAGCCAGGCCAAGAGCCGGGGCTCGTCGAACTTGTGGGCCGGGAGAACATCTACCAGCTCTGGTCTTGTTGTCATAACATCAATGGCCTTCGTTTTTGGGGCAGCGGCCGGCGGGCAGGGGTGATCTTTCTTCCGGAAAAAGCAACGCGCTTCGCTCAGACATCTTTTTTCCTGCAGAAAGACCACCCCAACCCACCGGCCTCGGCATACCTTCGTTGGGCTTGCCCTAACAAATGGTTTCTCCGCCATCAGCGACGATCACCTGTCCGGTGATGTAGGCACTGGCTTTAGTAGACAAAAACACGGCCAGGCCGGCGATATCCACCGGATCACCAATTCTGCGTAGTGGGGTTCTATCTTCCGCTTGTTTTGCGCGTTCCGGGTCTTCCCAGAGTGCTCTGGCGAAGTCCGTTTTGATCAGACCCGGCGCGATGCTGTTGATGCGAATTCCCTTTGGTCCCCACTCCACCGCCAGATTACGGGCCAGAGCCGCTTCGGCGGCCTTGGATACACCGTAGGTGCCAATCACCGTGTTGCCTCGAAGGCCTGCAATGCTGGAAAGCAGAACGACCGCACCCTCGCCTTTTTCCGCCATCTGGGGCAGCACCATGTTGGTCAGCCAGAAGGTGCTTTTGACGTTGGTGTCCATGATCTTGTCCCAGGCGTCGTCGGTCATTTCTGCCGTGGGTCCGTAGACCGGGTTGGTGGCGGCGTTGCACACCAGTACATCGATGCTGCCCCAGGCTTCGTTGGTCTTCTTTACCAGGTTCTGCAGGTCTTCTTTCCCGCCCACGTGACAGGGAATGGCCATGGCCTCGAAGCCCTGCGCCTTGAGTTCCTCCGCCACCTGCTCACAGGCCTCGGCCTTTCGGCTGGAGATAACCACTTTCGCGCCACACACGGCCATTTCCCCGGCGATGGCGCGGCCGATTCCTTTGGTGGAACCGGTAATCACCGCGACTTTGCCGGTCATATCAAACAGTGGATTGTTCATCGTCGGGTCCTCGCGCACTGTCTCAGAGGTGATCGATTCAGCGATACTGCCGAAGCTCCATCTTGGCGATGGAATCCATGTGCACTTCGTCCGGCCCGTCCGCCAGCCGAAGCGTCCGAACCTTGGCCCAGGCCTCGGCCAGGAAGGTGTCCTGGGAAACCCCTGCACCACCGTGCACCTGAATGGCCCGATCGATGACCTTCAAGGCCATGCTCGGTGCAATCACCTTGATCATGGCGATTTCCTGACGG
>NZGD01000218.1 GCA_002690925.1 Rhodopirellula sp.
ACTTACTTACTTACTTGCCAAAGAAGACAACATCTTGTCAACATCTGCGATGTCTGAAGAGAACTCCTCAACATCATTAGACAAGAATTCATAGGAATCGAAAGATTCAACAATCTCAAAAGGACCACTAGGCTTATCTGGCATATGCATCTCATCAATCAAGGGAAACACCTCTTTTAAGAAACAAATATCACTTTCGAGTGTAGTTGCTGCAAAGTTGATCACTGTAATTCTTGACTTCAGAACGTTTGACCAAATCTCCAAAATCTCAGCATAATCATAACAATAGGCAGTTAATTCGCTTAAAGTTGCCGTAGCGTGACTGGACGAGAAGCCATTCACCTCAAGATAACTTGAAAGAATCGATTCATAAATAGGCGGATGAATAGCTAAAAACTGAGCTTCAGGGAAAGCCAATGAAAGCAAACCAATGTGCTCAAACGAGAGAGGTAAGAAATCGATGATCCTATCTTTATCCTGACCACCAAAGCAGATTGCTAGGTTCTGAAGATAGGACATTCGGATCATGGATACTTGATCATCTGTTAGCTGATCCAGAGTTGCTGGATAACCTTGGCTGACAAGATCAGAAAACTGACTGCTCAATCTGGCCAGTAAAGCTGTTGAATCAACCACTGCATACTGATCAACAGACCCCAGAATTCTCTTCAATTGACTCCAATGAGGAGATGGCAAGCCCACAACAAATGTAAGTGGACAAGGCAATTGGGGTTGCAAGTCAACCGAGGAGGGCACAAACAACGATGGCTGTATTTTTTTGAGCTGGGCGGAGTGTAATGCAAGCTTGAATGGATCGTATCCAGACGTGCGTAACAATTGATCTGTATGAGTTGATGTCAACTCCTGCAAATCAAAGCCATTCTTGTTATTGAGTGCAAGTTGAATCTGCAGCTGTGATCTCAGCTCATAAAATTTGTCGTCCAGACCAAGGCGAAGCATCACTTTTTGAGCACAGATCCTCTCTATAGATGATTGTTTAAATGCGCTTAAATAAATCAGCCTATCAAAAGGTGTAAAGAGAAAGCATTCAGAATAATAAAGAAGAAGCGGATCAGGGGTATCAAGATCAGTATTAGAAATTGAATCACTTGATTTGGCAGCAAAATAGATGGATAGTGCATATAAGCTTCTCAACTCGGGGCATGAAGGATAAGACTTTAAAAGTTGCTCACATTGATCAACAGACTCTTGATAGTGATAATTGTGGAGCCGGCCAGCCACATCAACCAAGCCTTGCATTAGATTGGTGAGACTGGGCCAAGGAGTTACAATGAAAGGAGATGTGTTTGTAATAACATTTGCACGACAAATTGTGGGATCAGAAAGGATATTTATATAAGTCATTAAGGCTTCAAAAGTCCGACTGATTTCAGAAAGCCGAGGGGCAACTTCCGAGAGAAGAGTTGCTATCGAGAAAGATCTTGAGTGAAGCAAAGCTAGCGCCAATATATCAACAGACTCACGTTGAATATTTAAATTTTCCAACAAATCCGAAGGCAATGCCTCGGAACGGCTGATGCAAAGTGTAATCAATCCGAGCAATCGCACATCATCCTGCACGGTTCTCTCTTGACTCGAAATTGAGGAGATAATCTCTTGAATCAGATCCAGTGCATTCGCAGATAATATTTCGGTTTTTTCAATTTGATCAACGAGGGGCTCAAGGCCACTGGAAATGCGATCAAGGTGGATCTGCTGCCAAAGACCAAGCAGACCAAACTGAATCGCCTGCGCACCAAGATCACTGGAAACATCCTTCAGATATCGCTCATGATCCAGCTCCCAAGCGGTTAGCAAAAATCCGGAGAAAGATTGATGTTCCACGCCGATAGCCTTTATTAAAACAATTTTAGTTCGGGCAGATCAAAAAACAACAGAGTCACAGGGGTTGATTTACCTACAACAACATTTATAGACAAAGGGAAATGGAAAATTTCTTGAAGGAACAAGCATCGATCAGCGATGCCCCCAAGAGAGTGCAGATTGACGGCAATGGTCAGAGGAGAAACAAACAAGGCTCTAACTCTTTATTCTATAGATGATAAAAGCAAAACAATAATTTTAGACAACACCAAAAGCCATTGAAACTTGACTCGACAAAAAAGAATAATACTTATAATTCAGATTGCCAATATCGAGAGATATTTTTGTGTAAAGATGCGGTGGAGTTGATTTTCTGGATCATCGATGAAAGATTTTGATCAGATACGGAATCGGCTTTACCCCAAACACCTGCTGCTACTAAATCATCTGATTTAAGATCATGAAATCCACTTGGAGTTGTTTTCCCAAGATATTTGATAACATATTGATAGGGATCCAAGGCTTGCCAATAATCACTGAAATCAATATGCAGACTTGTAAGTGATCTTCGTAGCATCAACTGTTGCTTCAGCGGTGAAATCAAAGTGAACCAAATTAAACGTGGATGTTCCACATACTGAAAGCTCAATCGTTTCGTGAGGGGAAAAGACAAGTTTGAAACAGGCTTAATACAATCAATATCTAATTTGGCAGAAAGAATAAATCCATTAGGCTTGCCGGATCCGCAAATCTTGTAAAACAATTCATCATCCGGAGAAACTGTCGAGACACCCAATCCTTTCTGCCAGAATTTAATTTCGCGGATGTGATTCCAAAATCCACCACGTTGATCTGAGGAACATCCAAAGCCACCAGCTGAGATGAATCCTCCAACAGTTGGACCAGAGAGACCACCATCATGTACTACCGGTAATTGATAGCCAGATTGTCTAAGCCAATGGTCTAATTCCAAAACCTGAACACCAGATTCAGTAGTAACATATTCAGAGTCTGATAACTGAACTTGATTCAGTTTGATGGTGCTGATAAGGATTCCCCCTGGGGTGGGGAAAGAACTACCATTCATGGAATGCCCTGCACCACGACACGACACGGGGATACTATTCTCATCACAACGGTCTAAACATTGCACCAATTCTTCTACAGTCTCTGGCTGAAAAAACCAAAAGGGCGAGACAAAACGATGGAATCGACCATAGTCGGTAAGCCATTGATTTTCATAAGCACTAGCGGTTAAATTTAAAGATTCAAGTTGATCTGACCCAGCGCAAGGGTCGACATATTGAAGATCGAAGTCCTGCAAAATATTCTTGAAGTTCAAATCGTTATAATGCAATTGATTCATGACTAATTAAATGATTGCAAACTCAACTCGGACGATGAATAAGGGACCAAAAAGGGTGATTGCTGTTCACATACATCTTCGATAATTGAAGTAGCCCGATAGGCACTGTTCAATCTATCTCCTAGCAATGTTCCACCAATACTAACCGCGCATAGAGATTCGTCAAAGCGGCTTAAAAACTCAGGGTATACATTTGTTTTTTTGATGGCAATTTTGCGTGGGGGGACAAGGCTGACAAATGGAATCAAGGCAGGTGCAAGAGTTCGCATCGACTTCATTAATTGACGTTCATAAGGAGTCGCACAAAAAATGGTCCACCAAACAATAGGTTCCTCAAATGGATGAGACTGAGGGCTGACCTTAAAAGCAGATGGCATGGTCTGTATTGATGACTCTTTAGATATAAAAAATCGAATCCTAAGTTTTTCTAAAAATCCATCTAATTGACCTCCTGATCCCGAAATGTGCCAAAATTGAGGTTTAGTTTGAGAGTACCAGGTCGATTCATTTGTCGAATAGTCTGTCCATAAAATCTCATCAACATTAGACCAAAACCCACCAAACTCTCGGGAGTCTTCACCGATACCGCCGGCCAAGAAATACCCCGCTACAGAAGGGCCACCATATCCACCAGAATGAATAATAGGTAAGCGACAGTTGTATTGATTTAAAAAAGCATTGAGTCTGCCAATTTGCACACCGCATTCAACTTCTAAGGTGAATTGATCAAGAACTCGAACACTATTCATATTGCAAGTTGAAACCAATGACTCATCCACCGTAGGCAGACTTCGACCATGCATTGAATGCCCGATACCGCGCAAACGGAGTTTTGGTGATATTGGTTTGTGACTGAACTCGCCGTGAAATGCCTGTAATGAAGAGGCGAATATTTGCTGGCTGTATTTTTGACTGAAGATATTTGCATAATCACTTAGCTTAGTATCACAATCAACACCACACAGAGCATTTAAACTTGAAATCGAAATTCCCATTCCAGAAAATCATGCAAGTACTTGGGCAAAAAAAAGTACCCACATAACGTGGGTACTTTAACCTAACAGTTAATCGCTTGCGTCTCAGACAATGAGATCAGGCTTGAAGTAGTCTTGCAGGTCTTTAGACAATTCAGAGATTGCCTTGTCGACGTGATCAGACATATCCTTGATATCTTTATCGCCGATAACACTGTTCATTGCATCAACAAACTCATCAACAACTTTTCCATCGTACATATATTTCGATAGCGCCTCGCTGTTCTCCGTAAATTTGGAACCGGACTTGGCAAATTTCTTATAATTCTTTGTAATAGAATCCCAACCATTTAAAGCAGAGACGGCAATCACATCATCCTTCCAATCTGCAACACTATCAGTGGAGGCTGTACTTCCAATCTTGTCCATATTCATCAGACCCATGTCAGCAGCTTTATAGATACTGAGACCAGTGAAGTTATCAACATATCCACCAATACTACCGACATACTCTCCATCGATAGAGACCTCAATCGCGGCACCTTTAAGCTTGGCAGTAATCGGTGCATTGGCATTGATATCGACATATTCTTTCTTTTGGAGGTCTCTAATTACGAAGCCATAGTCATCACCTTTCGTCAAATCAATGGTGACTTTATCCTTACCCTTACCGAGGGTCACATCATCAAAACCACCACCTTTGGAGGTTATGTTCACTTGGTCTTGACCTGAGCCAGCATCAATGTCAGTGCTGCCGGTGGTCGACGTAATGATGTCAGCGCCTTTACCAGAGAGAACTTTATCGTCGCCTTTGCTTGTGATGACATCATCATGCTTTGAGCCATGAACAGTGTCATTGCCACCAAAAGTTGTGGCCTTTTGATCCTTGGCTCCCATGTGGATGAGGTCATCCTTCTTGGAACCCAAGAGATGGGCTCCCTCAGCTTGCTTGGTTTCAGCCTTGTCATAGTGGACACCAACGTCCACTGCTTCACCATCTTTCAGAACGATTGGTAGGTCCTTAATCGGTTTTGCCTTACCCTTACTTGAAGAAGAGTCAGGGGAAACAAGCGTGGTCTGCTTGGTGGTAAAGGTGGAAGCGTTGACATTGATGATGTAACCCGTGGCTTCCAATGTTCCAGCAGTGGAACTTGAAGCCGACATATATTCTGAACTTGGAGCCCCATAATCAATCGACGAGTTAATGTTATCTCCCGCACCCATTGACCAAGAGTTGCCCCATTTATCCGAATATTTGGATGTTCCACTCACCGATACTGGGAACGTATATGGCAAGTTAATTTTCTGATTCTCATACACCATCGTCACCTCAACCTTATAGCCAGGTTGAATGGTATATGTGTTTGAAACAGTGGAACTGACGGTACCAGTAGAACTCGTATCCGACGTGCTCGACGAGTCAATGGTTGTTGCATTCGTAACTGAGGTATTTACAGACGCACCAATGCCCATAAATTCGGCACTGACCTCAGCACCTACCTCAACGGTAGTGGTGTTGGACCAACCATTGGTAACCGATGCTCCAGAGGAGACACTTTGTTCGGCGGTGAACGAAAGTGTTTGCGTCAGATCATTGTCACCTTCAGTGTTGTCAATGACAGAAACGAGCTGTGCGCCATTTGCATCAGTCGCTGTATCGGTTTGAACATCCTGGACTGGGGTACCGAACGTCAGGTCCGCGGCAGGCTGCGTAATGGAAAGACTGCCGTCATTCAGTGCAATCCCGTAACCACCACTGGTATAAGTCTTGTTGGCGTTGCTTCCCTTTGTGCTGTTGTCCCAAGAGTTCCAATCCGAAGAATTGAAGCTGCCTGAACCCGTGCTGATGCTTGAGAGGCCATACACCGTATAGGTGTAAGTGTAGGTGTAGGAACTTCCCCACCCTGTTTTCCCCTTGCCCGTGCCCTGAGCAGTTCCAGACTTGTACTTTTTGTCAAACTGATTGTCGACCCAGGAAGGAGTTGCACCCCAGGCGAGCAGTTCGGCAACATTGTTGATGGTGGCCATGAGAAAAAGAATGAAGGGAATTTCTCAATACATTTCTAAGAAAATCCCAGACCTACATCAGCCTGCATCAGGTTCTCTTCAACTCTGGCTTACAAAACATGAACTTCAGTTGACGAAGCTCTCATTCGGTGGAAGGCCATGCAGCCGATGGCCGCACAAATCCTTGTAAAGATTTAACGATTCGGCGACCAGAGGTGCCCCCATAGATCTCTCAAGGCTCTCGGCAATCAAAGCCTTAGCAAAGCTATCAGCCGTCGACTCATTAAACTTTTGCGCCGGCTGATCAAGGATTAAATCAGTGCCAATAATTTTTGATATTAGTTCAAGTGCATCTCCCAGCGCTTCAATTTGGAATACATAAAGACGATTTGAAGGCACAGAATTAAAGATTTTTAATTCTGAATCAATCCAAAATTGGAGAAGATTTTGACTGACGCGTTCGAGATAACAAGAATCGTCAATGTTCTGGACCAAGGCAACAGGATCTAATTCTTCAGCCTGGAAGGTTCCATAGCGTGCAGCCCAAGCCCGGCCAAACGGAGTAGACCCCTCCTGAAGCGCTTTTCCAAATTGATAAAGCATCCCCAAGTATGACTTCACCCACTGAACTGGATTTCTTAAGATTGTTAAGTAGGACGTGCCCTCAGGATAGACATCAACAATTTCACGGGATATCAAATGCAAAAATGTACTTGAGTCTATTTTAGCTTTGAGATACTTTTGGCGTCTCACAATCATTGCTTCCAAGCCATCCAATTCAATCTCTCCTTGTCGGTAGTCAATAATCAGATCAACAGTTTGTTCATGGAGGCCTTCGTGGCAAGCGCCAGAATCCTCAAAATAAGTATAAATAGTGGTCGAGCCAGTCTTAGGAAGACTTAAATTAACAACGGCTGGATATTCCAATTACCACAGCAAATAATTGATTAATTCTATACAGAACATGTATGTTGTCAATCATCAAAAAATATTTAATTAAATCTAGCCATGATCTCCACAGGGGAACCGAAGTAGGCCAATCCAGGCAGTGCAACCAAAGGGCCAACCAAACTCCCAATCAAGACCTCAAGTCGTGAGTGGCCTAAGTGCTCCTTAAGGGGTTTGATCTGCACATCATCTTTTGACCACAAATCAGCAGGAAGAGCATTGACGCGTTCAGCAATGAAGCCTGCATTACGCCGAATACCACTGGCGTCATACATCACCACAAACGCCACCATCGCCGCGAGGGCAAACAAGGGGTGATCAAAGCCAAGGGTCCATCCAACACACGCTGCAGTCCCTGTGACCAGGGCGGAATGGCTGGAGGGCATGCCGCCGGTTTCAATCAGAACAGCCGGGCGCCAACGGCGATGCAGGAGCAGCTCGAGAAACAGTTTGGACAACTGGGCCACACCACAGGCCGCCAGTCCCCAGGCCAGCGAGCTGTTGTCCAACACCTCTTGCAAGACAGCATGGGAGGGCAGAGCATCGATCATCGGTCGCGACTTGTGATGAAGTCCGCCAAGGCGAGCAATGGATCTGCCTTCGCGGCCCAGGGTTGAAGGGCCTGCTTCGCTTCGTTGACCAACGCGTCAGCCCTTTGGCGGGACTCCTCCAGCCCCAGAAGCTTGGGATATGTGGTTTTGTCGGCGATGAGGTCTTTACCGGCTGTCTTGCCCAGCACCTCGCTGCTGGCTGTGATGTCGAGGATGTCGTCAATGATCTGAAACGCCAAGCCGATCCCCCTGGCGTAGGTGCGTAGGGCTTTGATCAGCGCATCATCGGCGCCACCAATCATCGCCCCGGTGATCACACAAGCGCTCAATAGCGATCCTGTTTTGTGCAAGTGGATGTACTCCAGAGTCTCAAGGTCCACCTCCTTTCCCTCGCATTCCAGGTCCACCACCTGGCCGCCCACCAGGCCTGGAGCCCCGGCCACCAAGGACAGTTCTCCCACCACCTTGAGCAGACGGTCAGCCGGAACATCCGGACTGCGCAACGCCACCATTTCAAAGGCCCGGCACAGCAGTGCATCACCCGAGAGGATGGCGACGGCTTCGCCATACACCTTGTGATTGGTGGGACGACCACGCCGCAGGTCGTCGTCATCCATGGCCGGCAGGTCGTCATGGATCAACGACATGGTGTGAATCATTTCCAGCGCCACCGCCGTCGGCAGAGCCTGCTTCGCCTCGCCCCCGGCCAAGTCGCAGGCAGCGAGGCAGAGGATGGGACGCAATCGCTTTCCACCAGCAAGCAGCGAGTACCGCATCGCTTCCCTGAGGGACTCCGGCCTCTCAGGACCTAAGGACCCATCAAGTGCCGTTTCCACCAGCTCTTTGGCCTTGCCGAGATAGGCCTTGAAATCAAACTCGGCGCTCATGGGTGGACCCTGGCTGGCGGGATTCTCTCAGGCCGAGTTCTTCATACCGAGAGGGACCCAGTCCATGGGATGGGGTGTTCGCATCTCACGTCCCTTCCCCGGCGCCGTGGTGATGGCCAGGTCGTAGGAGACCGAATAGCGGGGGCCACTTCCCTCATAGGGGAGCACCCGATGGCGCAAATCCGAAGGAAAAACCAACAGCCGGTGGGGCATCGGCGCGAACACACCGCCGGAGACGGCAGCGTCGCGGTAAGGAATCGCCATCACATGGCTGAAGTAATCGTCCGGCGCCTCAAATTCCAACTCGCCACTCTCGTTCGCCGGATCTGTCAACACATAGAACACGGCACTCAACTGAGCATTGCGATGGCTGTGCAGATCAACCGTTCCGCCGTTCCTCGCACACACCACGGGCCAGGCCTTTTGAATGTGGGCGACGAGGCCGTGATCGTTCCCTAGGAGCGCACAGAGATAGTCAGACACGCGCTCGGCCAACTGCCCGTTCAGCCACTGGAACGCATCCATCCGATGCAACTGATCCAGGCCGGCATGGCCCAACAAATCTCCGGTGAGGTTGTTGCGATCGCTGAACTCAGGGTGCTGATACACCTGTGCATCGAACTGTTCAAGCTGCTGCTGCATGGCTGCGGCCGTCGCGGCATCCGGTTCAAGGTCCACCTGCAAAACAGGTGTTGGGAACAGCCAGTGCAGCGCCATGGAGTCGATCAGGGCACGAGATCGCCCAAATCATGGTCAAGGTTGTGGCGTCTGCACCAGGCCACCACGGTGTTCACCAGAAGCATCGTCACCGTCATGGGGCCCACACCCCCTGGAACAGGGGATAGCGCACCAGCGATCGATTCGATTTCACCGGCGCGAACATCACCGCAGAGGCCGCCTTCAGGCTTGCGGTGGATGCCGACATCCACGACTGCCGCACCCGGCCGCACGTGGTCTGCACCGATGAACGCAGGACGCCCAGCCGCCACAACAAGGATGTCGGCCTCCCGAGTGTGGGCCGACAGATCTGCCGTACGGGAATGGGCAATGGTGACGGTGGCATTGGCGGCCTGAAGCATCAAGGCCATCGGCTGTCCCACAAGAATGCTGCGCCCGATCACCACAGCGCGCTTGCCCGCCGGATCAATGCCGTTGCTGCGAAGCAACGCCATCACCCCTGCGGGGGTGCAGCTGCGCGGGCCAGGTTCTCCCTTGAGAAGCCGTCCGAGATTGAGCGTGTGCAGACCATCTGCATCCTTCTCAGGATCAATGGCCATCAGCAACGGCCCCTCATCCAGGCCGGCCGGAAGCGGAAGCTGCAGAAGGATGCCGTCCACTTCAGAGTTGGCATTCAGCCGTTCGATGGTCTGAAGCACCACC
>NZGD01000219.1 GCA_002690925.1 Rhodopirellula sp.
AATGGGATGCCGTGTACCTCAGATGATAGTCTGAACCATTCGGGTGAGTCACGCGGAGCAAGCTTCGCGACAGACGAGGGATCCGTTTCTGCTGACGACTTGGCCCCGACCGCATCGCTTATGAAACCGGTGAAGTGTCGAATGAACCACGAGGGAACTCGCCAGTTCAATGTCGCTAGGGCGGGCACGGGGCGATGGAGTATCAGTTTGCGGGAATACATGGGGTTGGTGACCCTTGTCATTTTGTCCATTGGGCTCGTTTTCTCAATCCGGCGGCTGCGGCATCTGGAGTTGGAAGTCACTAAACTGCGGGCAGAAACGGGGTATTTACAGGAGACAGAACCGGGGCAAATCGCCGCAGCGAAAGCACCTTCTGATCAGCCGCTGACATATCGAGTTCGGGTGCGGGTGCCCGCTGGGCCAGCCAAATTTCGGGTCGCTTACAGTTCAGTATGGCCCAGTAAGGCGACGGGGCCGCAGTGGTACGGAGCTGTTCCGCTGCCAGCAGGCGAGTCGCTCGTAACCATTCGGATTCTTGAGGACCCACGCGACAAAAAATGGAAGATTGCTTCGCTGGTCTCGAACGCTGAGGGCAATCAACGCATGGCCACGGTTCTGCCTCCTCCTCACGTCAGTATTTTTCGAGGTTCGCACGATGTGCTTAGCACAGGAGTGGGGCGTGAGACACTGGCTGTCCGGGAAACCGATTCAATTCGCTTGCTTGATGAAAGATGGCTGGTCGGCGAGGGAGGCCTTCTGCTGTACGGTGATAGGGCCCCCAAGACGGACCAAATCGGTATTTACGCCGAATTGCAGCCGGATGTGGGTCCCCTGTGATTCGGGGTAAGCTTTGCATTCCTCGCGGAATTCAAGTTCTTTCGTTTTCACTGTCATTCTCTTACTGAAACCCCTGATTGCTCATGCCCCGTGATTTCCTAAAAGGTGTTGAAGACCAATATGATGTTGTGGTGATCGGTAGCGGTTTGGGAGGCATGACCTCTGCCAACATTCTCGGCCGTGCGGGACATCGTGTTTTGTTGCTCGAGCAGCACTACAAGCTGGGAGGGCTGGCGACTTGGTTTCTTCGACCGGGCGGACATGTTTTTGATATTTCCTTGCATGGCTTTCCGCATGGAATGATCAAGTCCTGCCGCCGCTATTGGAATCGCGACATCGCAGATCGAATTGTTCAGCTCAAAAATATTCGGTTTGACAATCCACAGTTTTCCTTAACCACAACCTTCAATCGTGAAGATTTTACGAGGTTGCTGACAACGGACTTTGGAATTTCACCCGATAAGGTCAATGAATTTTTCGATACGGCTCGTGGGATGAATTTCTACGACGACCAGGCAACCACGACGCGGCAGCTGTTCGATCGCTTTTTCCCTGGCCGTGATGATGTCGTTCGGCTCTTGATGGAGCCGATTACCTATGCCAACGGATCAACGCTAGAAGATCCAGCCATTACCTATGGAATTGTGTTCAGCAATTTCATGAACAAGGGAGTCTTCATTTACGAAGGTGGAACAGATGATTTGGTCGCTCGGATGAAAAAAGAGCTGCAAGCGAATGGTGTGGATATACGAATCAATTGCGGTGTGGATCGGATTCATGTCCAGGATGGAAAGGTTGCTGCGGTCGAGACGCATGGTCGCCGGATTGGGTGTCGTGCCGTTGTCAGTAATGCAAACTTGAGAACCACGATACTCAAAATGATCGGTCCTGAAAAACTTGATCGTGACTACGTCGATCAGACCGAAGCCGTCCGTCTGAATAACAGCAGTACACAGGTCTACATGGCGTTGAAGCCTGGTGAAGAAATCGATGAATCCTCGGGTGATCTTTTCTTCACTAGCACATCTGAGGAATTCCGGACGGATCTCCTATTGAGCCGCGATATCACGAGCCGCACGTTCAGTTTTTATTATCCGAGAACACGGCCAAGCAAGAAAGAACGCTTCGCCATCGTCAGTAGCACCAATGCCAATTGGTCGGATTGGGCTGATCTCAATGAACACGATTACGAGGCCAGTAAGCAAGATCTGGTCGACACAACGATTGATGCTTTGGAAAAGTACATCCCCGGTATCCGAAATAAAATTGATCGTGCCGAGGCTGCGACTCCACGTACATTCAATCACTATACGCAGCACGAAATGGGAGCCAGCTTTGGAACTAAATTCGAAGGGCTCGGGGTAAGTCGAGCATTGCCGCAACAGGTCGGTGGTATGTACCACGCGGGAAGTGTTGGTATTATCATGAGTGGCTGGCTGGGGGCGATCAATTATGGTGTGATCGTTAGCAATGAGGTTGATCAACAACTTACCAGTGAGAGCCAACACACTTGAAGCAGGATCCGTGGTCATGAGTCTCTGTCGTTATCAGGATGAGCAGGGCAAGCCCCAATATGCTCTTTATCGTCCCGGAGCGATTTGCCCTCTCAGGAATCTCACTGACGAGCCGCCGGTGGACGGCGAGATTTTTTCATGGGACGCAAGTCGGTTGGCCAGTCTGCAGCCTACGGATGAATCTCAGTGGGTGCCCGAGCCTACTCAATTGCTTCCCGTGGTCGGGCAACCCAGTAAGGTGATTTGTATTGGCTTGAATTATCGCGATCACGCTATCGAGTCAGGTGCTGAGATTCCAAGTGAGCCTGTGGTTTTCAGTAAGTTCAATACAGCCTTGGTAGGGCACGGAGATGCGATTCGTCTGCCAGCAGTTTCAAGTGAAGTCGACTACGAAGCTGAATTGGTTGTTGTTATGGGAAAGAAGGCCAAGCATGTTTCTGCCGCCGTAGCGATGGATTACGTCTTCGGTTACACCTGTGGGCATGATGTCTCTGCTCGTGATTGGCAAAAAGGACGCCCCGGAGGCCAGTGGTTGTTGGGTAAGACGTTTGACACGTTCGCCCCCACGGGGCCCTGTATCGTGACTTCCGGCGAGGTGTCTGACCCAGCGAATCTTCGTGTTCGAATGCATCACAATGGCGAGGTCGTGCAGGATAGTACGACGGCTCAGCTGATTTTTGACATTCCAACCCTGATCGAACACCTGACAAAAATCGTGACGCTTTTACCAGGTGACTTGATCTTCACGGGGACGCCTCCAGGGGTGGGAGCTGCTCGTAATCCACCTGTGTTTCTTCAACCGGGCGACGAGTGCAAGGTTGAGATTGAAGGTGTCGGAACCTTGGCAAACACTTGCATCGCTGATAAGTGATTTGCCGCTGTCTCGTGATTCAAAACAGGTGCGGTACATCTGCGTGGTGTCTCACCTCGTGAGAGTTGAGGATTCGACTGGTTGGGTTTACCAATGGCTTGCTGACTCATAGGCAAAGCCAGTTTCGGCGTCATACCAAATTGCAAATCCCGCACCGTTTTCGGCAACGGGACCCTGATAGAAGACAACCTCAGTAGGACGCGGCCATCCCAGTCCACCAAAGTGCTGGTTGAAATCATCTTTTGTAAGGGTGACAAATTCGGGTGATGATTTACCTTCCATGGAATAATCTCCGAATTCGTCCCAAACTGCGTCAAACCAGGTTTCGATCAAGTCAGATTCAATCAGGTATCGGGCACGATATCCACGTGCAAACCGATCAATGGTCAATTCGCGAGCGTCGGGTGGCAGATAGCGTTCCACTCGGGGATCACCGACCGTCTGTGTGACATCGTATTGAAAAACCCCAAAGCGGGACTTGTCCATGAAGTGCATGATCACGCTGCAGGAAGGGATGAAGGCAAACAGCACCATTGGAAATCCCCACAAAAAAATCCGGGAGCGTTTCTTTTGAAGGCATGGCGCGGCCAGAACAGCACTGCCCAGTAATATGCCCAACGTCCAAAAAGTGATCTTAAAAGGTAGGACGAAGTGCCAAAGCATCTAGCGTTTACTCCAAAAAAAATGAGTAACAGGCGGCGCACGCATCAGTTCACGTCACCGTTGGATTGAGACGCTGTTGGCAAAGTGCCAGTCTGATCCAGGTGCTCTCGATTGGAAAGTGCCAGACGCAGCAGAGCGGTTCCCTGTCCTGTGTCACACGTCAGGCAACAACAGAATCACGAGTCAGGGTAATCTGCGACGTAGATAGCTTTGAGCTCGGTATAGTCGGTGAACGTTTCTTCACAATTCACGCCTGCTCCGGGGCCGCCAGAAATACCCTGGCCAGCGTAGGGTAACCCGTATGCGATGGTGTTGTGGCAATTCACTTGGCACGTTCCGTCTCGAAAGCGTTTGGCGAGCTCAACACCGCGCGCGATATCCTGAGTCCACACACTGGCGCCCAAGCCGTAGGGAGTGCTGTTGGCAAGTTTTAGGGCCTGCTCGGTATCAGTGACTGGGCATATGGTCGCAAAAGCATGGAAGACTTCGGCTGGATTGCAGTTCAGGTCCGGAGCTGCACGGTAAATGGCAGGCTTGATGTAATAACCTTCCCGGCCTGCAACTTCTGCTGCACCGCCATCAAGGATCGGCTGACCTCCTCGAATGACGGTCTCTTGTTGTGCTGACAGAATGCGTGAACGCTGTGTTGAGTTGATCACGGCACCCAGTTGAGTGCCCTCGTCTGCTTGGTAACCAATTTTCAGGTCGGAAAAAAATTCGCGTTGGGCATCAATAAAATCATCTGCGATCTTCTCCGCCACAAAAACACGATGGATCGTACAGCAAGTCTGTCCAAAGTGTTGGTTGGTGTGCCGACCAATCATTCGAGCAACGGCTTGTGGGTCAGCATCTTCCAGAACAATGGCAGCTCCGTTTCCTCCCATCTCACGTTTCATGCGAGTGCCATGTCGGTCGCACGTTCGTAAGATGTGTTGGCCAACGCCGGGTGAACCTGTGAATGAGATGTAGCGAATCCCTGGGTGTTCAGCCATGAATTGGCCGGTCAGTTCTCCCCTGCCAGGTAAGACATTGATCACGCCTGGTGGAAAACCGGCTTCTTCTGCGAGTTTACCGATGTACAACGCTGACAGCGGTGTGTCCTCGGCAGGTTTGATCAGAACACAATTGCCGGACAACAAGGCTGGGAAAATGAACCATGACGTCAACACGATCGGGTAGTTCCAAGGAATGATTCCAGCTACCACACCCCATGGCTCTCGATAGGTGTAACCTTCAATGTTGTCTGCTACTTGCATCTTCGACCCATCACCCAGCGAGATTCGTTTCGCGACATCGCAGAAGTACTCGGCGGTTGCCCGAATTTGAGCAAAGTCTCCTTCGGCCAACTCGGAGACTTTACCGCCATCACGAATCTCGCATGCCAGCAGAGCATCACGGTCTCGTTCACAAAGCTCGACCAGCTTCATGATCAACGCACACTTTTCCTCGACAGGAATGTCTCGCCAGCCATTGACACCGTTACCGTGAAACGCTCGTTGTCCCGCGGTCACCGCTGCGTTGACTTCGTCTTGACCCATTTCGCAGATGCTGGCAAGTGTTTCCAAAGATCCGGGGTCAATCGTATCGAACGTTGCGTTCATCGAGCCAGATACGGACTGTCCATTGATAATGCCCCCATGGGGCTTACCCTCATTGTGGCAAAATTTCAGAAACTTCTCTGGCGTTGTGAATTGAGTGGCGGTTAACGCTTGAATTTCTTTGCTTGCAGTGGACATGACTTACCTGCTGGTCTTTGCGGGATGTGACTTGCTGTCGCATAAGATAGTCGATTCGGTCAATCATGTGTGTGGCCCTGAAATGAGATGTCAGATTCAGGTTTTTGCTAGATAGAGAACCAGAAAAGAGTGCGCGGGAGCGTCTGTTTTGTTGGTGTTTTTAGATAGCCGCCGGACGGGAGCCAACATCGTCATTTGCGTTCCCTCTGGTACGTTGGCCGCTCAGGAGCAGCATTCGGTGTTCTTCGGTGCGTCACTCGAGGGGGGAATACTCACTTGCCCATTGTCCGATAGGGCCTCGTCATACATGCAAAATGGCCGGCACACGAAGATGTGTGCCGGCCATTCCCTATAGTTTGCAGCTTCCATCAGTACGCTGAAAGCAAATTACCTGGGATACGATTACTGATTGAGCTGCTCTTCGATCGTTTCCTTAGCAGCGCGGGTGCCCATGGAGCCCCACAGCCCGTAGGGACTCTCTGAGCCTGGGGCACGTGGCCCAGTTCGGGAACGTCGGACGGTCCCAATGTTCTGATCTCCAGCTTCAATCGAATCAGTGATAAAGATCACCGCACCATCGGCCATCAAAATATGACAGCCACCTTGGTGGCGACTGCTGGGCGGGAACATCCCAAGCCCTGTTGCGCCAAATGCGGTGCACACTTCCTTGTTGGGTGGGCGTATCGTGTTCATTCCTGAGAATAGGGCATTACCATTCGCCCAGCGGTAGCCGCGGCCCTGCCCACTCGAGACGACGCGTGTTCCATCAAGCCAGAACTGCGGACGTTCCGGGTCCAAGTCTGCTTGGCAAGCAAGCGGATTATCCTGCACGACCGTCGGACTGATTCCCGTACGGGCTTTGGTCCGCACGTCCCTGTCACCAAGATCGGTGGTGAGCTCCCCGCACATGATCGTGTTCGACAATCCATCGAGTATGTCGCGAAATTTGGTTACTGAGCGAGCGACGAAAGTTCCTCGTCCAGCGGCACGAATTTCCTGGGCTCGAAAATTGCTGATCACCAGTCGCGAAGTATAGGGGCCCGCATCGGAGTATCGATTGGCATCCCCCAGGCAGGCGCCGTAGTTGGTACGTCCCATTGCAGGTGGGCCAGTTCCTGGATCGCTTGGGCATCGCAGCGTCGGGATCTCGGTCATCCATGGTTTGTAGGCTGAGTTACGAGTCGTTGTTCGCGGCGACTGGTTTGTCTCGTCGGTTGCGGTCGGCCCCATCGCTGGCCAAGCCGGAATGCGTAAGGTGCCCGGGTTGCTCAAATCCTCGCTGTTGGGATTGCTGATTTGCTCCCAAAGCGCCTGCTGTTCGATGAACGGTGTCAAACTCACGAGGTAGCTGAGCGACATGTTGTTGGTGCGGTCAGATGCTCGGAAGTAACGATCACCTCCCTGCAAGTTCCCGCCAGTTCCGCCAAGTTGTTGCGGCAATTGTTTGTAGGCTGAATGGTAGTTATGAAGCCCCAATCCAATCTGCTTGAAATTGTTGCTGCAGCTCATCCGCCTTGCCGCCTCACGCGCGGCTTGCACTGCCGGAAGTAGGAGGCCGACGAGAACGCCGATGATCGCGATGACCACCAGCAACTCCACGAGCGTGAAGCCGGCTCTGTTGCGAAGTGTTCTATAAGACATGGAAAACCCGATAAGAATGAGTAAAAAAGAGAATCTAACGGTGTTCGGTGCCGCATCCGTGCTGAGTTCGGGCGATGCTATTGGCGATCACCGCCCGACTCGTACTCTTCTCGCATCTGATCGTCTTCCGCCTGAGTTTTGGCCTCTTCGGCGGTCAGCGCGTTGTCGGACGGTGCCACGACTGTGTTGCCGTCTGGTCCACAGCCCACATAGGCCAAGCCCGAAAGAAAAGTGAGAATCAGCAATACGTTCTTCATGCAATCGCTCTCAAATAATGGTTGACCGGTGGTTCTGCCGGTGGATGCCATGCACCGAGCAGCACTTTGAATTGTTCGCTAAACCTCAAGCGTTCACTTCCCCAGGGTTGAGGCCGAGTGTGCGTCGCCCGCCAGCGTTGGCAATATATGGAGGAGGCTAGGCTTCCGGAAACTGGACTCGCCGATTTGCTTGCGAAGTGGCAAAAAAAACACCCTTCACTGTTTTTACAGGCCTGATATTTGACACGTACCCGATATTTTTTCGGAGCATGCCCTCTCACGTACGCATTGTTGAAGCAATGCTCAGTCGTGATACCGCAGTCTCCCTCCCGCGGAGCGTCTTGCTGGCGGGGGCCGAGTGTAAGTGTCCAGTTGGGATTTCTGTTTCCAGTGCGGACGGGCGACACCGATTATCGGTGCAACTCACAGGAAGCTCAGCATTGAACCCTAAGCACTCAGCTAATCTCGTTAATCAGCCCCGTGCTGTCACCAACATTCTTCTTGTCGACCCCCATTGCTTTCGCGAGAGACCGCCACAGATTCGCAATTGGTGTTCCCTCGGCATAGCGAACATGCTGTCCGGTCTGGATTGCTCCACCGCATCGTCCGGCGATCACAGTTGGAAGATTATTGCACACGTGATGTTCACCGCTGCTGAGACCAGATCCCAACAAAAAGGCGGTGTTGTCTAATAAAGTGCCATCGCCTTCTTTAATCGTCTGCATTTTTTTAACTAGGTGCGCAAACTGTTCGAGGTGAAAGAGGTCCAGCTTTTCCAGTTGTTTCCTAATGGTGTCGTTGTGTTGGCCGTGAGTCCACGAATGATGCTGGATTGGCTTGTCAAACCAGCCCTCGACTTCAAGAGGCGATCCCCATCGTTCAGGACCAGTCATCAGTGTTGCGACCCGGGTAAGGTCACTCTGCAAAGCGAGGATCATCAGATCACCCATAACCTGAATGAACTCATCTCGTCGCATGGCCTGCCAGGGTTTGATGGGGGTTGTTGGGTTAAGCCTGGCAATGTCATCCTGTCGGCGCCGCACCCTTGTAATCTGCTTTTCCACGGTTCGGACTGCATCGGTGTACTCAGACAGCTTGTGTCGATCCAAGGTGCTTAATCGCGGTTGAAGACTTCTTGCGTCTTCCATCACAAGATCCAGCACGCTGCTACTGTTGACATGTTGTTCAACGCGGAATAGACGCTTGAAGACATCCGCAGGGTCACGTAATGATCTTGCAACATGTCCATGCCCAAACCATGAAATGTTATCAAAGTAAATGGATTCTCGATTGTCTTCGTAAGGGTTGCAGCTTAGCTCAAGCGAACGGAAACTGGTTTTCAAGCCAGTTTTGTCGGCGATGATTTGATCAATGGTGCGTTTCAGGGGATAGCCAGCGGGAGACAATTCGTCTGGGGCAGCGCTGCTAAGCCAGCATGTGCTGGCCTGTGCGTGTCCATCGGTCCCAGCAACTTTGATTCGGTCAAGATTGCTGAGAACCAGTATGTGTTCGCGTACCGATTCAATCGGTTTCAAAGTCGGACTTAGTTTGTAGTCTTGTCCGACCTCAGCCAAGTTCCATGCAGTCTGGACGACACCATTAGGAATATAAAAGAAGGCCAAGCGTCGCGGGGCAACCACTTGGGTTGCTGCTTGAACGACTGTGCCGTGCTGCATGGCTTCAAGCAATGGCAGTGCAATGGCGGCACCGGATCCGCGAAGTACTGCCCGACGTGCTAACTTGTGTAATCTCATCGGGTTTCCTCTGCTCCTGATTCGTCAATGTGGTAGCGGAATGCTCGGCTTTGCACGATCTCTCGAATGACAGTTGTGAACTGACCATGGGCCTTCAGTGTGCGCTGCAGGATCGTGTTGACGGTTGGTTCATCAGCCAGGGTTAGTTCGCGACCCACAGCGTACGAAAGCATGTGTTCTGAGAAAGCACGCATGAAAAATTCTGGGTGCTGCAGCAAAGCATTTTTAAATTCCACAATGTTCTGGAATTTCAGCTTTCCAAACAGTTGCCCGCTGGAGTCTATTTCCAAACCAGATGTGTACGCAGATCTCCACCGTCCAACAGCATCGTAGTTTTCAAGGACAAAGCCGAGTGGGTCGATTTGCGAGTGACAGGCTGCACATTGCGTTGATTCCTGGTGCTGCGAAAGACGCTGCCGCAATGTTAAGCCCGAGGCTTCAATCTCTCTGTCATCAATTTCGATGGGGGGGACAGTGTCGGGCGGTGGGGGTGGGGGACGATTTAAAATCACTGTCGCAACCCACGCACCCCGCGTGATGGGACTGGTTCTAAGGGGAGAAGAGGTCATCGTCATGGTCGCTGCCGATGTGATGACACCACCCTCTCTTGAGTCGGTTAATTTTCGTTTGGTATATCGTTGTTGGTTGGTGTTGAAACGATTTCGATTTTCACGATCGCCGAATGGTATTTCATCGGTGTACCACGACTGAAGTTCATCTGAACGGTAGGAGTAGTCACAGTCAATCAAAAGCATGATTGATCGGTCCTCCATCACAATGCTGTCGAATAACAGCAAGGGTTCCACCATCATTTGCAAGCCGAATTTCCACTGTTCGCAACCGATGCGGGCGTAGTAATGTGGGAAGCGGTCGAAGTCTGGAACCGCGGTGACCAGTTGATCCAACCTTAGCCATTGTCGGGCAAAGTTTTGTGTCAGTGCATGGCATTTGGGATCGAGCAGCATCCGTTGAGTCTGTGTGTCAAGCACCTCAGGATCGAGTAAGGTACCGTTGCGAGCGGCGACAAGTAATTCTTCATCGGGAATACTGCTCCATAGAAAAAACGACAATCGTGTCGCAATTTCATATCCACTCAGCAACTGGTCCTTGCCGGTAGTTGATGATTCAGCGAGGTAGACAAATCGCGGGGATGCGAGAATGGCAGCAACAACATCTTTCATCGCTGTGCGAAATGAATTTGTTGCTTCATGCCTCGATTGAAAGTAGGTGTGATAGCGTTTGCTGGTCGGATCATCGATTGTCGCACGAAATGCTTTCTCAAGAAGTTTGGAAATGCGTTTCTTTGCAATGTTCTGTGCTTGCTGCCCGCTTTTTGGATCAGGCGCTGAAAACAAGGAAGGGGTCAAGCCACAGTAGTCGTCGAATTCGGGACTGTGCACAATCGAACGCCCAAGACGCAGTAGGCTCTCCAAAAGGATCGGTGAGAACCCTAGTTCTTCACCACGGTTGTTGAAGCCCGCCTCTGCTTGAAGATCGATTGCGAAAGGGTTCACGCCTGTGAGGATTTGACGCTCGATCTGGTTTTTACCAAGCGTTCGATTGCCGATGAGAATCGCTCGCGGACTATGCCCTGTTGACGGTTTGAAATACGGAGTGAATGCACGTAGCGTTTTCTCGGGAAGAGGATAAATGTCGCCGCGTAGTTGGAGAAGATCCCGGACTGCGTTGTTGTATTCGTAGCGTGTCATGCGCCGCATTGCTGTTTGTGTCACTACCTGGTGCGTCTGTAAATATTCTGACAGCATTGAATTCAACGTTTCGACCATGGCATTGCGTTGTTTTGTTGACGGTTGTTCCGAGCCTTCAGGTGGCATTTCGTGATCTGCCAGTTCGTCTCGCGCTTGGCGAAGAAGTTTGGGGTCTTGGTGCCACGCTTTGCCGTTACTGGAAATCCCAAAGTCTATCTCGGTCTCTTGTGATTCAGCGTGATGGCAGTCAGAGCAAAAAGTTTTTGTAAATCCTGCAACCTGTTCTGGACTCAGGTATTGAAGGGATGCGGGGCGGTTCGTTTTTGTGATGTCGGCATTCTCTGTCTGATCTTTCTCTGCTGGAATCTGGGTTGAAATGACAGTTGCTGGATTGGAGGGTTGACGATCTTTCCGCGTAAGTTGAAGGTAGTCCAAGCCCAATAAGTATCCACGGTCTTGGAACTTGCGTGCTTTGGGATTGGCTCCGATGAGCGTGAGTTCAATCGACTGCGGACCCGCTTCGAGTCTGAGGTCTTGGAACATTACCAATGAAGCTAAATCAACGCGGGGACCGTAGAGGTCAATCTTCTTGGTGATGGATGATTCAGGTAGTGACAGTTCGAAGATTCCGTAGTCACCAGCAAGTGTGAATTGGATCGCGACGTCATAGACTCCAGACGCATCGACTTCAAAAGAACTCTTCATCGAGTCGCCAATCACGCCATCCCATAACAGGTGCGCGTCGTTACTCCATTGAGGACCAAACGGTGCCATGCCCTGCATGCGGGATTTGCCAAGCAGAGCAAAGTCCAGTTCCCCTTCCAGTCTTCCCGAATCGCTGCGTTGGGACTGTCGACCTCGGATCTGGTGGTAGTCAAAAAAGTTCGGCGATGTTTCCTTAATCCCACCCTTGTCTTCTACCGGGCGTGGTTCCTTTCCTGTTGCTGGTAACAGCCCTAATCCAACTCCGAGGATAAAAGAAAAAAGGCAGGTCAAGATCGGAGGGGGGGTGGGATTTGCTGTCATCAGGGCGTTTTGTGATCGATTGAGAGTGGGATGAGAGGGTCCTGAATCGAAAGGCGGTGAGTCGGGCCATCATGCAGTGAAGAGATTCACCCTTGGACTAGTATATCGCGAAAAATCACAGGATATGCGACTGGGAAAGGGGGACCAGCCGTCGGCTTTCCGTCCTTGCCGGTCATCTGACGGTGGGGTGGAAATCAACGGCGTGGTGGAATTGGACCTCCGAACCATTTCTTGTTTGGGCTGGTCCGCAGAAATTTTCTAATCCGCATAGTTTGCGAATTGGGGTGGCTGGAGGGCTGTTTCCCGAGAGTGGCCGCGTGGGATGGGCAAATTGCTGGCAAGACTTATCCCAAGCAACTGAGCGCATATGCAAAACCGTCCGATACAAAACAGGGAGCTCATTCGGTCGGGGCTCTTTGTTCTCACTTATGGGCTAGGTTATGCGAAATCCAATCACTCTGACTGCTGTATTGCTGCTGGCTGGTTTCAGTCTACAAGCGTATTCTCCGGTTTGTGCTCAGTCTTATGGCACTTCCTCGTACGGAATTCCAATTCCCGGAGTCGGCACGAAAATCGATTACGTGGGCGATGATTTCGAAGCAGATGAGTGGAAGTTCGTGCACAATATGCCCAAAAGTTCACGGGAACTGAACGAACGGAGTTACGGGCCGATGGCATACTCCACCAACAGACGCTGGGCCGAGGGGCCAGAACGTGGGCAGCCAGATGTGCTCAAAGTCATTCCTACCCCAAGTAACGGTTTACCGGGCAGCACCAAAGCATTGCAGATCAGCACACTTCGGTCGGGCATCCCGGGACGCAATACCAACGATGTGCAGCAGGATGATTTGATTCTAGGCATTTCCACGCGGATTGGATCCACGTTACAGGTGCGCGAAGTGCCAAGCTGTGTTGTGCGAGTTTATCTCCCCGAGTCGTCACTTTGGGAAAATCGCAGTGGGCCCCATTTTGGTATTCGTCTTGGCGCGCGAACAACCGCGAGAAAACCACGAGAAGGTTTGTTTGCTGTGGGGACCGAAATGCGGAACGAACCTTATTGGCCGGGGTTTTGGATTCACTTTCGCAGCGAAACCAGCCGAGGCGTCGAGCAGGACTCAGCTTTCCTTAAGATTCGCAGTAATTCGAGAGGAATCGATTTCAAATCAAAGGAAATACCACTGGAGCAGTTTGGCTGGTGGACTTTTGGAATGTCCATGAGTCCAGATGGCCGTGTTCACTACTTTGCAAAGCCAGGTGTCGAGGATCTTACCAAGGATGACTACCTGATCAGCCAATTGCCCTATGGTTATAAGGCTGAGCGTTTGAATTCGTTCTTTTTCAACATTTGCAACAATAACAATGGACGCACCTGGTCGACTCCGTTTGTCATTGACGATCCAGCGGTTTTTGTCGTTGATTCAAAGCGTGTCGATCAACTGGTTAACAGAAAGATCGCTTATCAGCAGCGACGCGCGCAACGATCAACTTCTCGCAGTCGCAAGTAAATATCTCTTGCGACTTCTGCCCATCAGAATTGGTCACGACCGTTACTTTGTGGCTGCATGGCAATGTGCAGGTATTCTTAACGTCGCTAAGTACTGTACTTAGTGGCGTTCTTTTTTTGTGTTATCAACAGCGGCTGCAGGCTGCTCGAAACGGCTTGCGGGAGAATCATTGCAGGCCTGGATTGCAAAACGAGCTGACCTTGTTTTCCCGTTGATAGTCTCGGTCGCTTGAGTTTCGGTCACTTGGTTGGCTACTCTAATTGTCAGAGTTTTCCATCGTGATTTGCTGTTACCTTTGAGGATATCACTGGTCACGGGGCTCCGTGTCGTGAAAGATGAGTTGGAAGTTCCACTCTACGCTGACCTTGTGTGAAAGCCATGTACGTACCACCGCCTGATCATGAGGTTGTTTGTGAAACGAACTCCCGTGGTGAAGCTGCGGAATTGCGATTTGTTCTCGAGTCGCTGGGGGTCAGGTCGAAAATTCAGCAGTTTCGAGGCGGCTGGTTGGTTTTAGTGGCCAGTGATAATGCCAGCCGGGCGGTAGAAGAAATAGCTTCTTACCAGCGTGAGGCCGCTGAGCAAAGCACTGAGCGTCCTGTTGTGGTCCCCACCTATGATGGGGCTCTGTTTGGGGTGAGCGTTTATGCCGGCGTTCTGATGTTGGTTGCTGTTCTCATGGGACGGTCGGTGTTCGGTTTTGATTGGTGGATGGCGGGCCAAATGCAAGCCGGCTTGGTGATGGGGGGGCAGTGGTGGAGAACCGTCACCGCGTTAACGCTTCATCTTGATCCTGGGCACATCGGTTCCAATTTGGTGTTTGGTTGTGTTTTTGGCCTGATGGCAGGTAGGGTGCTTGGGGGAGGCGTGGCATGGTTAGTAATCGTATTTTCTGGAGCGTTGGGAAATCTAGTCAACGCGATGCTGCAATCCGCAGATCACACTTCCATCGGCGCATCAACGGCTGTCTTTTCAGCGTTGGGCGTCCTAGTCTCTCATGCTTTGCAGCCGCGATCGGGCCCGCGTGAAAACTTTTTGAAACGCTGGAGTCCGTTGATTGGTGGGTTGGTGATTTTCGGCTTCACTGGTATCGGCGGCGAAAATACGGATGTGACAGCTCACGCGACCGGCTTGCTGGCCGGCCTGATGCTCGGTTGGGTGGGAGCAGCGTTGCCCTCGCATTGGCTGGGCAACCGCCGTGTGCAACAGGCAAGTGGTGTAGCAGCCCTGATGTTGGTGGTGATTGCCTGGGCCGTTGGCTTGACGCTAGCCGGCTCACAGGATTGATCGGTCTTGAAAAGAATTTATCGAGGACTTGATCGGATACAGTCAGTGTTGGAAAGCAAATTCCAGCTAGGTCAGGGTGACGCTCATTGGGGTAATCATTCATGAGTGGCTTGCTTGCATTTCAGTTATCAGGCACGTGTTATCTTAAATCTGGCATTTTCACGTGGCAGGCGGACGGACATACGCCGAGCGCGTTCTGTCGCTTATGATATAGCCGTGACCTTTCAGAGATCCTGATAGGTGTTTTACTTGATGTCATTGTCCGGAATGAAAATAGGTCTCTCGCGATGCACGCTGTCTGGTCCCGTGGCTTTTTGCCATCCTTGTTCTTGTTGGCATTTTCATTCACTCCCAGTCATCTCTGTGTCCAAGCTGCTGATAAGCCGAATATCGTTTTGATCATGGCAGACGATATGGGGTACACGGACATCGGTTGTTATGGCAGCGAAATCGAAACTCCCGTTCTGGATCGCTTAGCTGGCAATGGGCTCCGCTTTACGCAGTTCTACAACACGTCGCGGTGCTGTCCGACTCGCGCGTCTTTATTGACGGGACTTTATTCTCATCAGGCAGGTGTCGGGTTGATGACCGGCGATCGGGGCTACGAAGGGTATCGAGGTGATTTGAATCGCCGTTGTGTCACACTGGCAGAGTCATTGGGGCTCGCGGGTTACCAGAACTACATGTCAGGAAAATGGCACGTCACGCGGCACACGGGGCCCAAGGCGGATCAGTCCAACTGGCCATTGCAAAGAGGGTTTGATCGGTTCTACGGAACCATTACCGGAGCAGGCAGTTTTTTTGACCCAGCCACTTTGTGCCGGGGGAATCAGTACATCACACCTGTCAATGATCCCGAGTATCAGCCGGAAAGTTTTTATTACACCGATGCTATCAGTGATAATGCAGCTAATTTTGTCTCTGATCATTTGAAGCAGCAGTCGGATGATCCCTTCTTTTTGTACGTGGCTTACACCAGTGCTCACTGGCCAATGCACGCGCCTCAGAAAGAGATCGACAAGTATAAGGGCGTTTACGACAACGGTTATGAAGCTGTTCGCAAGAAGCGATACGAACAAGCAATCCAGAAAGGTGTTGTTGATAAACGCTGGGCCATGTCAGATGGAGCAGTTAGTTGGGAAGGATTCAAGCACAAAGAGTGGGATATACGTTGTATGGAAGTCTACGCGGCAATGGTTGATCGCATGGACCAAGGTATTGGTCGGATCATCGACGTGTTGGAAAAAAATGGGGAATTGGAGAATACACTGGTTATCTACCTTCAGGACAACGGTGGTTGCGCTGAAGGGTACGGACGGGCGTCGAATGCCGACAAGAAAGAACGGTTTGATTACAGGCCGTTTGGGCCTGATGACTTACAAACTAAAATCTGGCCACCCATGCAGACACGTGACGGTCGATGGGTCAGAACCGGGCCGGAAACGATGCCAGGCGGTGAGGATACGTTTGTGGCCTACGGCCTCGGTTGGGCGAATGCTTCGAACACTCCCTTTCGAGGATATAAGCACGACGGTTATGAGGGAGGAATCAGTACTCCATTTGTGGTGCACTGGCCTGATGGCATTCCACAGCCCCAGAGAGGCGGACTGGTTCATGATCCCACTCATCTGATCGATGTCATGCCAACTTTTTTGCAGGCCGCTGAAGGTGATTATCCTCGCGAGTTCGCTGGCCATGAAATCCAGCCGATGGAAGGCAAGAGCCTGGTACCTGCATTCTCTGGAGAGGGCATCCAACGCGAGGCACCTGTTGGCTTCGAGCATCATGGAAACCTGGCACTGCGGGATGGACGCTGGAAAATTGTTTCAGCTTATCGCAGAGATCAGCCCACTCGTTGGGAGTTGTTTGACATGGACGCAGACCGCACTGAGTTAAACGATCTTGCTGATAAGCATCCAGATAAATTGAAAGAAATGATTAGCAAATGGCAGGCTTGGGCGGACCGTGTTGGAGTGCAGCGATGGCCATTCAAAAACAAGCCCACAAAATGAGTCTGTTACTTGCTGGGTCCTGCAGTTTCGCTGTGCAATTGGGGTATGCAGACCCAGGAATTACCCTCGGCGGGGGGGGCGGTTCGGAATGCTGTCGCAGTTCCTTTCGAACGTGGGTAAACTTTCGGTAGGAAATTTTTTCATTCACGCGGCTCTTTGCCGGGTATCCGAAAACACCAACGGTGATCCATGTTCCAGCGATTCAGTACAGGATATTCACTCGCCAGACAGAGTTGGGGAGTGCTCAGGGCGGAGAAGCAACTCATCGTTTTTCCGGTATTGAGTGGTATTTGCTGCCTGATGGTGATGGCAAGTTTTGCAATACCCTTGTTCGTGGCAGGTGGAGGAGCAGAGTTGATAGGCGACGTCGAGCAAGACGCGAAGGGCGGCGGAGAGAATCAAATGCAGAACGTGTTTTATCTCGCTGTGCTATTTCTTTTTTACTTTGTGAACTACTTCGTTGTCGTGTTTTTCAACAGTGCCTTGATTGCCTGCGCGATAAAGCGTTTCTACGGCGGGACACCGACGATTGGGGAAGGCCTGAAGGCGTCGATGAATCGCTTGCCTCAGATTGCCGGTTGGGCGTTAGTCAGCGCTTCCGTTGGCCTGATTCTGCGTGTGATTGAAAGCCGCAGTGAGAAATTTGGTTCAATTGTTTCCAGCCTTCTCGGAATGGCTTGGGCTGCATTGACCTACTTTGTTGTTCCCGTTCTGGTAGTTGAAAAAGTTGGGCCGATTAAGGCCATTCGACGCTCAGGCGTGATTCTTAAGGAGTCTTGGGGAGAATCGATGGGGGCCCATTTTGGGATAGGCTTCATTATTTTTCTTTTTGCTTTGCCAGGAATTGGTCTGTTAATGGGTGGAATTGCGGTACTTGGCGCAGTGCCAGCCCTCGGGGTTACGTTGATCGTGATTGGGCTAATTGCATTGTTGGTCGTGTCGCTAATCTCGAGTGCGGTTTCGGCGATTTCGCAGGCAGCGGTTTATCTGTACGGCGCCAACGGTGACACGCCTGATGGATTCGAAGCAGAGAGTCTTGGTGCTGCGTTCGCGCCCCGTTAATGACGCGCATTGGGCTGGCAACGAAGCGAGACTGTTTGCACTCAGGGAATCAAGATTCCCTGAGTGCAAGACTCTGTAAAGACGTGCAGGGGATGTGAGTTGTTGGAAACATCGGAGGCAGCCCTATCGGGGGCGAGGGGCTTTTGTGGAGCCCATGGCAGAGGAAAGTACTTCATAGCTTCGACGCATCGCGACTGTTGGGTCATAGTCAGAGCGTTTCCAAACATGGGAGCTGACTTCAACACAAAGGGTGCCGAAGAAATTTCCCTCTCGTAAAATGTTACAAAGAAGTTGGTAATCGATAGTGCCTGCTGCACCGGGTAGCAAAAATTGCACCCTGCCCTCTTTTTCAACTGCATCTTTGACCGCGACACCAGCCGTGAAAGGCAGGGATTGTTGGAGGCTCTGCTTGAGGGGAATGTCTCGAAAGATGAAGTGGCTATAGTCGTACCACATTCGCAAAAATTTGGGTTGGTCAAGTTGTGCAAGCAGCCAAGCCGCCTCTGATGGACGCGACATTGCGTGCCCGCGATGCGGCTTGATGGCAACGACAACACCATGCTCCTCCGCGATGGAGACCCAGTCCGAGAGGCGGTCTAAGCATTGCTGTTTGGAATCAACCCAGTGTTTTCCACCGAGGACCGTCTGAATTACGGGAGGGGAGTCTGGAGAAATTTCGCAGGCTAAGTCGCAATCGTGTTTCAAACGACGATTATCACTCGCATGTCGCTCACGGGAACTCAGAGGTTGAAGATGGGTCATCAACGAACCCACTATCATGCCCCGATCTTTCAGGCGATTTTTCGCTTCTTTTCGCTGGATGTCTGATATTTTTTCGGTTGCGGTTTGTGACGTTGATGCGACGTTAATTTCAATGCCATCGTAGCCGTGATTGGCAATGGCTTCGATCGCTTGGTTCAACGAGTAGGTTGGTAAGCCGTACGTACTGAAGGTCAACGGAATCGACTTCGCTTTCGTGGTCATCGCGGAAGCTGAGTTCGTAGTTGGATGCAGTGTCGCATCTCGCGAAGTGCAGGTACCAGCCAGCAAGCCAATACTGGTGAGCATTTTCCTTCGTGACAATTCGGAGTAATGCATTTTGTGCCAGACGAAATAAAGCGGGTGATGGTTTGGGGTAAATCCGAAGACTAACTGTTCCTAGCTTATCGCAAGCGACACCTTCTATGTGTTTGAGGACAGTTTTGTAGGATCAGCCGAAGACATGGCCTGTGTTCGAAATACTCGTTTTTGCACGCTACGTTTGTTGGTGCATGGTCTCGCTATCAGACACCGAACCGCTGAAGTGATATTTGTTAAGTCGGACGTGGATGTCAGCATTATCAAATTACTTCTGCACTCAAGAAATTTGTTGCTGGGGTCGATTCGAGTAAAGGTCATCAGTGTTTTTCTGTTGCTAAAGCAGCGACTTCTCGGTTCTCCGAAGAATTGTAGGTTTTTTGCTTTAACCGCGAGAACACGGGCATGGACACGAATCTAGATCGGTACAGTGAACTTCAAAACCATGATTCTGCTAATGGTTTGCATCGTTATGAGTTGCAGGACCGTTATCTGGAGTTGATGCGTCATTCTCTTCCAGCCATGGCTCGTCGGAACGGCTGGAGGCTGAAAGAGGATCATTGCTTCATGCGTGTGATTCTTGATCAATTATTTCAGGATTGTTGGTATAACCATCTTGATAGACGACTTACAGCGTATAAACAACTCAATAACGATCAGCTTCGTCGAGCTATCATTCTCGGTACCGCGATTGAAAACGGCGATGCTGTAGCATTGGAAAAGTGGAACCGTGAAAGTTTGCATTGGCGTCAGGAAGCTTCCGCTCGTCCAAATAGTTAGAATTGAAATCTGGGTTTTGTAGAGAGCGACTCTCGTTATTGGCTAGCCTTTGGCAAAGTCAGGTCGGCATGGCCGTTCGCTATGAATCATTTTGGAGTAATGAAGGAATGAGGTTACAAGCAGCATTTGATCTCTTGCTTTCATCTGAAAACCCACTTGATGGGGTGGACGCGCTGATTTGGCAGAGTCTTGAGACGGGTGCGAGGGGTAATAAACATCCATGGAGCATTGGGTGTTTGATGACGATTCAAAAGACGGGTGAAAAAGAATACTGTCCAAGCGGTCGAACGGTCGTGCTGCGCCGATGCGATGTTGTTGCACGTACCATCGATTTCCACACGGATGTGCGGTCAGCCAAGGTGAAAGAAATAGAATGGAGCGAGGGAGCTGTTTGTTGGTTGTTCTATGAACCATCGACCAAAATTCAATTGCGTTTGCATGGAGTCGCAAGTGTTATGAATGACGAGGACGCCGATGCCGCATGGGAAGCCGTCAGTTTGCAGAGTCGTTCCGCATATCTGTCGGTGGACCCACCCGGCCAGCAGCGTTCGAGCCAACAGCCCCCAAGTACTGCAGATCGTTTGGTAAGCCAACTGGAGTCCGAGAGAGGACGCGAGAACTTTCGTTTGGTTCGAACCCGGGTTCAGTCAGCGGACTGGCTCTACCTGCGTCAGGGCGGCCATGTTCGCGCATCCCTTGCTTATAGTGAAGAAAGAAGCACTGAGGTTTCTTGGCTGGTTCCCTGATAGGAGGTGGTAGGTCTTAGGGTTGATTGAATGCTCGTCTTGAGTTTGCTTTTCTGGAGGCTCAGGCGTGGGATTTGCGTACCGACTGGGGTTGCGGGAAATGATCTTCCCACTGTTCAACCTGAGGCTGTGATTAACCCGCCTCCGATTCTGTGTCGGTTGGTTCCCTGTGATGGACTTTGTGAAATACAGCTGATTTGTGTGTTGCTTTTGGTGTGAGGTTGGACGCGTTTCTACACTTCACTGCTTGATGGTCGATTTGGGTTGTGCGCAGTGAAGTTCCATGTCCTTGCAGAGCGAGCGTGTTAGTGTCGAAACAATCAATGGAATGGCGAGTTGAAGTCTTCTTTGACGGGGCATGTCCGCTGTGTATGCGGGAAATCCGTATGTTGCGGTGGATGGATAGGCAACAACGCATTCGTTTCACAGACATCAGTGCTGATGATTTTTCACCGGACCAGTTCAAGAGGAGCATGCAGGATTTCATGGATGAAATTCATGGACGCTTGCCTGACGGACGGTGGATCACCGGTGTCGAGGTGTTTCGTCGTCTTTACGCTGCTGTAGGTTTGGGACCACTGGTTGCGCTGACAAGAGTGCCGGGGATTTCTCACGGACTCGACGCAGGGTACCGAGTGTTCGCGAAAAATCGTTTGCGATTCACGGGGCGTTGTGATGCCTCTGCCTGCAATATCGGCACGAGCAGCACCGAATCATCTAATGCTGCGCAGTGACTTGCACTTTTGGATGAACGCTAACCCTAAGGATCAGCAGAACTTCTGCTGCCGTTTGAAATGCATGCTCCGATTTATCTTCATTTGCCGCATCGAAGGATGGCGGATTACTGTCGACGGGATCGAAGGGTGGGTCGAAACGTTCGTCGAAGAGTAGAGTGCCAGATTTCCATTCCTTCTGCCTGTCTCGCAGGCAATGAAGAGGTAAAGAAGTCACCCGTTTGTCATTATCGCTGTGAGACGTTGCGCATCAGCATGGTCCCATTTCGTCAGCAATTTCGCTGACCATCAGCGTGGGTGATAACCAGCGCCCTCCGCTAACCTTTTCTCCCTAGGGTATTAGTTGTTCAGGTTTCCAGTTGCCCAGAGGATGCCGCGTGAGACAAAGTCCAGGTACCGCTCGTCGGCGACAGTTTCATTTTGGTGTCCAAGAGAGGTGCTGAAAATACGAGTTTTCTTCGGCCCGTATTCATTCGTCCAAGCTACCACCGCACTTGCCTTGCGTGGCTTGGCTTCAGGGTTCTTTTTGAGTTCTTTTTTGTTCGGTTGTGTTATCTGGTCACCTTTGACGAGTACTGACGCGCCACTGTAGATGCGTACGTTGTTGTACAACTCTTCGTTTATGGTCTTCCAGTTCTTCAGGCCTTTGGTGATCGGGTGTTCCTTGTCATCAAAGATCACATCAATGGGTGTCTTGGGGCCATGGCCTGTCGATTGAACCCCCAGCATCTCATACCAAGCCGCATTATCTGCATCGACAGCGACAGGAGCACGGAAGTTGCCGAAGCGATAACTGTGCATGGCACAGTGTAGATTGACGGCAGGTGTTCCATTGCGATGGGCGTTGAGTATACGGTCAATGTATGGCTTGTCAGTTACGTTCGCAGAACACTCGTCATGAATCACTACGTCATAGCCTTTGGCCCAATTGTCAGATTCATAAATTGCGAATGTTGCTTTGGTGCTGGTGTCCGAGCTCAGTACAACGGTGACTTCACAGTTAATGCGTTTTTCGAGTCCCTCTTTCAGCAGTTTTGTCTGCTCGGGGTAGTCGTGACAGCATCCACCAGCGACCAGCAGGATTTTCAATTTCTTGTTGCTGTCTTCCTCAGCGGTAGCACAAGGCACAAAGCTGACTGCGATAATTCCAAGCAGACAGCAGGCAACGGATCGCAAAGTGTTGGAAATTGGGGATTGCAGGGAGGGCATTAGGCATCTCTGTGGGAACGCAGGTTTAAGGGTAGGATTGGAACCTCCTAGCTTAAACCAGTGTGGTTTTGTTGTCGTGCTACGTTGGCTCGTTCTTGAAATTATTATCGGACTTGGTCCGACGTGCTGATTTTGATGCAGGAATGCTGCCCGCCGCCAGTGCTATTGCCATGGTCTCCTGCTAGCGGGCTGTGGCCGTCGACTCGCATCTTGGGCAATTCGTTCATTTGTTTCTTCAGTATCAGGTTGAGATCATTTTTATCCGCTACATTCTGAGCTTCGAAAGATAGTAATTGTTCGAGTTTTGACGGATTCAAATCACATGAAATTGGTGAGCCCGACTTTGGTGCCATTCACTCTGTTGACATTGTGTGTCATCAGCACTTCTGTTGCAGTTGCAAAACCACGCAGTTTTGTTGGCAGTAGCAGAGCAACGCTTGGGACGCTGTCCAATTTGACAGCTTCGGCCCGCCTCGGGGATTTTGATGGCGATGGCGATCTAGATGTTGCTGTCGCGAATGGTCGACATTGGCCTCAGCAGAACTTTTTGTTTCTCAATCAGGTTCGGGGGCGATTTAATGTGCAGCGGCGACTAGGTAAAGACTTGCGAACGACCTACGCCACAGAAGTTGCAGATTTGGATGGGGACGGTGACTTGGATATCGCGGTCGGCAATGATATGGCACCCAGTCAGGTAATGTTGAACGATGGCCATGGTCGGTTTGTTCCTGGAGCCATTTTGGGTGAACTCAGCAGTGTTCGCAGCTTGACGCTCGCGGATTTGGACGGGGATGGTGATGTCGATATTCTCGCGACCAGTCGTGGAAGACCGAATCGTATTTTTCTGAATGACGGCAACGCCAGGTTTGGTATTGAAAAGACGTTTGGCGGCCCTGGTGATTCAACCATCAGCGTGGCTGTCGCTGATCTGAATAATGATGGGCACAATGATCTGGTGCTGGCGAATAGGGATGGGCAACAGAGTTATGTGTTACTGAACGACGGACAATTAGGGTTTCAAACAAAGGTTTACTTTGGGGGTAAACGTGATGAAACGCGCGCTGTCGCGGTCGGCGACATCAATGGAGATGGAATGATGGATGTGGTCGCTGGTAACATTGGACAACCCAATGCACTGTATCTTGGAGACAGTTCCGGCCGATTTGAAACACGCGTGCCGTTTGGTCGTGCAGATAGCCAGACTTACGCAATTAAGCTTGCTGACATGGATAATGATCAATCACTCGATGTTGTGATTGGAAACGTGGGACAGAGCAATGCTGTGTTTTTTACTAACGCCACCTTTTTTAGTGCGCAGACTGGGGACGCATTTTCAGAGACGCTTTTTGGAGATGCCACTGCTGCAACGTATGGCCTGGATGTGGGGGATCTGGACGGAGATGGATTTGACGATATTGTGACAGCGAACTCGGGTTCGCTGAATCGTTTTTTTTTCAACCGTGCCAAACGATAATCAAGTGGTTTCAATGAAATTCATTCGTATCAAATCGCTCTTGCTAGGACTCTCCCTCGTCATTTGTTGCAGTGGTTTTGCGGCGGAACCAGTGGCTGAGGGAAATGATTCAGGCAGTCGTGAATCAGACTGGCCGTCATTTAGAGGATTCGGTGCCAAGGGCGTTGCCGATGGTTATGCACTACCCGATTCGTGGAATGCTGATGCCGAGGAAGGAGAGGTGACGGGAGTCCTGTGGCGTGTCGAGGTTCCGGGGTTGGGGCATTCAAGTCCAGTGGTTAGCGGAAATCAAGTTTTGATTGCGACAGCCATTGCTGAAGAAGGTGAGGCGCCGTTGCAAGTGGGGCGCGGTGGTCGTCCTGATGCAGCAGATGATAATGGGATGCAGAGTTGGGTTGTCTTGTCGTACGACAAGACAACAGGGAAAGAACTATGGCGATCAACCGCACACCGTGGCGTTCCAAGAGCGACGCGACACGCTAAGGCGACCCATGCAAATACCAGCGTGGCTGTTCAGGGTGACCGTGTGGTTGCTTTTTTTGGCTCCGAGGGATTGCACTGTTTTGACTTGCAGGGCAATCGCATCTGGAATCGTGACTTGGGTGTCATCAATATTAGTAAGTACGGCATAGGCTGGGGGTATGCCAGTTCGCCAGCAATTCATGGGGATCGCATCGCAGTGATTTGTGATGACCCCAGCCAACCCTTTGTCGCAGTGCTTCGGCTCTCGGATGGAGAAGAAATTTGGCGGCAGAAACGAGATGACGATTGTGAACGAAGTTGGGGGACGCCAGCAATCTTTTCACACCCGTCACGCACACAGGTGGTGATCAATGGCTGGCCTTGGATCGTGGCGTACGATTTCGAGAATGGTAACGAACTGTGGCGGATTCATGGCGGGGGCGATAATCCTGTACCAACGCCGTTTGAGGCGCACGGAAATATTTTTATTACGAATGCTCATGGTGCCCAGTCACCGATCTACGTGGTTGAGCCTGGTGCTAATGGCGATATCACACCATCCGAGGTTGATGCTTTGAAGCAGAAGGAGGGTGGGAAACGCGGCATTGTCTGGAGTACGCTGAAGGGTGGCTCGTACATGTCCACTCCCGTGGTCTATGGCGATTATCTGTATCTGGGAAGTTCCAGTGGGATTTTACGTTGTTTCAACGCCAAGACCGGCGAGAAAGTCTATGAAAAGCGTTTAGGCTCTGGCGCGTCGATGATTGCTTCGCTGGTTGCAGGTGATGGGAAAATCTATTGTGCTTGTGAAAATGGCATTGTGTATGTCGTTGGAGCTGGACCTGAGTTTGAAATCAAGTCGCGCAACGCAATGGGGCAACCATGCTTTGCAAGCCCGGCAATTTCTGAAGGCGTTGTCTATCTGCGAACCACCGGAAACCTAATGGCTGTCCACTCGCCAGAGGAATGATCGCGAGGTTGTACTCGCTCCTGAAGCAATGGTCTTGAAACCATGGTGGGCGCGTTGTTTTGGATCGTCGGTTTGCCCCAGACCTGCACCTACGCTCAACTAGCATCGCCCTGATGATTGCTGGCAGTCGAGGAATGGCGGATGGACGTCGTATTAGGACCAATTATGGACGGCCTGAGAAAGGCCGTAAAAAGTATGTAAACTAACGCTTGGCGACACCGCATCCATTTGAGGTTCGGTATGCTGCTGTCTGATATTCCGGTTTCTTTTTACATCTCAGATGAGGTCAGATCTTGAATTTACAATACATCGTTCGTTCGCTTGGCGTTCTGGTTTTCTTTGGCTCGGTAAGCGGAGCTGCTTTCGGGGCTGGCGGTGAAGCTTTCACTGATCCCGCCAAAGCTGGGCCTGACTTTGCGTTGCAGGGTGAATACAAGGGAAGCGTTGAAACACCTGATGGCATTAAAACCTACGGGGGCCAAGTCATCGCTCTGGGCGATGGGAAATTCAGGATTGTTGGTTACGAGGGTGGTCTGCCCGGCGATGGTTGGAGTCGCGGTGACGGGCAAACCACGATGGATGCGGAGTCCAAGGATGGAAAAATCACTGCTAAGTCTGAACGAGCTGATTTGGTGATTGGCGATGGGAAAATTGCAGTGCAGGTCAACGGTCAAGAACTGGGGAGCTTGAAGAAGGTTGAGCGAAAGAGTGATACGCTTGGAGCGAAACCGCCCAAGGGTGCTCTCGTTTTGTTCGATGGTAGTTCAGCCGAAAATTTTCGGGATGGAAAACTGGTCGATGGTAAGTGGCTCGGAGCAACTAATTGTGAGAGCAAAAAGAAATTGGGGGACCATCGTCTGCACATCGAATTTAGAACTCCTTTCATGCCTAAGTCTTCAGGTCAGGGACGCGGTAACAGTGGCGTCTACATGCAGAGTCGTTATGAACTGCAGGTACTCGACTCATTCGGTCTTGAAGGAAAAAACAACGAGTGTGGTGGTATCTACTCGATCTCGGAACCGATTGTGAATATGTGTTTGCCGCCACTTGCTTGGCAGACGTATGACATCGATTTCACTGCTGCGAAATATGATGCTGATGGTAAGAAAACAAAGAACGCGCGGGCGACTATCAAACACAACGGGTTTGTTATCCATGATGACCTTGAACTCACTCATGGGACGCCAGGTCGACACGGTGAGGGGCCAGGACCAGACTCTCTCTTCCTGCAGAACCACAGCAACCCGGTTGTGTTCCGGAATATTTGGGTCGAGGAAAAGTAGTCTGCCCGACGCGGTTGCCGGATACAATTCAGAAAAAACACGCCGGGCATTCTGCTTGGCGTGTTTTTTTGTGGAATGCCCGTACCTTGTTGTGTAGTCCGCATGCCCGTTGAAAGGTGCCAAACACTCTTCCGGTAGGTGCGCGAAGTGATGACTACGTCTATTTGCTCTTCGTCGGCAGAAATAACCTAAGGTCAGCCGAGGATAAGCGTCATCTACAGCGAGTCTTGCCTATTTCGATACTGTGTCTCGTGACCGGTGAGCGAGACACCGATTTTCCATTCTCTGGCAGGTTCCGAAAAATGTCGTGTCGTTTTAGTCTCACACTCGTGCTTTTGCTGCTCCCTTGCGGTGCTTGCTCGCATGATGAAGATGATTCAAGAAGTTCACAAGCCGTCACTAATACGGATTTTGATAGGGCAGACGTGGCGGTAAGTCCATTCGATGCGGGGACTGAGACTGCAAAGCCGCTCAGTATGCAGGTCGATTTAAGCGGACAGTTTTCGCGCAAGTCCGATCGTTTCGATGTTGAGGCTACTGAATTGCACAGCGACTTGCTGAAATTGGTCGTGGGTTATGGTGGCGGTTGTGCAACGCATCGATTTGTGGTTTGGACTGACAATTCATTCAGTCAAAGCCAACCACCAGTGATCAAGTTGTTTGTTGCGCATGACAGCAACGGTGACACATGCGAGGCATTGATTCAAAGAGCTCTCTGGATTGATTTGTTCCCCATCAAAACTGCATTCTTAACGGCGAACCCAGGTCAGACCAGCGGCATTGTCTCGATTGAGTTGGAAAACAATGGATTGAGCGTGCAGTACAGTTTTTGATGCCGAAAATTACGCCTGCGAATAGGCTCGCTGGTGGGAAAATTGGGGCTTTGTTCGTCACCAGGACGGAAAAATGCTGCTCAGTTGTTGAGGAATAAATCGCTCTTCACAATCTCTTGGACCATGTCACGCAAACGGGCATCTTCACCACCAAGTGCTTCCACAATCCGATCCACCTCGCCGCGGTCGAGCGTTTCCAGTTGACGGCCAATGGCATACGTCAGCATTTTGGATACTAGACATTGGACAATCTGAATCCGACGTCGTTTCAGCATCTGCTTGAATTCGACAATGTCCGCGATCGATTCACCAGTCGATAGCGTTGTGGAAGTGTCGATAGGAACTCGCGACCGTTTGTAATTGTCTCGCCACCGTCCAACGACATCAAAGTTCTCAAACGCGAATCCCATCGGATCTATTTTGGCGTGACAACTTTTGCAGGCTTCGTGTTTTCGGTGCAGTTCAAGCTGTTGCCGAATCGTTTTAGCTTCCCGGGTATCGGTGGGTAATGGTTCAACATCAGGTGGGGGTGGGTTGGGTGGCCTGCCAAGTACGTTTTCCAGCAACCATGAGCCACGGATTACCGGTGACGTGTCGACTCCATTAGCTGTCGCCGTCATCACACCTGGTAGCGTGAAAATACCACCTCTTCTCCGGTCATCGAGAACGACCTTGCGTAATTGGTCTCCCCGAACCCCCTCCTGTTTGTAAATCCACTTGGCCAAAGTGCTATTCATGTACGTGTGGTCGGAGTCGATAAATTGTTCGATTTGACCATTGGTTGCAAGTACGTGTTCGAAGAATGTAACGACCTGTTCCATCAACATCGGTTCAACTTTCAGATTTTTGTAAAACTGATAGTCACCACCGGAGGGGGGCATTTTTCCCAGCCGATCCATGCGAAGCCAAGTTGAGGTGAAGTGCTGCGTGAAAGCGGCCGCCTTGGGGTCTTGAAGCATGCGCTCAACCTGTCGTTTGAGTTCAGCCGCGTTGTTTAACTTGCCCGCAGATGCCAAGTCAAACAAGGTTGTATCAGGCATTGATGACCAGAGAAAATAACTCAAACGATTGGCAATCTGGTAGTCACTCAGAGGGCCAGGCTGCTCTTTCATATACAAGAATTGGGGAGAGCATAGGATTGCTGCATAGCCATCCTGCATTGATCTGATCAGGCTCGGTACATTTTCCTGATTTTTCGCTGCTTGCACTGCGTGTAAACCTTCCACCGACAAACGCCGATGACCAAATCCCGGACCACTCCAGCCAGCGCGGAAACTATTGGGTTGGCCATAGGCGAGATATTCAACACGAATCGTGTGCTCTCCAATCGCCAGTGGCACCTTCTGTTTACGATGGGCTGCTCCATGCAGCCCGTCATGTTCCAAAATCGTTTCCTCGTCGATGATGATACGTGCTCCGTCATCCGACGCCATCTCGATAAGGTATTCACCCTCGATTTTTGTTGTTAGTTTTCCATTGAAAACAATGGCATAATATTCTTTCTTTTTGGCAACGTTGATATCGATGTATCCCTGCTTCAGTTTGCCGGCATGAAATGGCTGCAGTGACTCGAAATCGGGTAGTGCATTCCACTTTCCCTCATAGGCCTGATACTCCAGTTCTGAGATGCCACCGGGCATTTGAACCATTGCATCTGTGTTTTTCTGAAGTACCAATTGCACATACGGTTCAACCTCTTTAGAGGTGACTTTTCGCCGGAAGGCTCGGCGAGCAAAACGTGTCATCAATTGACGGATTTCAGTTGCGGTTCCGGACCCCGTGCCATAGAGAGCGCGGTGACTCTGTGGAGGCCATGATTTGATCACAGGAGTAAGGGTGAGGCGATGAATGCGAAGATGGGGCCCTTGGTAGCTTTTCTTGAAAAGCACGCGAGTCATTTTCAGAGGCCACTCATCATGCCCCGTTTTGTCAAGCTTTTTGTCTGGGCGGGCCCGATAGCTGTCCGGGAAATAGGTTTCGACGATTTTCTCCGGCCGGAAGTTACGGTCATGTTGGCCATTTTCCCAACCCAACCACGGAATCCAGCCTTGATCCATCCACGTTGACGTTGTGAAGCTGTGCCGCCTTCCATCTGCAGGGACGGTCCACAGCGTGAGTGGCGTCGAAGTGGGGCCTTCGATGCCGCGATTGCCAGTGTCAGCAATGTTCAGGCACAGTTGAAACGGTGCTTCACGGTCAAGCGTGATCAGGTCCTGCCATGGATGTTTGGGATTGTGCGCCGATACCTCGACGGTGATCTGATATTCTGCGGAGTACCCCACCCCCTGCCGCATGTCCGAAGGTGCAAGTCGACCGTAACGCTCGTAGCCCTGTGCGATCATGTCAAAGTTGGGGTTGAATTCCCGCGATACCGTTTCGATCGGGTGTTCGCCGTTTCTTTTGCCCTTGACGAGGTGTCCAGAAAACTCAAGCGGTGAAGTGTCTGGTTTCGGCTCCAAGTGGGTTGCCTGACTGAGCGTTTCTTCAGCAGCTTCGAGCGTAAGTTGTAAGAGGAAATCTGACATGACCAGCCGGTTTCCTAAATTGAAGAATCCGTCTTCTTCTTCATCCTCCGGAAAAAAACGCAGTGGATCAGTGCCGGTGCGTTCAACGCTGCCGTTGCCATTATTGTCTGTCAATTTTGAACCTGTGGCGCCGGGGCGATAGTCTGCTCCTCGTAGATGCAGCAGATCACGAAAGGTATTACGCAATTCGTGTCGATTCAATCGCCGAAGCACTGTGTGACCGCCAGTCGTTTGTGCGATTTCGTAGGCTCTTGCCAACGCTGTAGTCAGCGTGTTGATTACTTTCTCCGTCTCGTCTTTGGCCGGCTGCGGTTCGTCTGCAGGTGGCATTTCGCCCAAGTTGAGTTGATCCAGAACGTTTTGCCAGATTTCAAGAGTCGTGACGCTGCTTGAATTGTGGTCAAGGTTATCGAGCCTGATGCCACCTTCTGGATTCTTCTCGCCATGGCACGAATAACAGTGTTGTTTCAGAAATGGTGTGACTTGGGTTAATACCACGTCTGCTAGGACTGTTGACTGCGGAAGCAGGCAGCCGGCCATCAGGACTAGCCACGTAAAATTGGGGAGTTGGAAGCCTCTTTGTTCAAAAGGCCCTTGTGGATTTGGAGAAGAGCTAGTGGGTTGTAGCATGGAGCTGTTTCAGGACACCGAGGACTATGAATGCCAAGCAGCGAGTACCGGGATTTCTTTTAGGTCGCTGCTGGAAACCAACCAACGCGGCGATCAGTTTGACGCATACTCGAGGCCACGGAGGGTTCCGCTGCTGGAGCCAAATTGTTCGAGGTCGAGCCCGCTGTTTCGAAGGATGGAAAGCAGCAAATTGGCAGCGGGAACCCGTTCGTGATTAGCGTCAGGATAAACCTTGTGCTCTCCATGCTGAAAACCACCACCGGCAAGCACCAGCGGCAGGTTGGTGGTTGAGTGCGTTCCTGATGCCATGCCGCAACCAAAAAGGATTGCAGTGTGATCAAACAGGGTGCCGCCGTTGATCAGGTCCTGCTGTGCCTTCAATAAGTCAATCAGGTAGGACATCATCGAGATTTGAAATCCCTCGATTTTCTTCAATGCCGCTACAGGTTCCTCGCGTTCTCCGTGGTGAGAGAAGCCGTGATAGCCACCACTCAGACCAAAGTCTCCATTGACAAAACCACTTGTCATGGTGATGGCTCTGGTCGAGTCTGTTTGTAGTGCCAAGGCGATAATCTCAATCATCGCTTTGAGTTGTTCCTGGGTGCTGTTTCCGGGATTGGGCTCTTCGACTTCTGTTTTCGGTTTGGCGCGTTGCAACCATGGTTCTTGTTGCGTGATCTTTTGTTCGAGCGTGCGCACCGAGTCAAAGTATTCAGACAGTTTTCTGCGATCTCTTTGGCTGATTTTGACATCCATTGCTTTCGCCTGTTCCCTGACAACATCAAGAATACTTGAGTGCCGTTCAAATTGTTTTTTCTGAGTAATCTTTGCTTCTGCCGAATCCTCGTAAAACATTTTGCGATAAGCAGCACGAAGGTCAATTGAGGGAACTTGCACACCTGTTCTGGTGAAGCTCAGTAGATTGCGCTCGCGGCACCCAAGTGTCAGCGATGGAAACCGAGTTGCAGCGCCGTGGTGCTCAGCAAGCTTTTGGTCCAAACTGATGTTGCCTTCAGCGTAATTATGAGCAAGGACGGGACGAACTCCGCTTAGCAAGACGGGCACGCCCTGGTGTCCACCGGTGAAGCCATGGTCCAGATTGGAGAAGACTGTGAAGTCCTTGCGGTGCCTTGATAAGGGGGTCAGTGTTTCTGGCAACTCATAGTTGCTTCCCGGTTGGTCTGCTTGGGGAAAGAAGGCTTTTTGGTAAACACCGTAGTTGTTCGAAAGGCAGACAAAGCGTTTGACCTTCCCTGAGTCACCTGCTTTCAGCTTTTGTTTGGTTGATGCACTCGCTGTTTCGGGAATCCCCTCAAGCATCGGCAATGCCATGAGAACACCACCGTTGCGTAAGAACCTGCGACGCTCGAGTGTGGATTTCATGGAACAAGCTCTGTTGTTGGAA
>NZGD01000220.1 GCA_002690925.1 Rhodopirellula sp.
GCAACCCTCCTCGAACCATGTCTATTTCGGAAGTTCGTCGCAAACCCTTGGTTGACTGAGAGTTGTGGCGAGGGTGTTGCTTCCAGTGTCACGGAGACCGAAAAGGATTCGAACTTTCATAGTTGATCTGCAAAGTCTATCTCTATCAACACTAGCCCCGTTTTTAGATTCTTTTCCGTACCTGAACCTGTTAAATTAAGATCACGCCGGTACCCGCCTGACAATTCTGAAGCTAAGCAAGATGACACAAGACCTGTCCGTTGAATCATTGTCACTCCCAGAGAAGCTGCAATTGATGGAGTCTCTTTGGAGGAGTCTTTGCGATAAGTCAGAGGATGTTTAGTCACCAGACTGGCACGAAAATATTCTCTCCGAACGTCGAAGCAGACTCGAAGCTGGCGATGCCAAGGTATCGTCATGGGATGACGCCAAAAGAAGGTTATCAAACCTCGGGCAATGAAGATCCACATTACAGCAGAAGCTGAGTCTGATCTTGTCGATGGATTTTGGTTTTATGAAAGTCAGACAACTTATCTTGGTTCTTACTTTCGTTCCTGCCTGATCTCCGATATCGACTCACTGGTTTTCTATGCTGGTACTCATGAAATAGCATTCGGTTTTCATCGAGCCCTGTCCAAACGTTTTCCGTTTGCAATTTATTATCAAATGAAATAGTGATCGTGATCGCGGTGCTAGACTGTCGTCGTCAACCGTCATGGATTCGGCAGCGTTTGGACGAACAATAGTGCACCCATCTTGATACCGTTGCAAAAATACACCTTAGCGACTGAAAATGCTGGCCATTCAGTGTGACCAGTTGATTCGTGATGGCGTGATTAAGAACCAATCCGAGCTTGCTCACTACGCTCAGGTCACGACCGCCCGCATGACGCACATCATGTGGCTGACCAACCTGGCCCCTGAGATCCAAGAGGCGATTCTGTTTCTGCCTCGCGTCGAGTCAGGGCCGGACACGGTCAAGGAGATTGATTTGCGGCGGATCGCTCGGGTGATGGACTGGGGTGTGCAGCGGGCGAGGTGGTGATCCTGGACAGCTCAGAAGCCTTTTCTTCGCATGCCTTATTCTCCATTTCCAAGGGGACAGCGGAAGCTACTTTTCCACGTAGTGAATAAAGCACCCCACCGGTTCGGTCTTCGGTGTTTTCACTGTCTCACCGGCAAGCACGGCATCCACCGCGTCTTGCAAATAATGCGCGGTCGCGACTCGCCGCTTCTTACCATAACCTGCATAAAGATTGTTGATCGCTCCGCAATAGCGAACCGTTCCCGTGCGGTCGATGACAATGGCTTCAGGCGTGACCTTGGCACCAGTCAATCGGCCCAATTCTTGCTTGGGATCGTAAACAACGGGCATCGTGATGCCAAAATCGACGACGTGCTTTTTGACTTCGTCGGCCGTGACCAACGAAGAACAATGCACTTGGACACATACCACGCCCTGGTCGGCGTACGCTTTGTGAAACGCCGCCAGTGATGGCTGGAATGCGTTGGCGACCGGGCAAGTGTCGGCGACAAAAATCAGTGAGATCGCTTTGATCGATGAATCAGCGAAGGGTGCGATCAACTGACCGTTGACGCTCGTCAATTTCAAAGCGCGAAGCTGCTTGGCCGTTTCATCCGGTTTTTCAGCCGAGACCGTAACGGTGAGAAGCATCACCAGCGTCAGGCTTTTTGGTAAAGAGCGAATCATCGTCGGCGTTCCTCCAGTTATTGGCGAGCTGTTTGCGACTTATTGACGTCCATCACGTCGTCTCCTTTGCCGGCGGCGTTAAAAATCCGGCTTTGAAAAAAGCTGCGAGCTGAATCGGTCAGCGACTTGGACACGGCCCTTTGCAGTTCGGGACGATCCTTTTCGTCTTTGGCAACAACTTGCACGGTGACGGCGCCCATTTCGTCGTTGGACTCGCGGCCCCATTTGATGGGTTGCGGCGGCGAGTAGGGGTTTTCTGGATTGTCGGCCGAGTTGTCGTAAATGATCTCTGCATACAGCTTGGTGCCGGCCGGCAGCGAAAGTGGCTTGGCAAATTGATAGCGGTCCTGCCAGTCCAAATCCCAATCGTCAATTTTCATCAAGGTCATCTTTCCGCCATCAGGCAACGTCGCTGTCATTTCCATTGCACGGCAAATGTAATGAGCGTGGCCGCGGATGCTGATGGCTTCGACATCAACTGGCAGAGTGATCGATTGCGAGATTCTAAAATTCTTCTCGCCCGCCGGTACGTTGAGCCCAGCGAACCGACCGAACAGCGGCGGCAATGGTACGTCGACGGTTTGGCGAGAGGGCGGCTTGTCGGCAAAGTAAATCGCCATTTCAGTTTGTTCCCATTCGACTTTACCCGACGGATGAAAGTGCGTTTGCATGACGATATCGCTGCCCTTAGGCAACAATTGAGCTAAGTCGCCGGGCAATTTATTTGGCATCGCACCGGGAACATAACCACCCAAGCCTCGGGCCGAAAAACCGCTACCAGCACCGCCACGCAAGCGATTACCGATACTCGAGCTTAGAAACGACATACCACCGATTCCAGGTTGACCGTCGCGGCCTTCTTGAGCGCGAGCACTGCCTGATTGATCGAGAAAGAACAACGCGTGATGAACGACGCCGCGCGCCGAAGGACGCAACTCGATCCCCTTGATCCATTTGTCCTCCTTCAAGTCCAGCGGAAACACAAACGAACGATAGACGTCCGGCCCCGAAGCGGGCACGCGGAAACCGTCTTTCATTTTCACAACGAGATCCGGCTTGCCCAGACTCCAACCGTCGGGATACTTCGGTGGTTGGATCGAAGCCAAGTCGCCGGCGGGCATTCCGATTTCAATCCAACGATTCAGCAACGATTTTTCTTGCGGCGTCAATCGACGATCGTTGGCGAACTGAATATTCCTGTTCACCAGCTTCCAAGGCGGCATGTAGTTGTCGTGAACGACGGCTTGCATGGTCGCCGCTCGCTCACGCACGTTTTCGTAGGTCAACAACTCGAATGGCCCCGACTGCCCCTTGCGATGGCACATCGTGCATTTAGCATGCACGATCGGAGCGATGTGTTCGGCGAATGTGACTTTCACCGGATCGTCGGCGTTGGCGATCGAGGGAAGCAGTAACAATAAACCGGGTAGCAACGCGCTAGATTTCATTGGGTTCTTCCTGAAAGCAGTGATGAAAGCCTAAAGATAAGCATCCGTTGATTCGGACCGTCGAAAGACGGGAAATCGGGGACAGCACGAAAACAATATCGCACCCTCCATATTCGAAAATGGACTGGGCTAATTACCGAATTCCAGGTATCCATGGGAAATCTTCAGTGAAGCTCGCTGGGATATAACCCAGCGCAGTTTGAGACAATAAAGTAGGGTAGATCTTCACCAAGAAGACCTACCCCTAGGCAGAGCGACGGAGCGTTTCGCCGCATTCTGCCGTAGCTTTGAACAAAGACAGGCTAGAAATTGGACTTAGGGCTTGCGGCCAAGCATCGGATCCTGCCTTTTCAACAGTCGTATGTCGATTGGTGTTAAGACCTAGCCAAGCTTATCGCTGTACAATTTGCATAAACGCACCGGAGACGGCACGTCGAGCCGCGATCCGCTCCCGCAATTGCTCACGTCGCTCGGGATCGACATCTGCATCACGTCGAGCTGCGATCCGCTCACGCAATTGCTCACGTCGCCCTGAATCGACATCCGCATCACGTCGAGCCGCGATCCGCTCACGTAGTTGCTCACGTCGCTCCTGACGCTCAGGATCGATGTTGCCGCCGTCGCGGCTTCGTTCAGACAACTCGGTGTTAACTTGCTCGCGAATCTCCGCACGTTCGGCTTCGGTGACTTCACCATCCTCCCGAGCAGCACTCACAAGTTCCTTCAAGCCCTCCATCGACCCCCGCTCACTGTGTCGCTCCTCACGACGCGTTTGCCGTCGCTCCTGACGCTCGGGATCAATGTTGCTACCATCGCGGCCGCGTTCCGCCAACTCGGTGCTCACTCGCTCGCGAATCTCCGCACGTTCGGCTTCGGTGACTTCACCATCCTCCCGAGCAGCGCTCACAAGTTCCTTCAAGCCCTCGATCGACTCCCCCTCACCGCTTCGCTCGGCTAGACGTTGGGCAATTTCACGAATCGCCCCGTTGCCAAGCGAAGCAGAGGGATCCCGATCACTTAACCGCTCGACAACACGATCACGTAGCGGCGTCTCCGATTGCCATCTTGGTGTGCGATCAGAAATCAATTGATTGATGACACCCAAGGCATCACGGGGTGACAATACACCGTCTTGATTGACATCGACAGACGACAAATCTTCAATGACGCCACCTTTGCTTTGCGCTTGCAGTGCGTTGATGACCTGCAATGCGTCGACCGCCGTGACATGGCCATCGCCATTGACGTCGTTTACAACGATCTCAACGCCGACATCCCCGGCAAGCAGATTGCGATTCTCAAGACTTTGCAGCCTTAATTTTCTGGACTTGCTACCGACAGATCGTCGACGGCGGCTCGGACTGGATTTCATGTTGCCCATCTCGATTAAACCTCTTTAAGATTTGGCGTGGAGAGAAAAGTCTTCCGTACTTCGGTGCGAGCTACGGGTGGCGATCCACTCACCGCCACACCAACCAGTTGTCTGGAACTAGCAATATGTGACTAAGATTTGCAGGTTTTCTCCGAAGGCAAGTTGATGTTGATGCTGGGCAACTGTTTCACCCAGTTTCGTGAAAATCAGTAAATTGCATCATTTGCGGCTGATTCGGAAGCCGACGACGGATGGGCGGAACCTGTTGAGCCATGCTGAGTGCAACCTTCTTTGAGTTTTTTGTCACATTTTGGACTTTGGGCACAATCAGTAGTTGATGTGGTGAGATCGCCGAAAGTTCCCAGGCTGAAAACTAAATTTTCAAGGCAACCCAACCTTGTCCATGGATCAGGATCATGACCGCGACCGAAAAATATTCGAGGTCTTCGTTCGTGAGAACGAGGGAGCGCTCATTGCTTACATCCGCACCTTCACCCGTGATGCTCAAATCGCCGAGGACTTATTTCAAGAGACCATGCTGATCGCGTGGCGTAAGTTTGATGAATTTGATTCACGAGGATCGCTATCCGCTTGGCTGCGTGGCATCGCGAAGAACTTGATTCGTAACACATGGCGAAAACAAAGCAACGATCGGTTGGTGTTTGACGAATCGATCGCAAACGTTGCTCAGAACACAATCGAAGCGGTAGAGATGCAAGGCAGCGACACTTGGTTGGAACGGTTGTCGGTGTTGTCGTATTGCATTTCGCGTTTGCCGGCTCGGTCGCGGAAGTTAGTCAAAGCCCGTTATGCAGACAAGCGAACGACTGACGAGTTGGCGTCGAGTGTCGGGATTAGCGCCGAGGCAGTTCGCAAGCGATTGCAACGCATCCGTGAGCAATTAGCTGACTGCATCGAGCGAAAATTGGAGGAGGTCATAAGATGAGCGAGAAACGAGGGGGCGACGACAAGCAAATGCATGAGCGATCGGATCGCGATGCAGTGATGGATTCGTTGCTGGTCAGCCTGCATGAACAACCAAGCGAACGCGAACAAAGAGTACAGCGGTTGTTGGTGAAGTATCCTCAACGCGGAGACAACACTGGCATCAGGATACCGCCAGAAGCACGAGTTCAAAACCATGCCACACTTTTTCGTGTGCGAAAGTCTCGCTTACGTATAGTTCTGGCTCTTGCGGCGATGATGCTGGTCACGTGCGGCGTCTACGTTTCACTGATCCCGCCGTCAGCCCAAGCGGCACTCAGTCGCGCGGCTACAGTTCTGAATCAACCGGTCACACGTGTCTTTGATGTCGATATCACCACGCAGGGAGTAGTTCAAGAAACACGAGAACTTTCCGCGAAGCTGTATAGGCAATCAACTGAGCGGTTTCTGTTGAATTTTGAAAATGTACGAGTAGAACCGTGTATCGTTGCGGGAAATCCGCAACGACGTTGGATTCGATTTGGGTTACGAACATGGCAGAGCGACAATGAATCCAATGAAGGATTTCCGAACGATGTGTGGTTTGATCTTGCATCCATCCGGCAATTGCATTTCAGCAAGTTGTTTGACGAATTGCCGAAAGGTTATGACCTGCATTGGCTCAATGATGCAATGTTGCCGGGCGACGCCAAAAACATGTATCGCATCGAAGCAGTCCGTCAAAAATACGATCCGTCGATGCCCAAGCGAGTGGTGTTGTGGATTGATCCGGATTCAGACATGACCCAACAAATTGAGGTGTCCATGCATGTAGCTGATTTCAGTGTAATTCGAAGTTTCGTCGCCCGATTTCGCGAAGAAGTCCCACCGAACGAAGCCTTTTTTCAATTGGAGTCACACCGCTGATTGATATGGTTTCTATCGAACGCTTAGTCTCCGCCCTGAGGCGATCTAAATCCGACCCCAACGGAAAGCAACATCGCTAACTTACAAAAGCCAAATCGGTCAACAATTCGTCGGAAGCGTCTAATCTCGGGACTGGCCGGCAATGCTCACGTGGACCGGGTAGAATGTGGCAAGCATCGAACGTCGATTCGACACTCTAGCGTATGAACCAGAAGTAGGCGAATCTGAGATTCCACACGTCCTTTCAAGACGCGTCAGGCTTACTTAGCAACCGTTGAATTTCTTGACCTTAGGAGGTGGAGATGCGAATTATTGGTCTCTTTGTCGCAGCCTTGGGCCTGGTCGCACTGACAGAGGTGGCGTTTGCGCAACGTCAAGAACTGACCCCCGAAAGGACTTCGCTTGATGATCAACCACCGCGGATGGTTAGTGCGTTTTTCGGCTTAGATAACGCACTGCGCGGCAGAGACGGGATGCCCGTGACATTTTCCAGACGAGTCGAGGGGCCCATTGAACCTGCTGCATTCACGGTCGTCACACGCTCAGGAGCGCGACACCAACCTTCTGTTGCCACCACCCGTCCAGCTAACGAAGCGGCTAAGCGGCACACCGTTCTGCTTATCGGTGAGCTGGGCGATGAGCCTGATGATCCTCCCGTAAAAGTTGAGGTAACCGGCCATCTGGCGCTGGCTGGGGGTGCCGATGCGCACGGTCTGTCGGTGGCAGTGACGCCGCTGGCGGACGGACCTTCACTGGTATTGGCGTATGTCGCAAACCCTGGAAAGATCGAGGGTAAGCATCCACCAGGCACGAAGCAGATCATTGTTGTCGTGTGGGCCGGTGGCGTGCGTCCGATGCCCGGCGTCAAGCACGAGAACCATCGCCTTGGATACTCCGTCGAAACGACGGACGGCAATGTGTTGCCCATTGACGTTGGAAATTTAGGAGACAGAGACAACTACGAGCACCTCTATCTCGACACGGACTCCAAGCCTCTGCGCGTGAGTATGAAGGGCGGGCTTCTGATAGATCCACGGAACGACCCGAATCCGGGCACGAGCGTCAAAGTTGCCGGCTTTGAGTAATCCGGTCCGCCAATCCGAAATACTGCCGTTTCGTGACTGACGTCCGAAGAATTGTGCGGGCAGTATGACGCAGCCCGAACCCTTCGGAAACGTTTCCGGACATGGGTATGGAATCGCCCCTTAATCGGGGCTCGCTCACTCACATTTCGAGATGGCGGTTGCATCGACCGACCAGATTTCGGTACGTCCCGGAGGCGCGTCGGTCCTTTCACTGCTGCACGATTTTCTGCGATCAATTGTTCGCCACTCACGTCCGGATTTCGTTCACAGTCACTCCATCGAAGACGTGGGTTCGAATCTCACCCGAACCACCGAAAGGCGAGTTTGCTAACTTAGGCGGGGCAAATCAGGCGAGAGGTAGAGATCGCATACGCTAGAGTTCGAACCTTGGCATCGATCAGGCGTTGATGATCGAATGTGGCGACCAACCCAGAGAGTCTTGCTCAACCAGCCATCGACGTAAGTCACTGCCGGAAAGCACGTTATAACGCACCTTTTCGAACCGCTTCAACACCACCGTTGAGAGTCAACTCGCGGTGCGTGGTCAAGCGGTGACCGGAGGAAGCACGCCCAGGAGGATTCGAACCTCCGACCTACGGATTAGAAGTCCGTTGCTCTATCCAGCTGAGCTATGAGCGCGTCGGGCGTCAGTCTAACAAGTAACGACACATTTCCGAACGCCCCTATTCGGTTTTCGTTCGTACCTTTTTTTGATTGACCCGCCCATTTTGACCGCATCGCGGGTTCGCTGTTATTTATCTCGCAGCTGCGGGGTTTTATCAAAAATATGAATCGAACAGTCGTCACTATGAATTGGCAACTGACATTTGAAGCATTTTATTGGTCTGGACTGCACTTGGGGAATTCGCCAATGCACCAGATCACCAGAATCATGCCGCCAATGACACGGCCCGGTGTCTAGGTTTCGATGAGCTCCTGCTCCACCGCTTCTACCTGGCTTGGTTTCTTTTCTGCAGGAGCAGGGATCTCGATTGGCACTTTTGGTTGGCCTTTTTGAGGTGTTCTCTGCTTCAATTTCTGCTCGATCTCAAGTAACGGTTGATTCATAATCTCTTGCTGCTTTTTAAATTCATCTTCAAGCTGTTGCCGGTGTTCCTTTGGGACTTTGCTCAAGATGTCTTCTTGCATTTTTCGGAGTTGTAATTCCATCATTTCACGATGTCGCTTAATGCTCTGACGTTGCATGTTCTCCAAGTTCTGGGGTGCTCCGTCGTTCGGTGCATCAGGATTCAAATTTGGGATTTTTTTTGGTCGAACGTTGAATTGCAGCGGTATTCCGTTGCCTTTGAACTGAAGCTTAAATCCACCACCGACTTTCTTGTACTGCTGAAAGAGTTGGTGAGCGTCCTTGTCTTTTTCCTTCATTTCTTCAATCGTTTTGTAGGTCTCCTTCGTTGATTTCCCATTGGCATCTTTCTTCTCGACTTTGATTCCATCTTTCTCTTCAGTGATGGCTGTTTTCTGCCCATTTTTTTCAACCTGGATCCGTAGTTTTCCATTATTGTTTTGAACCTGCACACGCATCGCGGCTGCTTGGACGTTGCGTGGTATGATCAATGGAAAACGACGATTTTGCTGGTTCTGCGTTGCTTGTGCGTTAGCTGCCTTATTAAGAATGCCTTTTGCTTCAGATGAGCTTGGATTCTTCTCGTCCGCTGAGATTTGTTCTAACGCATTCTTGGCAGCTTTCTGCAACACTTCATTGTTCCCGTTTTCCATGTGTTCCTGCAGTATTTGCAACGCTTGTCTTGCTGCCTCCTTTGTTCCTGTTTGTGTCACGCGGCGCAGTGTTTCAACGCCTTCTGCACCGGCGGTTTTGAGTTTGCGTGCAGCTTGAAGCCGAATGGTGAATCGGGGTGAACTCAATTGGTCGACTAGTTCATCCAGTAAAATTTGCTTTTCAGAGCTGGATGGATCAGGAGCATCTGCCGATTCCAATTTAGGCATTGGTTGCTGCTCTTGGCCTTTCTGTTGCGCGATTGCAGCTGCACTCAGGACAAGTGAAATGACCGGGACAAAGAGAAAAATACGCATCTGATCACTCGCAGGGCGGGGCTTTGGATGGGAATTCCAAATACATGGGCAGCTTGCACCCAGGTTTCATGATGGTAGTCGCTTAAGCACACATAGGCGATGCCAAAGGGTTAAGTCCATCTACTGAACCACACCAGTGTATCGTCAGGGATGCGAGCTTGGCGAGACTTTTTTACCGTTGATTTATGTCTCTGAGCAGTGATATTCAATAGATTGCAGTCCAAGATGGGGAGCTGCATCAGAAAGCTGACGGTTCATGCCCTCTGCCTCACGGCGATGTTTGGATATGATGTGTCGGAGACGCGGCTGGCATGATAGAGGCGTGCTGTTGGTCTCGTTTCAATCAGCGTGGTGCATTGGTCGGTCAGGCTTCTGTTGGGTCACTTTCGTGTGTGGTCTCACGGCATCGCAGAATTGTCAGCCTGGGAACCCGAATATGGGATTGCCGTGACTCGGCATCCTTTTGATATCGCAAATTTTTCAACGCAACGATAACTGTCAAGCAAGATGAAAACAGACGAGCTACGTGAAAAATACCTTGAGTTCTTTGAAACCAAGGGTTGTGTTCGCCGCCCCAGTGATGTGCTGGTTCCAGCGTGGGACCCCTCCGTGCTGTTTACTCCAGCGGGAATGAATCAGTTCAAGGACCATTTTCTGGGAAAGGTCAAGCTGGACTTCACTCGAGCGACGACTTGCCAAAAATGTCTCCGCACGGGCGACATCGATAACGTGGGACGCACGGCGTTCCATCACACGTTCTTTGAGATGCTGGGCAATTTCAGTTTTGGTGATTACTTCAAAGAAGACGCGATTCATTGGGCGTGGGAATTTCTGACTCACAAAAAGTGGTTGGGGATCAAGCCTGAACAGTTGAGTGTGACGGTTTATAAAGACGATGATGAAGCATATGGAATCTGGCGGGAAAAGGTGGGTGTGCCAGATACTCGGATCACCCGGATGGATGAGGATGAGAATTTTTGGCCGGCATCTGCTCCCAGCAAAGGGCCTGATGGTGTCTGTGGTCCGTGCAGTGAAATTTACTATCATCTCGAAGATGGTAGTGAGGTTGAAATTTGGAACCTGGTCTTTACTCAATTCAATCGGATTGGCGATCCGCCAGACAACTTGCATCCGCTACCCAGCAAGAACATCGATACAGGGATGGGGCTGGAACGGACTGCCAGCGTTCTACAGGGCGTTCCGACGAACTTTCATACGGATCACCTGTTTCCGATTGTTCAGGCTGCTTCGGAGGTCACTGGTCAGAAATATGAGTATGAGAGTGAGGTTGGCCGTCGCCTGAGGCGGATTACTGACCATGCACGTGCATCAGTGTTTGCGATTCACGAAAACGTGTATCCCGGTCCCAAAGATGCTCGATACGTGATCAAACGATTGATTCGCCGCGCGGTTCTGGATGGTTATCAAATGAACCTTCGGGAGCCATTTGTTTACAAGTTGGTTGAGGCAGTGGTCGAGGCTTCGAAAAACCCGTACCCCGAACTGCAACAGACGACAAAGCGTGTCAGTGAAGTGATCGAAGCAGAGGAAAAGGCATTCTTTGCAACAATCGACGGGGGTATGAAACGAATCGATCAGTTGTTCACACAGATGCGTGAGGAATCAGCGGTCATGGTCCCTGGCGACGCAGTGGCCGAGCTGAATGCCACCTACGGTGTTCCACCAGAATTGCTTCAAACGTTGAGTGCCGAAGAAAACTTTACGTTTGATTGGCATGGTTATCGTAAAGCGATGGATCAGCACGCCATCGATAGCGGGGCGGGCCAGCGTGAGTTGTTCCAGACTGGACCACTGGAGACATTGAAGGAAGCGTTGCACGAGACGCCGTTCCTTGGCTACGACGAGACAGAATCGACGGCTATCGTGAAAGGAATTATCTCAGGCGAAGGAGGCAAGGGCGAAGATGATGGACAACTTTTGAGCCATCTTCATCGACCTGCAGATACCATTGTCCGTCTTGTTTTGAATCACACGCCATTTTATGGGGAATCTGGTGGCCAAGTGGGTGACGTTGGCGTGATCACCAACGATGACTTTGAGTTCGTTGTGACAGATACGCAAAAGCACGCAGCTTTGACTGTGCATCACGGGAAATTGGTTCGTGGGGAAATTACAGAAGGCACTGAGTGCGTAGCCAAAGTTGATATTCCTCATCGTGATGCACTGGCTCGAGCTCATTCGGCGACGCACATTCTTCATCACGCTCTGCATCAAAATGTCGGACGGCATGCAGAACAGCAGGGAAGCAAAGTGGAAGCTGATCGTTTGCGATTTGATTTTACAAATCCCAAGGCTATTCCTGATGATACGCTGGTGCAGATCGAAAAAGATGTACTCGCATTGATCGATGATGAACAGCCGATCTGCTGGAATACTGTGCCACTTGCCGAGGCACGAGAGACCGGCGCGATGATGTTGTTTGGTGAAAAGTACCCGGACCCCTGTCGCATGGTGAGCATGGGTGATTTCAGTCATGAGCTGTGTGGGGGAACTCATCTGACAAACACATCACAGGTCATGTCTTTTGAAGTGGTCGTGGAAGAGAGTGTGTCGACTGGTACTCGAAGAATCGAGGCATTGACCGGCACAAGAGCAGAGGAGCATCGTTCCGAGACGCGGCAATTGCTGGACAAGGTAGCGGACACTCTGAAGTGCGATGCTGCTCATGCCCTCGCTGCGACGGTTCAATTAATGGAGGAGGTGCGGCGGCTTAAAAAAGATATCGCTGCTGGTAAGTCTGGTGTGCATACCGACAACTACAAATTTCAAGGTGAAGGACCGGTTGCAGATGTTCAGGATTACAATTCAGTGCGTTCCTCGGTGCGTGAAATTACCCGCCGGTTGAATGTTGCCATCTCTGATGTGGTCGATCGATTGAAGGCATTACTGGGTGATCGTGATCGATTGGTAAAAGAACTTAAAGCAGCGACTGCTGGCGGTAAGCTGTCAGCTGATGATTTGATTTCCAGTCATGAGCAGGTAGGCGATACATGCATGATTGTTGCCGAGACACCCGGGGCAAATCCTAATGTGATGCGAGGGTGGATTGATCAGATTCGAAAGAAGATGGATTCGCCGACGGCAGTCTTACTGGCTGCGGTACAAGGTGAGAAAGTTTTATTGGTGGGTGGTTTGAGTCGTGAGCTTGTTGAGCGTGGGCTGAAGGCTGGTGACTGGGTGGGCGCCGCCGCCCGTGCGGTAGGAGGAGGTGGAGGCGGCCGTCCCGATATGGCTCAGGCTGGTGGTAAGGATCCGAGCCAATTGCCGGCTGCACTCGAGGCCGCCCGGGAGTCGATGCGACAACAGCTTACGGGGTAAAAAGGCGAAATGAGAGCAGATGCCCCTTGCTGATGAGGGTGTGCTCGACTTCAAGTTTTCGACCAACAGCCATTTGCATGCATATGTAAATGGCTGTTTTCGTGAGGTTTCAAGGCTTCGCTTCGAGATGACGCCGAAGTCCCGTCAAATCAACATTGACATTTGAGGCGGGCTGTTGCTAATCGAAACCTGATGGCGGTCCGTGAGGCTGCCGGTACGACGCAAATCAGACCTTCTAGCTTGGAGTTTCATCGTTGGTGAACGCTTTGCGGGAAATGTTCGCTGGCCTCCCAACTTGGTCGGAGCACCTTTTTTGCTGATTTCGACGGTTTCTGGGTCAATCGTCGCCGTCAGCGGCTCCACGTTGAAACTTCGCTGAGCATCAGGATGCCGCTTCGGCGGCGTCCTGATGCCACAATACAAGTTGCAATTCGTGCTGGGATGAGTTTGACTGCGGTGCGGCGAGACCTAATCATTTTTCGCTCACAACTTTTTTAGTCGTTTCTTACACGCATGCGATCGGCCAATGGTCAGCGATCAAGAGGTTACATCGACAGTCGATGATTCTGTGTCACTGGATGACTCAGATACAGTGACGGCACCGAACTCACCTATCTCAGCGCGGGATCGGCGTCGCCAAACACTGTTGTTTCTCTGTTTCTCCACCACCTTATTCGTGGTGGCTGGGTTGTGGTGGTATGACTATTTCGAGACGTCGGTGATCGTTCCTGAGAAAAGCGATCCACCCGGCGTGCGGTTTGAAAAATTGTATCAGGCAAACCTGAAAACTAACGATTCCAAGTTGCACATCGAGGGCTTCCCTATTGATGACAGCATGGTGTCGCAAATCGCCGAATTAGAATCGCTGGAGACGTTGATCATCGATGAAGGCATCGTGACTGATGAAGCGATTGCCCTGATTGCCAAGTTGCCAAAACTAAGGCAACTGCGTTTGCGATTATCACCCATCGGGGATGCTGGATTTCAGCACTTGTCCAAATGTGAATCACTATGGTTTCTTAATTTGCCTCATGCAGCATGTACCTCAGGTGGTGTTGCTTCCCTGAAGTCTTTGACGAAATTGAGGCAGCTGCGTCTA
>NZGD01000221.1 GCA_002690925.1 Rhodopirellula sp.
CGCGACCAGGCCATGACCCTGGCCCTGCTGGATGCCTCTGTGGCATCACGCGAAACCGACGTGGCTTGGTCTGTGGTTCAACTTCACGCCCCTGCAGGACAACCCGAGGTGAAGGTGGTCCCCGAAGTGCGGACCACCCCCGATGGACTTCGGCTTGGTTGGGGGGCGGCATTGACGGAACCGGGGGCTTACGCGGCCCAAAAAAATGGCACCACCGTGGCGGCATTCGGGCTGAATCCAAGCGCATCCGAGTCTCAACTGACCTGCTGGCTGCCCGAAGAATGGACCCAAGAGTTGGTCTCTTTGGGCTGGGAAAACATTCCCGTTTGGACCCAACCCGCAGATCAGGTGGCACGCATGGTAGAGCAACACGTTGCAGGCGAACGGCTTGCGTGGTACTTTTTCCTCGCCGCCATTGTGGCACTTGCACTCGAAACCCTACTCTTGAAACGATGGAACAAGCTGTTCTCCTAACCTCCGTGCACGTTGTGGACCCCCAGGGACCCTGGCACAATCAAGTTGTGGATGTCCTGTTGCAAGGAGGACAAGTGGCCGACATCGGCCCCTCCTTGAACGCACCTGACGCCCTCGTATTGAGCGCCAAAGGAAGCATGGTCAGCCCCGGATGGATTGACGGTCAGGCCCACTTCCGGGAGCCTGGCTTGGAAACCAAAGAGGGCATGAACAGCGGCTTGGATGCTGCAAGCCGAGGCGGTTTTACCCACGTTGCGGTGTTGCCGAGCACCTCCCCTTGCGTCGACCATGCAAGCGCGGTCCGCAACACCCTCGCACTGGGAGCCCAAGCACAAGACGCCGGAATCCCTGCGGAAGCCTTGGCTCTGGGTTGTTTGTCTGAGGGGGGACAAGGCGCCCAATTGGCGGAAATGCATGACATGAGCGAAGCCGGTGCGGTGGCCTTCACCGACGACACGCCACTCGACCGTGTGAGCCTCCTTCAACGCGCACTCACCTACAGCAAGGTTCACGGCAAAGTGGTGGTCGACGTTCCCCTCGACCGTGACATGAATGCGGGCGGACTCATGCATGAAGGCGTGTACAGCACGCAAATGGGATTGATTGGCATCCCACACGAGGCCGAGACGCTCCGGGTGTCTAGAGACTTGGACGTGTTGAAATACGCGGGAGGCCGTCTTCACCTTGCGACCCTCACGTGTGCCGAGAGCGTTGCCATGGTTCGCGAGGCCAAACGCGCAGGATTGCAAGTGACATGCAGCACCACCGCCGCACATTTGATGTACTGCGACGAAAACCTAGCGGGGTTTGTCGGCACCCTGCGCGTGTCTTCTCCCTTCCGGGCCAAAAGCGACCGGGACGCCTTGCGAGAAGGCGTGTTGGATGGCACCATCGACATGGTGGTGAGTGATCATCGGCCTGAAGACCTCGAGCACCACGATGTGGAATTCATGCTCAGCCCTGACGGCATGGCCACCTTGCCCTCGGCCTTCAGCCTCGCCCTGTCCGGATTGAAAGAATCCGCATCCAACTCAAAGGCCGCAGTCGAAGCCCTGGTTACAGCAATGACCCAAGGGCCAAGCAACGTGCTCTCGCTTGCCCCCGCCCACCTCGAGGCAGGCCAAGAGTGCGACATCACCTGGTTCCACCCCGACATGGCGCACCGTTCTCACGGCGGCACCAAGGGGGTGAATCTTCCTCCCTTGAAGGAAGGACAAACCGGCCAGGTTCTCGGCGTGTTCCACGCCGACCGCTCCTGGACCGCGCAAGGCTGATTCAGGCTTGACCCTGAGGCCCCATGTAGGGCAAGGGCATTCCTGGATCGGCTGCACCGTGATCTTTGATGGGGCCGTGTTGCTTTTCGTAGCGCTGCACATTCTCCGCCAACGCACCAAGCAATCGTTTCACGTGATGGGGCGACATCACCACACGGCTGCGTACTTTGGCCTTGGGCATGCCAGGCATGACTTGGATGAAATCCATCACAAACTCTGCAGGGCTGTGCGTGATGACTGCCAAATTTGCATACACCCCTGACGCCACATCCTCTGAAAGCTCAATGTTGAGCTTTCCCTTTTGTTCTTGTTCTGCCATGGGCCGAAGGTACATCACATGCCCAACGGCAAGTCGAGCAGTTCATGAAGCGCACGCACCGTGCGCCAAGCGCGCGACTCCATCGGTCCATGCGGGTTGAAGTGCACCGCATCCCAGCCGACGTTTTGGGCGCCATCCACATCGCTCTCCATGCTGTCCCCAATCATGACAATGGGCGCATCCATGGACAATCCAGAACGTGTTGCCGCCAGTTCGAACGCTTGAGGATTGGGTTTTTTCACCCCAAGTGCATCGCTTGTGTACACCTCCGAGAAGAAAGGTTCCAGTCCAGAATTCTTGACCTTGATGTGCTGGACTTCTTCAAAGCCATTGGTCAGGACCACCATGCGGTGGCCTCTCGCTTTCAAGGTTTCCAAAACTTCGATGGCGCCGGGAAACAACGCCGTTTGGTACGGAGAGGTTTTGATATAGTGCTCCCCCAGGTCACGAGACGTGTCCTTGTCGGGCGTCAGCCTAAGGCCCTCAAAGGCCAGCTTGAAGCGCTCAGAGCGCAACGTGGCTTTGTCCATCAGGCCCGCCCGAAATTGGGCCCAGCACCAGTCGTTGGCCTTTTCGTAGGACGCAATCCACGCCTCGACATCGGTCACGCCCTTGTCCGCCAACCCCACCGCCTCATGCCCCGCGCGCAGGGCCAAACGCGAATTGGTTTCAAAATCCCACAGCGTGTGGTCGAGGTCAAAAAACAGCGGTCTAGGATTCATGAGACACCTTGTTTGAGCAGCCAAGAAGCCGTGGTCAGTGCCGCTGCCCACAGGGCAAACGCGAGCATCAACAAGTACTTGGCTGCGGGTTGACTGCGAAAATATTTGGCTCCGAGCGTCGCCGCGACAGGCACCGAGATCAGTCCAGAAGCGAGCAACAAGCCTCGCAGACCCAGCGCGTTTTTCACCCGCACGATTCTTCGTCGACGCGGCGTGAAAATGCGTTTGCCACGATCTGGACGTGGCCCCATTCGGGCTTCAAGCCACTGAAACCACCACTTTCCAAAGTGCCAAAATCCAAGCACCCCGAGGGCCGAACCCGAGGTCGTCAGCGCCCACGCCACCCACGCGGAATGCCCCGAAGCAATCATCGCAGAAGGGGTCACCACAAACTTGAGGACCGACGCCACCCCCCAAAAAAGGAGATTCCACAAGGTCAGTTCGGGGGCTTCCATGTCTCCAAATTACGCTCCCTGTGGTCGTCGGGCCACTTCCACCATGTGAACGTATGTTGCCCGCCATCCCTGCCATTCTCCCTCGTCGCTGACCGAGGTGTTGTGCCAACAAGTCATCCAGGTCCCTCCGACCTCTTTCACCAGCTCCATCATCGTCTCCATGTGACCTCGCGCATCGGAGGAAGACCAACCAAGTCCCACACGCATCGCTGTATCCATCACCGCAAGGGGTCGCACCACCAACGGCAAGGTCGACTCTGCATCGAGGTCGTAAGCCACAAAAGACCGACTGAATCCGGCTCGGAATCCCACGTCCCTGGACCAACCCAACGAGGCATCGGACTCCACCCCTGACGCCACGGCCTCACGCCACCACCGACCGGGTGTCCCCCTCAGATAATGGGTGCGCACCACATGCGCGTTTCCATGTCTCCACGATTCAAACCGCACTTTCTCCAATCCCCTCACAGTTTGGTTGTCCACGGCAGCATAACTGGGATGCCATCCCACGCCGTCGTTTCCTTGGCCAAGGACCTCCACCAGCGCAGGCAGGGCCTCGCCCTTGGGGTCCAATCCGATGTCATGCGGGGGCTTCCGATCGGCTGCGAGGACAAACCAGCCCACGGACTCCTCGGCGTGACAGTCGCGAATCCAGCCGTAGGTGTCAAACGCATCTTTCTTCTTGCCGCGCAACGTGAGACGACGCTCGACCACAAGGGACCACCGACCCAACACCAGATCCCGCGCTTGAAGCAACAACGACTTCCACCGTGGTCGGCCCAAATGTTTGTAGGCCACGTCGACATCGAACGTCGGTTGAAACGACATCTGCAGCGCAGGAAGGTCGGAAACGTCGTTCAAGATGGCATGCCACATGACTTCAATCCACGGCCAATGGTGCTGATTGGACATGGGAATTTCGCGCGATCCCAACCGGGCCATGCCGGATTCCTTGCGCCAGGGCAACTGCCCTGTGGCAGGGCGCCCATGCGCATCGAGCTCAAGCTTTCCGTGCTGTTCATCCCAGCACGTCAAGGCATGGAACGTGGCTGCAAGGGGATCAAAAGGCAGGGACACCGAATCCCCTTCATCTTCCATCGCTTGGACAAAGCCCGGCAACATCAGCCTCAGGGCCTTGCCCTCTTCGCGCTCCCAAATGGACCATCCCAATGGGAGGTCTAGACCGGAGGCCCCAAGTACCAATGGATGATTGAACCATGACGCCACTTCCCGATTGTCCCACAGCAGCACTGTCCGATCTCCTGAAGCCAGATCGACCTCCCAGTTCACCTTCAAGCCGTGCACGTTTTCCAACGCACACGCGATGGCGTACCTCTGACGAGGCGAGGCCTCTCGGCCACGCAAGGTGAAAGTGCGGTTGGATGGCGAATTCATGGCCATGGAGTCAAGCCTCGTTCATGCAACGAAGAATGTCCCCCGCAGCGTGCCCGTTGCCGTACAAATCGTCGGTGTCAAATCTTCCCATCCCCAGCATCTTGTCCGCCAAGCGCGACAGTTCCCCAGGCTCAGAGACCAACACAGAGTGGCCGCGCTCGACCTGTTCCACCCACTCTGTGGTGTCCCGCAAAACCAGACACCGGGTGCCCAAGGAATACGCTTCTTTTTGCACTCCGCCGCTGTCCGTCAAGACAAGAGGTGCATCACACACCGCTTCCAACAAAGCCACGTAGCCCATGGGAGACGTACAGAAAATGTGCTGTTCTCGAAGCGCTTCCCGCCATGCTGGTTGGTGGGCGTCCAGCACACGAGCCGTCCTTGGGTGCACCGGAAAGGTGGCCTCGTGTCCGACCTGCTCGAGCCATGCGCCGATGGCCCCCAACCACGCTTGGAGACATGCGGGATCATCCACGTTGGAAGGGCGATGCATGGTCAGCAACAGGCGGCCTTGACCGCGTTTCGATTCCGGCCACGCCGCACCATAGTGCAGGGCATTGTCGTGCATGACATCCCCCGTTCGCAGCACCCAAGGCTGCGTGGGGTGAGGTGCAGTGGACGCGGTGTGGGAGATTCCTTCCCGCTCGAGGTGGGCAACCGCCGCATCCGTGGGGCACACCAAAAGGCTTGACAACCGATCCGTCAGAACCCGGTTGACCTCCTCCGGCATGGACCACCGATGCGAACGAAGGCCTGCCTCCACGTGAACCAGCGGAATCTCCTCGGCCGTGGCTGCCCACGCACCGGCCAGGGTCGAGTCGGTGTCGCCGAAGACCAAGAGCCAATCCGGGCGGACTTCTTGAATGGCCTCACGAATCCCGTGCATCATGTCCCCCAACCGTAGCTCACGGCTGTCCGATCTGGGTGACAACTGAATCTGCGGCTCGGGCAGTTCGAGTTCATGGAAGAATTGGGTGCTGAGTGCCTCATCGTGGTGCTGTCCCGTGTGGACCCATGTGGCTTCCCAGCCGGATGCGTTTTTCAACGCCCTGTGCAAGGCTGCAGCTTTGATGAATTGCGGCCTTGCACCGATCACAATCATCACGCGTTGGGGGGAATTCATCTCAGCCATCCTTCATCTGCAAAGCTAACGAAGGCACCACCGGCCACAATCACGTGGTCAAGCACGGGCAAGTCCAAATATTCCCCGGCCCGGCAGAGGTTGGCGGTGAGCTCCCGGTCTGAGGCACTTGGCTTGGGGTTGCCTGAAGGGTGGTTGTGAACCAGCACCATGGCTGCAGCCCTCAGCGCCAAGGCCCTGCCAAACACGAGCTTGGGGTCCACCACGGTTCCCGTCAGGCCACCGCGAGAAATGCACACTTCCGCAAGCACGTGGTTGGACCTGCGCAACAGCAAAATCCAAAATTCCTCGTGCTGAAGGTCCGCCAACCGCGGCGCAAAATGCAGATAAACGTCTCGGCTGCGCGCCACCCGAATGCCCGCGCGTCGGCTGGTGTCTTGGCGCCGCCTCCCGAGCTCCATGGCTGCAGCCACGAGCGTCGCTTTGGCAGGACCGATGCCCTCGACAAGCGTCAAGCCTTCGATGGGCCACGACGCCAAATTGCTCAAACATCCCTGAGCCAACTCAAGCACGTCATCGGCTAGACGCTCCGCCTTTTTTCCCCGGTGCCCCGTGCCGAGTAACAAGGCCAGCAGTTCCCGGTTTTCCAATGCCCCAAGCCCTTCCCTTGCCGCCCGTTCACGCGGCCTGATTGATTCCGACATGGCACAAAAAAAGGCCCTCTGCAGATGCAGAAGGCCTTTGAATTCGTCAGCGTCGACGTCAAGTCAATCAGAGACCAGCAACGTGCTTGGTCAAGCTGCTCTTGAGGTTGGCTGCTTTGTTCTTGTGAATGATGTTGCGCTTGGCAAGCTTGTCAAGCATGGCGCTCACCAAGGGCAACAAGGTCGAAGCTTCCTTCGCGTCTGTGGACGCGCGGAGCTTGCGGACAGCGTTGCGGGCTGTCTTGTGCTGGTAGCGGTTGCGGTCGCGCTTCTTCTCGTCGGAGCGGATGCGCTTGAGGGCTGATTTGTGATGTGCCATAGGTAAACCTTGCTAAAACAGGGGTGCAAATATAGCGAGGATTTGGGGACAACAAGTCTTTTGGGCGAAAAATCCCGGGGACTCACCAATTCAAAAGCAAATCGACTTGCAAATACCCCCCATACAAGGGGTGGCGAACGGGCTCCGAGAACATCAACTCGCTGGGAACAAATGACACCTCTCCCACAATGTCGTCGAGGGAATCGTCGTCTTCATCAAAAATGCGAATCACCACAGTTTGGTCGAGCTCCGCCCCTTGAAAGGTGAGGCCTTCCACATCAATGCGCTGCGGCAAGGAAGCTTCAAACGCCACGGGCGATATGTAATAGGGTTCGTCGGCCACGGAGAAGTCGGCGTACAAATCAGGCATCCCTTCTTCTCCCCAAGGATCCTCGACGTAGTTGGGGTCTATCGCCATGATCTCGATCTGCTCGATCCTGACTTCGGGGACGCCATTGCCCTCACCACATCCTTGGCAACCCCATGTCAAAAGGGCCAGCGTAAGCAAGAAAATGAGTGAGGAATGGCGGGGCATAAGTTCAAAAATACGACGAATTGCACACGACACATTGGGGCAACAAGAAGGGCGCCGGGGCGCCCTTCCATCCTAACAATCTACTTGTACCCAATCAAACAGCCAACGCATTTGCATCACGCTGTTCTCTTGATGCACGCCCAAACTTAGCATGACCTTGATATAAGACCTGAGAATTATATGATGAATCCCAAATAAAGTTCTTCACACGCCAGCCATTCTCCGATGAATGTCTTCGCACAACATGCATCCCAAGCCCCCGCTCAATGACACATTGCTGGCTGCGACTTAGATTTAGGGTCTCCTGATTGAATCCATGTTGCGTCTCATCTCCCTCTCCACAGCCCTTGTTTTGGCTTTGACTTGCGGCTCGTCCCACAGCCTTGGCCAAGAGGTTCCTTCGTTTGTCGACATTGGCGCGTCTGCCGGACTCTTCGCGGAGGGGCAACACCACGCGGTGGCCATCGGGGACTTCGACAACGACGGATGGGAAGACATCTACGTGGGGTCCAAATTTGCCCCCAACGCCCTCTACCGCAACAACGGTGACATGACCTTCACGGACGTCGCAGCCGAAGCGGGTGTGGCAGATCAGGGCTTCACCAACGCGGCAATCTGGTTGGACTTTGACAACGATGGAGATCTTGATTTGGCCACCGGCAACGGATTTGGAGGGAGCAGCCCCGCACCCAATCGATTCTACGTGAACCAAGGCGACGGGACCTTTGTCGACATGGCGGAAGCGTACGGGATGAACAGCACCTTGATGTGCCGCTCGCTCCACGCTGCAGACTACGACAACGATGGCTTCACCGACTTGTATGTGGTGAACATCAACAACGTCAACCACTTCTACAAAAACGAAGGTGGCACGGGGTTCACCAACGTCTACCAACAAACTGGGACCCTCGACACCGGCGTGGGCATGGGCAGCATCTTCTTCGATTACGACAACGATGGTGACCAGGATTTGTACCTCACCCACGACGCCAACCAAACGAACAAGCTGTACCGAAACCAAGGAGATGGCTCGTTCATCAACCTCGCCTTTTTTGCCGGCTTGAACTACCAGGGCAGCTGCATGGGGGTCGACGTCGCGGACATCAACCACGACGGCTGGCTGGACCTGTACATCACCGACCTCTACCCCAGCGCGATGTTCCTGAACGAGTGCGACGGGTCGTTTGAAGACATCAGCGTGCCTTCGGGAACGAGCGACTCAGGCATGACGTGGGGCTGCGTGTTTTTCGATTACGACCACGACGGGGAATGGGATTTGTACATCGTGAACGATTACCAGTTTGCTCCCCTGCCCAACATCCTGTATCACGGCAACGGCGACAACACCTTCACGCCCGTGAGTGGTGGTGATGCCACCCTGGAACACACCTATTCCGATTATGGACTGGCGATGGGGGATTTGGACCGGGACGGCGACTTGGATTTGGTCATTGCCACGCCCAAAAGCGGCACTCAGCCCGGACTTGGGTTGTTGCGCAACGACGCCTCCAACGGACACTGGCTCCAAGTCAAGTTGCAAGGCACGTTGAGCAACCGAGATGCCGTGGGTGCGCGCGCCACGCTCTACTTCGACGGCAAGGTGCGCATGGATGAGGTCAACATTGGACAAGGCTATTCCGGCGCGAGCACACTGGATTTGCACTGGGGCATGGGCGAAACCACCGCGATGGACTCCTTGGTTGTGACTTGGCCCAACGGCGAGAGCACGACCTATGAGGGATTGTCCATCGACACCCGCCATGTGCTGACCCAACCCACCAACTGCCTCGCTGACTTCAACTATGATTTCGCGCGGGCCTCAGGCGACCTGCTCGTACTGCTCAGCGCATATGGTGGCTTCGCCGACGAAACGGACCTCGATGGGGACGGTGTGTGCGCCACCTCCGACCTGTTGGTGTTCCTCACGCTGTTTGGGACCACCTGCGACTGATCAGCCTCCTCCCCAGTGTCCTTTTCAGGTTTCCCTCCGTCAGGCTGAGGTGCACCTCAGTTGCACACCAACCCAAAGGCGCCAAGCAATTGCAAGATGTCCGAAACGGCAACCGTGCCGTCACCATTCAGGTCTTCGGCACAATCCGAAGGGGGCGTTCCTTCGGCCACGCAGGTGCCTGAGTCGGCATCCCAAACGGTTCCTTCGCCGCAACAATCGCCGGCCATGCAATCCATCGGCCCCACCGGGACACACGCTTCGCAGGAGGCAAAACAATGCACATCGAGGCTGGTGTTGGCTGCGGGGACAACGAACGCGCGGTTGTACCCGCCCAAGCCATTGGACACACCACATGCCGCAGGCACGCCTTCGTCGGTGCCCCAAGCGTTTCCATTGAGGAACTTGTACTGCACCTCTGAGCCCACTTGGGCCACCACGGTCATGCGGTAAATGCTGTCGGCCCCGAGCTCCATGGGCGTGTCCGATGGAATCCAGCCTTGGA
>NZGD01000222.1 GCA_002690925.1 Rhodopirellula sp.
ACACGACGAGCAACATAAGAACCATGACTATTGGGAAGCCAATCGGAGGGGACGTGTTGGCAAAGACGATCAGCCCGAACAGGTTCAAAACAATCAGCGGCGCGCCATATAGGGCGATCACCCCAAGCGGTAACCCATAGACCGCTCCGCGTGAACGACGACACTCCTCGATACCCGCCCATCCCAACGCCATGCTCACCAAAGGACCGATGATCCCTAACGGCAACAAGAGAAATCGATAGACATCGCTCTCATAGAACGCGGGCATCGGTGAGCCCTCTCCCAGCGGCGTCAGCTCCGCCACGTGACCGATCACTGGTATGGCGAGAGGGAGGAGGCAGGCCCCTATCAAGCCGTAGATCGAAAGCCCCGAGCGATGGGCATGCTCCGGCAGCGGGCCGTACTTTTCGGGCGGGTCCAGTTCCGCCATGACCGCAGCGGCCAGGTTGCCTTTTTCACCGGCGTCACGCCGGTCTGCGATGGCCGTGTGGATGTGCGACTCGATACCTGCGATCGTCTCATCGCCTTCCGGACCGGTCAGCCGCGGACGCACGGCATCGAGATACGACTTAATCTGGAGCAGCTCATAATTCGACAGTTGCATCACTTTCCTCCGCCGGGTCGCCTTAGGGTGTTGATCGATTCGTTCAGCAGGTCCCAGTAGCTGTTCATCTGCTCCAAGCGTTGTTTGCCAAGCTTGGTCAGTGAGAAGTATCGGCGGGGCGGGCCGCTGCTCGACGGCTCGCTGCGGACCTTGAGATACCCATCGGCCTTGAGGCGACTGAGAACGGGGTAGACCGTGCTCTCGGTCACGTCCATGACCTCCAGGGCCTTGAGCTGAAGGACGATCTCGTAGCCGTAGCTTTCAGCATCATTGAGAACGTTGATCACGCAGAACTCGATCAGCCCTTTTCGAAGTTGTGTAACCCAGCTTTTCATAACGGGATTCTCGTGGGCAGAACACTGCAATAGGTACTACTGATTACGTACTACTTATTGTGTAGTACTGGGGGCCGCAGTCAACACCGTCGGAGCAAAAAACTGAACCGACTTCAAAGCTCTTTGATAATCAGGTGTTAGGAATAGAAGTCGAGGTCAATTTCAGCCCAGAGTCCATGACCAACTGCACTCGAAACGGTCCATGTTTCACGCTCGGCGCGTATATTCATCGCAGAAGGTTCACGTCAGACTCGTGACCAGGCTCGTCAGGCAGCGCGACGGTGGTAGTACTTGAGTAGGCCCCCGATCCGCTCTCGGCATTCGATCCTGCCAGCGACGGACGCTGGATCATCGCTCGGCTCAATCAACCCATTGCCCAGTTCCTGATGCTTCCTTTCGCCATGGTAATGCTGGACGCCATCACACACAGCGTTCTCCAGTGATTTGCGTCCGCAGAAGACCATCCGATCCAGGCACTCAGTTTTCAGGCTTCTGAACCAGCGTTCCATTTACTTCAAGAGTCATGACACGTTTGCCTTTCATACCCGGAGTTCAGATTATTGGTTACGTACTTCAAGCCCTCAAACGCCTGAAAATGCAGCCGAAAATCCAGCGGCGGTGAACGGAGAAAAGTTCGAAACGCATCAAGCCGGGGGAGCCTTTCGAGACGGTTGTCGATTCAGACAACCGATCCATGTGTTAACCAGGCCGAAGCAGACGCTTCGGCCTGTTTGCGTTTGAGCCCCGTGTTTCCGGCGTTTTTGTCGCCAGCCGCCGCAAACTTCGCTAGTCTCGTCTCGCCGGGGGTCAGCTTCGAGAAAGCCCTTTCTCGCCGTCCACCCCGATCTCAACAGAGCGATGTCTCTGAGTCTCTGGGTTAACACTGACATCCTGGTTAACACTCTGTTTGGCTTCTGAGACCCAAATTTCAGAGACTTAGAGAGTAGCCCATTCTTCGCCCAAACGCCGCACTTTGAACCATTCAGTTCGACGCCGTGTCTCGGTGGTTTCTACAGAGACGAGCAACCGGCGGCCACTTGCGGAGGTCGCTAGCACCGAACGCAATTCGGCTGCTGGCAATGTGCGTGAAGCAGGTCCACCCGAAGCGTGCTAGCCGGAACGAAAATCTGCTTCGGTCTGATGACCGCCGTCAGTACGACCGATCACGCGTGGCAATCACATTAAGAATAGCAAACTAAGGCGTGTGTTAACCGGGTCAGCGCGTGGTAAGGGGTCAGCCCCCCTTGCTCTAAGGGGCCTGACCCCTTTCGCGAAAGTCGAAGTGAAACAGTGGCGTAAAAAAAGCCACGCCCTGAATTGATTCGGGATATGGCTTATTGACTTGAGTTTTGTTTGTCTGACTCGAACTAGACAGCCGCTGATCGCCTTCGTCGACGATTGCCCGCGAAACCAACCACGTCCAGCAAGCCCATTGCGATAGCGGTGCTAGGTTCGGGAACCGCCGTTGGAGCCGATAGAGCGAATGTCGCGAATCCAATATCCGGTCGGATGAACACTACGGCAGCTCAATCGCGGCTCCGCCTTGCTCGTTCAAGCCTACGCTTCTTGCTTGAGCCTCCGCCTACTTACCAGGCGAAATCAGCACGACACGAAAGCCGATGACGTAGCGGCGCGATGATGGCTCGTCCTTGCCGCGGAAAGCCGACCGACAATACTCGGCAGAGTCGCCCCAGCTGCCGCCACGGAGCACACGTCTCGAGCCAGATGTAGGACCGGTGGGGTCTCTCACGGAACCACGTGGATACTTGCCATGCCAATCTTGGCACCACTCCCAGACATTGCCATGCATGTCATAAAGTCCCAAAGCATTTGGCTTTCTGCTATCAGATGAGTACTCGATGCTAGGGTGAGTCGTTTTTTCGGAGTTCGCATGAAACCAAGCGTACTGCCCCAGCACTGATCTATCATCACCAAAGCTGTAGTCACTCGTCGTCCCAGCACGGCACGCATACTCCCACTCCGCTTCGGTCGGCAAACGATACAGATTGCCTGCTGCTTTCTCAGCGGGTAAGGCTGATAACCGGCGGCAAAATGCACTTGCATCATCCCAAGTGATGGAATCCGCAGGATTGACTGAGTGACCGTAGGCTATAAAGCTGGTTCGATCAAAACAAATGCTGGGATTAACTCCCATCACCTTTTCATACTGTTCCTGAGTCACCTCACGAACGCCCATCTGGAATGGTTTTGTGAGCGTTACATCATGTGCTTCATTGCCTTCACCCATCGTAAACGTACCAGCGGGAATCAACTTGAACTTCATGCCAATGGAGTCGGCTGATTCGGGCAACCCAATAGGGGTTGGATTGTTAGTTTGGCTAGATGGACTCATGGCTACACGAAAGCCAGTGGAGATGTTGCTGCCCCCTTCAAAGCGGTTTGCCGACCGACAGGCCGCAGCTAAATTACCGAAACTGCCACCACGAAACACACGCGTAGAGCCAGATGTAGGACCAGTGGGGTCGGTCGCAGCACCACTTGGGTACTCACCATACCAATCTTGACACAACTCCAGAACATTACCGTGCATGTCATGCAACCCCCAAGCATTGGGTGTCTTGAGGCCTACAGGATGTGTCTCGTTGCCAGAGTTCTCTCCATACCAAGCGTAATTCTGTAACCACGAGTCGTTCTCTCCAAAACCGTACTTCGTTTTCGTTCCAGCACGGCACGCATACTCCCACTCCGCTTCGGTCGGCAAACGATACAGATTGCCTGCTGCTTTCTCAGCGGGTAACTGACTTAACCGACGGCAATACATTACCGCCTCAGCCCAAGTCACGTTCTCGACTGGATTGTCAGCACCTTTGTTGCTGCTCGGGTTGACACCCATTATCTTCTCATACTGTGCCTGAGTCACCTCATGAACGCCCATCTTGAACGGTTTTGTGAGCGTCACATCCTGTTTCTCAACACCTTCGCCCATTGCGAACGTACCAGCGGGAATCAACTTGAACTTCATGCCAATGGAGTCGGCTGATTCGGGCAACGCAACGGGTCTCAGGGTATAGATTGAAGCAGAAGGTGCAGGCTGCCCACGATCGCAGCCACACATCACAGCAATGGCGACACAAATAGTCAGAGATGTTAATCGATGCACATCTGATCCCGAGTTTAAAGATGGTTCAATCATAAAAATCACCCGCGACTCGCGGCAGACTCTTTACCTTAGATTGCCGATTACGTTAAAGAACAAGGCGAGAAAAATGACTACTTTGTCGAAATTTCTTTTGCAGGCACGGCATGGTTACTCCTGTGCGGTGATTGTGACCCCAACAAGCAACCTATTTCGATACTTGCTATGTGGTACTTGCTATGTTTTGAACAGCAGGTCGTCGGGATCGTTCACTGGAGATGCTCACCGGTCCACTGCCTGACCGCATCAGCCAACTCTTTGCCATAGTTCAGCTCGTTCAGCTCGATCAGCTTGATCTCAACTTGCTTCGAATCAAACTCTGGGTGGTTGCGGCGTATGGCATCGCGCGCCATCGTTCGTAGATTACTTGACAGCCGACAGACTTTCGAGATGCGTTCAACTGGTGAGGTCTCTGCGAAAGCAAGCGATTGATGCTTCGCAGCTTCTGTCGAGGTATCGGTGGTGTAAGTCATCTCTGCCATGGCAGCACCGTACCTTAAGTTCAGCTCACGGGAAACAAGAAGGAACCGCACGAAGAAAACCACCGAGACAGGTAACGTCTCCGCGGGGTCGCACAAAGGCGTTCAAACAATTCCTCTACTGCGACCAAAATCAGCATTTCTGGTATCCACAAAAACAGAGAACTGGTTCGAGGAAGGTCCGTCGGGGGAGCTTTGCTCCCGCAAGCGTCCCACACCGCTTGCAAGACGACCACTAAAAGCCGAGGTTCAACACCTCGGCTTTCGTCATTTCATTGATCGTTTTTTGCAGTCTTTTAAAAAACCGGGGACTTCGAGAGAGCGTTCTCGGATTTTCTCAAGAGTAAAAACGTGCGATCAGGTTACCGGCAATTTGCCCCAAGACTCTCGCGTTCTCTGCCGGGTTCAGCCGTTTTGTTTAACAACTGCGTTGGGATCGCTTCCTGATTCATCTCGAAATCAAGGTTGCCATCGTCGTGTTATGCTTTCAAGGTTTAGCTGTGGCGCGGCGAAACCTTTTTCCCTAGAGATCATTGAATGTTAAATCGTTGTACGACCGATAGTCGCGTCATCCTTGGGTTATGTGTGATCGCCATCTCGGCATCACTGTCTTCACCGCCGTTACGTGGCGAGCAGAACCATTCCGTTCGATTTGCCATGAATCGGACCATCAAGGCTTCAACCGTTCCGCTTAATAGTTTGGCTATCAGCGGTGATGAAAAAAAGATTGTCAGTGGGGGGAAAGAATTGCTGATCTGGGATGCTGAAACCGGTAAGCAGTTAATGAATGTGAAAAACCGTGCCTCGATCCGCGGCATCGCGCTGAGTCCGAACGAACAGTTGATCGCAAGTTGCGGTTTCACTGGAACCGTGGATCTATGGGAGATGACAAACGGTCAGCCCTTGAGCAACCTTGATCATCCAGGCCAGGGCTCGGTGCGAGATATCGCGTTTTTCCCCGATAGAAAAAGGTGGTCAGTGTCGGCTCCAAGAAAATAATGATTCGAACCTTTGCAGCTGCAAATGATGCTCTAGAGCTCAACCCACAAGGTTCAAGTTCCAGCATTGCGGTGAGTTCAGACGGAAAAACCATCGCCACGGGAACTGGAAAGCATTTGAAACGGTGGGATTTGAAAGAGGGCATCGAAGTGGATGCCCTCGACGCGGGGGCTCCCGTCCTGTCCGTCGCGTTTAGCTTTGATGAAAGCGAGGTTCTGATTGGCGGTGTCCGCACTCTTAAAGTCTGGAACCTCAAGAAAAAGAAAGAAGCAGTCGCAGCAGAAAGTCAAAGTGTCATTTTCAGCGCCGTATGGAGTGCGGATGGAGAATATATCTGTAGTGGTGGCGATGACCATGCCGTAACAATCCGAGACGCCAATACCCTGAAGTCACTCACGGTACTCTAAGGTCACTCCGACAATGTTCTCTGTCTTGCGATCAGCAGCGATGGACGTCGAGTGATCAGCGGAGGTCGTGACGGGACGATCATCGTTTGGGACCAAATAGAAAATCGTGATATCACGAAGAGCAAACCATAAAACCCGATCGCCTATGCTCAATAAAATCTTCCGACCTCAACGCTCTTTGATAGTCAGGCGAGAGTTTCAGAGGTTGACTCCAGATCAAATCGGAGAGACGCAACCATTTAATACTGAGATAAACCTAAGCGTTGCTTCATTACCGCTGGATCGGCTCGGCAATCGAGAATTGCAACAACGTCATTAGCATACTCAGTCGCTCGACAATAAATCGCGAATGGAAACAAATCGCGAACGGAAACTTACTCGCCACCAACGTCGCAATCCGTGGACCACCTCGTGAATCCCCGCATTAGCTTGAAGTGTTTCCAAATCCAGAAAAATGCTGTCGATAAAATGATCTCCGAGTCCATTTTGCTGGTCTTCATAAAATGTCGCTGCGACAAAGAGATCTTCTCGAGCCTCAACTCTCATAACAAGTCAGAATCAGTGTTAGCGAAATCGGCAAAAAGGGAGAACACCAGAGCCCGGATACGCGTCTTTGTCAAACCTATTCCGAAGAAGCTTGACTATCCGCCGGACTTGCAGGATGAGTGTGTGAAGCTGGTGCTGGAGCAGGCTGAGACGCTTCGTGAGAATTGGGCTGAGTAATACTTATTACGGCTCTGCGATTGATTGGCTGTTAGCAGGGATCGTACCTCGCAGCCTTGACGGCGCTCGTCTTCAAAACTTCACGTTATGTGGCGTTTGAGTTGATTGATTGGTGTGGCGGCGAAGGTCCGTTATCCTTGGCAAGCTAGGTGATGAACCTCAAGCCTTCCGATTGACTTCGTTGGATGGTAAGCAGATGTATTGGTCCACGTTCGGTCAGATTGGAATCTTCTCGTCGATTTTCTTGTGTGATTCTACTAGCTGTCCTCGAAGCCGAAGCGTACTGAGACTGGGAACAGTAATACACTCATGGCAGATCCTCGCGTCGGGCAGCTTGTTTGGCATCGCGTCGTTGGTTGGCCTTTGGAGCGAGTTCTCGATGGAAACGTTACGCCATGGGACACCTTGACCCACCGCGAGTGCCTAGCGGTGGGTGGTCGCTGGTCCTTACCGCTACGTTCGGAATCCGATGGCATTCACGGGAATCCTGAAAGGAACTGCGGTTGGGTGGGTTCTTATAAGTATTCCTGTCATAGCGTATTTAGTGTCTTGGATTGTTGTTTTGCATTTTTTCGTCAGGCCAGCGGAAGAAAAGGATTTGCGTTGAAGATTCGGATCACAATATTATCGATATCGAAGCGAAGTACGTGTGTGGATTCCTTCTATTCAATCAAACAGGAACCAGAGCGATGGCTCGTAGGATCGCCTTCATTCGCGATACGTTTCTGTGCACGTGGAGACATTTTTGATTGAGTCATTCACCCGCATCGTCTTGTTAATTCAGGTAAGCAAAGAGGTGCCCAAAAATGGTATTCATCACTTCTGGAAATTTTCTTAACGTGTGAAGGCGAAGAAATCAGTCGTACTTCAGTTAAACTTAGGGACCAGGCGAGAAGGGCAGGCGAATGCCCCAAGGCTTCGGGTATTCGAAGCTCTGACAGTGACTAAGTCCTTCTGACTATAGAGTGTTCTCATGGCAGTAATAACGGTCAACCGAGTACGGATTCGACGTTGGTGGACGATTCCGAAGTTTGCTTTCGTGATAGCGATGATTTGTAGGCAGGTTCGCCGGACCCCAGGATGTCTTGATTTTCGAATCTACCGCACGACCGGCCTCGCAGTATGGACGGTGACGGCATGGGTTGATGAGAAATCGCTGTTGGCTTTTCGAGATTCGGGTGCACACGGTCGCGCAGGTGTTTATAAAACTCGATGGTTCGACGAGGCTTCCATTGCACGTTGGCACCAAGCGACACCGGTTCTGCCTAACAGGAAAGAAGCTGCTGAGAAACTTTTGGAACTTGGGCGATTATCAGAGGTATGCTTTCCCTCCTCTGCTCAGGCTCGGGGGGAGATTGTCGTCACATGAGTCTTAACTCGGGAATTCTGAGTTTTCTGACGCTCTCGGCATTGATTGCCACCATTCTGTTTGGATTCGATTTTGCTGCTCGCCGTGCATCGAATCGAGTATTGTGGGGCTTGTTTCTTTTCGTGCCAATTGGGCTCACACCCACTTGGTTGGCGAGTCATTCATGGGGTTTTTTTGAATGGGGAAAGCTTTACACGATCATCGGGACGGCTTGCGTTTTGGTATGGTTTCGTGGGTCTCAGAATTGGAGAGATCATTGGAGCGGGAAGACCCTCCTGTACTTATTCGGCCTAAATATTTTCGAAGCCATCCTAGTGGACTTACAATCCGGTAATCCAGCGGGGCTCGTCAACGGGTTCGCTGGGTTTGTTCTTATCTTAAATCTACCGAAGTCGGGACCTCGCACAATTGCAAATCGTCATGTGAGTGACGTGTTGTTTCCGGGTTTCAATAGAGTGTGGATCGTGAGTTTTACTGTTTGGAATTTAACTTTCCTGCACAATCACTATCCGGTGATTTTCGGCCATCATCTTGTCGTACTCGGTGTCCCGTTGGCAATTGGTCTGCTCAATACCGAGCGTTGGCTGCAAGCACGGATCTGGTTGTTGGCAGTTGATCTCATGGTACTCGCTACGTTTCGTTCAAGAATTGTCCCATTTCTAGACACAACCCACTGGTACAATTCAAGGGTTGATATAGGGGCTGCTGGTCTCTCATTTGCGTTGAGCGTGATAGCCTATCTTTCCACAAAACTGACGCGGACCGCAGGTGTTTAGTTGAGTGATGCAGACTAGTTGCGGAACAAAAGTGAGAGTCTTTAGAGAGCCGTGTGAGATAAGCCAGCAAACCAGAGAACCGGTTTGGAGAAGGTCCGTCGCGGGGAGCTTAGTGACTAAGTCACAACAAGCCGATGCAAGACAAACCGAGTTCTTGTTGGGTTTTCGAACATCGGCCTTTTTTTGTCTCAGGATTTCTTCCCTTAGTCTGTGGTGAATTTGGTGCTATTTTTTGTAGTGCATTTTCGGAGACCACTTCTCCATCGTCATTTGCTGCAGGCTTGGCCCGGTTAGGTGGCCCTGTTGTCACGCCTCGATTTTGCAGCCGCTCTACTGACTTGGATTGAGTCTGCTTTGCCTTAGCGAAACAGACTGCAGCAGAACGGCGATCATGAACTTACTTGATGGAAAACTCAACGACAGCAGTTGCGGGCGGTAGATTTTTAACCTGAGGGCGCAACGATATTTTAGGGCGGGAATGCGATCATTCACAAAGCCGTTTAATCAAAACCGGAACTGCTCTCAAAGCTCATTGGCAATCTGGTGTTATCTTAGAGAAAAAACGCGATTTCTGTCACACATCGTTGTTGCGCCTTGGCCACCGGCGAGAGAATCGGTGTTTGTTACAACTGCCGACCCGACAAGCCGACATTTGGTGCGCACAAAGAAGTTGGTCGGGTATCGGCTTGTTGGTATGTTCGGAAATACCTCATGTCGTGATGGCACTGTCCTGAACCGCCTGAAAATGCAGTCGGAAAACCATGGGCGGTGAAGGGTGAAAAGTTCGAAACCTATAAAGCATGACCAGCTTTTTCAGTTTTCTTGGAAACAAGCGACAATCCAGTAAATGCCCGCGCTCGTTCATGATACCTTGGGGACGTTTGTCCTTTACGCCGTCATTCCCCGCACGTTAGCCGACCACCCTGCCGCCGGCTGCGGTCTCGGTTCTCCAACCGAGACCGCGCCCCCGACCCCGGGAGATCGCGACGTTTGAGGTCACGATGATTGCTCTTGTGAGCAAGGACAAATTGGACCTGACTTCACCCAATGGTCATGCGGTCCTGCAGACTATCAAGCTGGTGGATCAACACTGACAACACCGAATGCGGGACGGAAGTCCGTTGCATACATTGACCATACGGGAGCCCACTTCGGGTGATGCAATGAGATCATTTAGATACCTATTAATCGCGATTCTATGCGGAGTGCCTGCGGCGAACCTGTTATCGAAAGAGAAGCCCAACATCATCGTCATCTACGCAGATGACATGGGCTACGGCGACTGCACTGTCAACAATCCCGAGTCGAAGATTCCCACACCGAACATCGACCGACTGGCGAAAGAGGGATTGCGGTTCACGGATGCGCATTCGCCAAGTGCGACCTGTACCGCTTCGCGTTACGGGCTGCTTACGGGAATCAATCCGGCGCGGCGTGGTGTTGTTAACGGCATCAATAGACTCGGTCCCGTGTTGGAACCGAAGGAGTTCACCGTCGCGGAAATGCTGAAGGCGCAGGGTTATTCCACACGTATGATCGGCAAATGGCATCTCGGTTTTGAACTCGTTGCCACGGACGGCCGCAGACCGGTCATCGACCTGTCGAAGCCGATCGTCGGGGGGCCGCTCGATCACGGATTCGATACGTTTCTCGGCATGAACTCGGCAATAAGTTCCGGGCCTTACTATTACATTCGCAACCGTGGTCCGGAGGTCTTGCCGACCGAATCAACCAAGGGCACCAAAGCCGCACATCGGGACAAAAGAGTATCGTATGCAGCAAGCGATCTGGCTCCCGGGTTTATCCACGAAAAAGTCAACTCAAAGCTTTGCGACGAAGTGATCGGCGTCATTCGGAATTACTCTGCCAAAGACGGTCCGGAGCCGTTGTTTCTGTACTACGCGATGTTGGAACCTCACACTCCGTGGCTGCCCGAAGAGCAGTTCGCTGGTAAGAGTGGGGCCGGTCCGTACGGAAACTACGTCGCACAGCTCGATCATGAAGTCGGCCGTGTGCTGCGGGCGCTCAAGGAAAGTGGAATGGAAAACGACACACTCGTGTTTTTCTCAAGCGACAACGGCGCTCTGTGGCCTCAGGCAGACATCAAGAAGTACGACCACCGGGCAAACGGCCCACTCGCCGGAGGAAAGGCCCGCCCTCAAGAAGGCGGTCATCGTGTCCCCTTCATCGCTCGCTGGCCGGGCCACATCCCAGCGGGAACGAAAACGGGTGCTTTGATCAATCACACCGACATGCTCGCCACTTTCGCCGAGCTGCTGGACGTGCAAGACCTTGACGCAGAAACCCGTATCGACAGTCACAGTTTTCTTTCCGTATTGCATGAGCCAGACGCACCACATCAACGCCCTGCGATGGCGGTCACCGAGCGAAGTTTTCGCGACCGTGACTGGAAGCTGACTTTCAATAACGGATGGCGCAGTGCCGGATCTGACGTGAGCGGTCTTGATCAAGCCTCACTGTACAACCTCGCCGACGATCTGAGCGAGACACGGGATCTTTCCCAGACACAACCCGACAAGAAGCAGCAGCTCTTCGCGGCCTATCGCCAATATTTTGCACAGCGTAAATTAAAGCCACTCGCTGCCCAAGTCGCGGAACGTAAGCAAACCGAGAAGTCGCGCAAGCAAGCTGCGCCCAAACGAGAAACGGGACCGCGGCGAGAATCGT
>NZGD01000223.1 GCA_002690925.1 Rhodopirellula sp.
CCCGCCGATTTGGCCGGGAAATGTGGCGTTGGCTGCTGATCGGGTTGCTATTTCTGATGATTGGCGAATTGCTGCTGCAGCAACGAGTTTCGAAAGTAGGTGCAGCATGATTTCTTCAATCCGCTTTGCAGGAGACATGCATCCCGCAGTCGTTCTCTGTCTTTCTGCCACCGCAGCCGGCGTTGTATTCTGGCTGTACTTACGCGAGAGTCGCAAAGTGGCGTTGCCTTATAGATACCTACTGCCGGTATTGCGAGCTGCAGCAGTGGCTTTTGCCATCCTGATTCTAGCTGGTCCCGTTTGGCACCGCCGTCAGGTCGTTGGCACACTTGGACGTGTCGTTTTCGCTGTCGATGCATCAGAAAGCATGTCGATGACCGACACCTTTGAATCTGAAACAAGCTCATCCAGACTCAGCCGTGCTCTACGCATGCTGACAGGAGACGACTCCAGTCCCGGATGGTTGGAATCATTGCAAGAAACACATGAAGTGGATGTAATCGCATTCTCATCAGGTGATCCCTCGCTTGTTTGGTCAAGCAGTGACGACGAACCTCTGCCCGCTGGTTTTCAACTGGAACCGGACGGACAACGAACGGATTTGTCCACCGGAATGGCGACCACACTTGCAACGATTGCGTCACTGGCAGGTGATGAAGTCGAACGCGATCCGAATGCAACGATGAGCCGTGCTGCCTTGGTCGTGCTCTCGGATGGTCGCGACAACGCAGGCAACGCCCCACTTGAACTGGCCGAACGCCTGGAATCGACAGGGGTTGCTGTTCATGGCTTCGGATTAGGGTCAGAAGATGAGCCGAGTGACCTGGGCATCGTCAACGTGATCCGCCCCGAAAACGTCGCATCAGACGGGCGTTTGGCCGGAGAAATCATTCTCCGAAGTTTAGGCCCGCCTAGTAAACAGGATACGGCTGAACGTGTTTTGAGAATCGAGTCCAACGGAAAAGTTGTGTGGCAAAAAACAGTGACTGCCGCTGATGGACCTCTGCAGAAAATCACCTTTGACCTTGATGTTGCTGAAGTACTTGCTGAAATCAGTGGGGAAAACCCGCGGGGTGTGCGACGCAACTCTGTCGTCATGGACCTGCGAGCAGCAATTGATCCCCCCGAGGGCGACACAAACGCCAAGAACAATGCCTTGCCGTTCCGCGTTGCAGCATCCACGCGTGACCGTCGTTTGCTAATCCTTGATGGATCAAGTCGATGGGAAACACGCTATCTGCGAAACCTGTTTGAGCGCGATCCTGCTTGGATTGTCGACACTGTCCTGTACGGGGAAGGAACAGACCAACCGCGAGTCAAGAGAGGCGAGGAACGCAATGAGTTTCCAAATACACGCGAAGCAATGGCCAAATACGATGCCATCATCATGGGTGAAGTACCACCCGATCAGTTCCGCGAAACCGATGCCAACCTATTACGCGACTTTGTCACCCGCGGCGGTGGACTGATTCTGATTGACGGCCATTACCAACGCTTACGTGAAATTGCCAAAACAGAATTACCTGAACTGGTACCCGTCAATTATCTCGATGAAAACCGAATGGGAGTCGAGTACCTTCGGCCCACCAGAATAGGCATTGAACGCCCAGCTCTAAATTTGTGGACCGACAAAAACACGCTGATTGAATTCTGGGAGAACCTGCCAACGCCTTCAGCTGCGATTCGACTGGAACCTCAGGAAGGTGCCGAAGTTTGGGCCAATTCGTTTTCCACAGATGGCGAAACGTCACCTTGGTTGGTCACCCGAATGTTTGGCGCAGGACGCGTGTTTTACCTCGCAAACGACCAAACCTGGCGTTGGCGGTACAAAGTCGCCGACAGATTCCATGCCCGATTCTGGAATCAACTGCTCAGCGCGGTTATGCAGCCACCCTACTCAGCAGCAGATGAATACCTCGCGTTGGGAACAGATCAAGTCGAATACGATGCGGGAGAAACCGCGACTATTCGAGTCCGAATCCAAGACCCGCAAGGAAAACCGGTAGGCGATGCTACTGTTGATGCGTTACTCATGGAAGACGATCAGATCGTCGCCACCGTACCGTTGTCGATTGATGACCCGGCCCGCGGAACCTACCGCGGACTAACTCCTCCCCTGGATCCTGGAAAATATAACATCCGCGTTCGTGCTAGCGGATTTGACTCCAATGCATTGCAGGCAAGTGCCCCTATTTGGGTTGGGACACCTGACATGATCGAATTAGATCGTGTCAGCCTGAGTGCCGGAACGTTGCAACAAATAGCTGAATCAGGCGGTGGAACGTATTTCCACGAATCGTCCGGAGATGACATACTGGAAACGTTGAAACCACTATCCAGTGGATCCATCATTGAAAGTGACATTCTGATTTGGCAGTCTTTTTATTGGTTCTGGGCAATCGTCGCGATGCTTGCAGCAGAGTGGTGGTTGCGCAAACGGGCAGGATTGGTGTAAGCAATGTCTTTAGATACTAATTTTTCGCGTGGGCTGAAGCTCGACCCCCAGACCACCAATGCGTTGGGTCACTTTGCTCAACGCCGACGCATGCTTTTGGTGCTACGCAGTGTGACGGGGGGCCTCGCTTTTCTGCTTTTAGCCATGGCGTTCGTTACCGTCTGTGATTATTTGTTCCTGCTTTCAGATGGCGTCCGCTGGACACTGAGTCTGACAAGTTACGCTACCGCGTTGTTTGCGTTCTGGTTTCTGGGCATGCGCCATATTGGCAAGCACGATCCCCGAATCATTGCCCGCAAGCTTGAATCTGCAGACCCTCTTTTACGCGAGGACCTGCTGTCAGCTGTTGAGCTAGCCGACCCCAACGAAGCAAATGGTTCAATTGGCTTCCGCAATGAGCTGCAGCAAAACGTAGGACGCCGTTCAGCTGGACTTGATTTTGGCAAAGTGCTCCCCGTCAAACTCATCAAACGCTGGTTGCTTACCTCGGCCTTGGTCTTTGTTGCTTTTCTCACACTTTTCGCGATTCCACAGTTACAATTCGCGCGACGAATCGCCCGCGCCATGCTTCCAATGATGGCAATCGAACGTGCATCATCAACGGGAATTGAAATTGTGAAACCATCACCTCCAACGGGATTCGTTGCTGAAGGTGATGCCGTTGCCGTGGTCGTTCAAGTCAGTGGTGAGCCTGCCGATGAAGTTTGGCTGCAATGGATCACGACGGACGGCCTTGAAGGCGAAACGGTAATGACGCCGCGAATCAGTGCACCTCAAACTACCCAAACTGGAACACTAGATCACCGAGACACCTATGCGGCAAACCTCTCGATCGGAACCACGCCATTGAGGTATCGAGTCATCGCAGGCGACGGCATCACCCTTTGGCATGAGTTGACACCTCTCCCACGTCCGAGTGTCAACTCGTTTGAAAAACGTTATCAGTTTCCCTCTTACGCCAAATTGCCAGACCGCATTGAAACTGCCGAACATGGTGACCTGAAGGCGATGACAGGTTCGAAGGTGTCGCTTACAGTGCGTTTTGATGAACCCGTCGAAAAGGCCGAGATCAGCTTTGGTGATCGGGGCGTCACCCCATGGGAATTGAAGCCAGTCGAAGGTAACGACCACGAGTTCATCGCAACGTTCCCGATCAGTACGGCTGCTAATTACCAAATTGACGCGACAAGTCGACGATCAGGTTTAAACAATCCATTCAGCCCTCAGTATTCCGTCACCCCAGTGCCAGATGTATCACCTGCAGTCCAGTGGGATGCAGCACTTTCCAACACCATGCTAGTCTCGCCTATCGACGTGCTTCCAATGCGCGTGACAGCTACAGATGACCTGCCGCTCGATGATGTCGTTCAGGAATATAGAATCAACGGTGGCACACTGGTTCGCGTACCTTTAGCGATTGAAGCTCCGAGTCGTGAACTGAATGTCAAATGGAATTGGGATCTTCTTAGCCCCGGTAACAACGGGCTGGGGCTGCAAGGTCAAAAACAGGCGTCTCAGGAGGCCCTGAAACTCTCCGGGGGAGACATCATTCAGACCCGTGTGGTAGCGATCGACCGAAAAGGACAAGCGGGCGCATCACGCTTTCTGGAAGTGCTGATCGCGGAACCTGGATTTGATCGAAACCGACATGACCATCTTCAATCGATGCGCGTACTCACGGAGACAATCGCCAAGTGGGGGAATGAAGTTTCAGACTTGATGCAAACCGCCAGCGAAAACAAACAAGGTACCTTCAGCGCAATAATTGAAAGAGCCACGCAACTCAACGCACAACGTGAAGCATTGCTTCAGCTGTTGAAACAGCAGATTCAATCCTCAGGAAAATCCATTCAATCCAGTGAATGGGAACTTGTGGGACGCAGCATTTCCAAAGTTGACAGGGAGCTCAAAACCTGGATTTCAGAATCAACGTGGGTGCGTCAGCAAAAAATCGATGGTTGGAAAGCTGATCGTGAGCGAGCAACACAGGATCTGACGAACCGCGCCAAGAGGATGGTTCAGGATGCATCACGCATCACTCGATACAGCCAGGCAATTTTCGGAAAAACACTGTCGATCGGGCTCATCGACGATGTCATGGCAGTGCAAGACAGTATCACTCCTCTGACAAACCAAGATGCCCCAGTTTCAGCAGAACGATTGCCGCGTCACGTCAAGGTCGCCATGGGTCGATTGGAAGCGATTGAACAGCTGATCCAACAAAACATTACAGCTTTACCCGACTCGACCCAAACTCATTTAGACAACTGGACCAACTGGATCGATTCATGGGCATCGCGGTTACAAGCATCGATCGACGAACCTTCAAGCGAAGCGTCTGCCCAAGCCCTCCTCGCTCGTTTTGAAAGAGAATTGCAAAGTCAACATCGTTCCGGCATCTTTGATGCCAGAATCACCGCAAATCTGTCAGACATGCTTCGAGAGTTGCAGATCCAAGTCAGCAGTTCTGGCGACAATGTGCGTCAGTTACTTCAGTCAGGCGAAGCCACTAATCGTTTGAAGAAACAGGAAGCATCGGGTGACACTTCTGAGAAAGCAGCGCAGGTCGCACGGTCATTGGCGCTCGCGAAGATGCAATTTGATCTGGCTCGCGACTCGATCCTGAACCGACTCTCACAGGACGAAGCCCTTCACCGCAGTCGGATGAACCTTGATCCGCAGTATGCAGCTGACCTGAATTTGATGCATCGGGCAATCGACAATGTTACTGGAAATGGATTTACCCCCTACCGCGAAGAAAACCCAACTCCGATTTACCAGAAGCTTGGCTACGCATTCCAAACGCTTGAAGCATATCACACCGCCAAGCAGTACCTGACCGAGTTACAGGAATTGATGTTGGCCGAAAGACAACTTCAATCAAACGCAAAATCCAAGATAGATCACCCACACCGGCTTGATCGAGTAGGTGTTGGGATGGAATGGCCCGTCCATACGATGATCAATGCCAGACTCGAACCTGATGCAGAACTGCGGAAACTGGACAGGCTGAGATACGGAAAAGAATTCAATGCAGCCCGGGGACGCGTTTCATCAAGGCGTTGGCGGGATGAGGAAATGATTTCTGCGGACACTGACCTTTCCGACATGGAACGTGAATTTGAGTCATCGATCCTTGGGCTCAGCGATGGAATAGAGGAGGCTCGTGAAACAATCCGTCAATATGTGCTCACATTGCCAGAGCAAGCTCGAGAAGCTGCAGAGAAAGTGAAACAGGCTGAAGAACGCATCGAAACAAGACAGGACTCCTCCGCTGAAACGACAGAGGACTTGGCACAACAGCAACAAGATGCAGCAGAGGCTACCAAAGAAACCATGGAAGCACTCGCTGATTTTGCCAACACGGCTTCCATCACTGACCAAGCTGAACGCGAACTCGCACGAGACGCTGATGCAGCAGCCGCGCAGATTCAAGATACGGCACAAAGGGCTGAAGAGTCCATGCAGAAGGCTCAGAAAGCAACAGATACGCAACAGCGACAGCAAGCCCTTGAGCAAACCGCTGAAGCATTGGAGCAACTGGCTGAGGCCCTTGAACAAACCGCAGCTCATTTTGAATCAGCGGAAAATGGCGAGGACCTGAAGCAGTCACGCGACGATCTGCGTCAGGCCGAAGCCGCTCTGGAAATGCAGAATGAACTCGACCAACGCTTTGATGAAGCGGAACAAATGGCTGAGTCCGCCCAAAGTACGCCCGAGGAATTGATGGAGCAGCTTGAGCGGGAGCTACAGACCAACGAACCAATGCGACAAGAACTTTCGGAAATCGCCCAACAAGCAGCCGAGTCAGCCCAACGCGAATTGGAGAATGCAGCATCACAGGAACAAAAACTAAATCGAGATCTTGAGAAGGCTGACCCAACCATCAGTGAACAAAAGCAGCGTACAGCGGAACAGCTTGAAACCTTGGCAGCCCGTACCGATTCCTTGGAACGGGCACTTGTGGAAAAGGCTGCTTCAGCACTGTCAAAGGAACAGGGGAATGTGCCAAAAGCGCGAGAAAATTTGCAAACAGCACGAGAAGCGTTGCGTGATGCTGTTGAAGAGGCAGCCAAACTTGATGGCGAGACTTCACTGCTAAGCGAAATGCAGGAAACGGCCGATGCGATGACCGACGCAATCAAGAATGCCCAGGAAGCCATCGAAGAATCGCGAACACCGACTGAAAATGCCGTGCAACAGGAAGTCCACAAAGATGAAGCGAGTCGAAAACGCTCGCAACAGCAACTTGAAGCTGCCGCCCGCGACGCAAGATCACAGCAAGTACGTAACGCAACTGCAGAGCGTCAGCAGTGGTCCGAAGCCAAACGCGAAGCAGAACGCCGTGCGAATGACGCACGTAACGAGAAACGAAATGCAGAAAATCGCAAACGTCAACTGGAGCAGCAACGAAGTCGTGAAAAAGGGGAAACCGATCGATTGACCGACGACATCGAGGAGCTCCAACAAAAAATTGAAAACGCAGCTGCTGCTGAACAGGCAGCTCGCGACACAAAAGTATTTGCAGAAGAGCGTGAGCGGACTGCTGGCAAGCGGGAACAAGACGCAAGGAACCAAAGTCTACCCCCTTTGAACGAGCCAAACCCCGCTGCCGAGCTGGCATCACGTCTAGCAGAACAGACCAAGAATGAACTGGGGGAAATTGAAGAAGCTTTGCAGAAACTCAGCGAAGGGATGGCCAACGAAGAACAGCTGAGAGTCCCGCAGGAAACCGCCGAACGATTAGCACGCCAACAGGACAAAATTCAGGAACAAGTCGATAATGCCACCGAGCAACTTCGTCGGGCGTCACGCCACGAAGAAAGGCTGGGGAAAGACGAGTTAGCTGAACAGCTTGCTAATGCTGCAGATGCCATTGAACAGTCAGCTTCCAAGGCTTCAGAGAATGCGTCTGACAGTCTGCAAGAGGCTGCTGAATCAATGGAAAAAACCCCGCAGGCCAATCGTGATGTTGCCAAAGCGTCCGAACAAATCGGCGAGGCTGCTGAACAACTGGCCGACCTGCTTGCAGAATCCAATCCGTCCAACTCAGATCAGGATGGTCAGCAAACCAGTCAGCAGGGCACCGAATCAGGTGAATCACAGAGTGCGGAGGAAAGAGGTGACCCGAGCCAAACGTCGCAACAGGGCCAGCCAAATGGTGAACCACAACAAGGGCAACCGAACGGCGAACCACAACAGGGCCAGCCAAACGGCGAACCACAACAGGGCCAAACCAACGGCGAACCACAACAGGGCCAAGCCAACGGCGAACCACAACAGGGGCAACCGAATACAGAACAACAGCAGGGCCAACAGATGGCCCGCACACTTGATGAACTCGATCGCGCCATGGCCCAGCAAGCACGTGAAGCTCAACAGCAAGCAGGTAATCAACAGCAAGCAGGTAATCAATCGGGGCAGCAGCCAACTGGTGAATCACAACAAGGACAGCAGCCAACAAGTGAGCAACAGGCAGGTCAACAAGAGGGTCAAGCACCGGGGCAACAACAAACTGCTGGCGAAGCGTCACCCACTTTGGCCAACGCCATGCAGTCTCAAGCCCAGCAGTCCGCTCGCGAGCGGCAAGCCCAAATGAACCCAGGGCAGCCAAGTCCATCGGAAGGCTCTACTCCATCAACCGAAGCGGGCAACGGCATTCAAATGCCTGCCGGCGGGAAGTTGGACATCACCCAGACTGATAGGTCGGGTGCTGAATGGGGCCAATTGAGGGAACGCCGCACCGAAGATGCATCTGAAAGTCGAGCCGAGAGTGTGGCGTCACAATATCGTCGTGAAATCGAAGCCTACTTCCGTGCGATCGCAACCCGTGCCGCGGAAAAGTCCAAGTGAAATGATGAACCAGTTAACTAAGCGAACCGACCTCCTTCCCCGCAGGCACTGGCTACTGGGACTTGCTGCCGTCTCGGCAGGGAAGAGCTGCTTTGGTCAGGACCAAGGTAACGGGAAGAGCAATCCCGCCAGCCTCTATGCACCAGACGAGATCGACCGTGCCGTCAAAAGAGGAGTCGAATTCCTCGTCAATGCACAACGTGATAATGGCTCGATTGCCGATCGTGGCCACGAGGTAGCCATGACCGCGTTGGCGATCATGTCCATGGCTTCGATCGGTGTTGAACCACAAGCCTTTTCGACGGCAGGACGTTCAATGGCAAAGGCACTTGATTTTGTCTTACAAAGAAAAAATCAGGATGCACAGGGATATCTCGGGGCCCGTGACGGATCCCGAATGTACGGCCATGGAATCACCACCCTGATGCTGACAGAAATGCTGGGGATGGGTGCAACGGTGGAGCAAAACAAGCAAATCCACGAAATGCTGGTCAATGCAATCGAGCTGATTCTGAGTGCTCAGAAAGTCTCCAAATCCGAAAAGCTAAAAGGCGGATGGCGATACACACCCACCAGCCGTGACTCAGATCTATCTGTATCGGTTTGGCAACTCATGGCACTTCGTTCAGCAAAGAATGATGGGCTGAATGTGCCCGGAGAAGCGATCGACGAAGCGCTCAAGTACTTACGCTATTCGTACGCCTCGCCCCTGAATCGCGACGGAACACCACGCACCAAAGTCACAGGCTTCAGCTACACGCCAGGAACACACCACCCATCCTTCACGATGTCAGCAGCAGGTTTGCTTGCCATGCAAGTTTGTGGTCAATACGATTCGCCCATGGTAGAGGGCGCTTCAGAGTGGCTGATGCAGCATCCGCCCAAAGCAAATGAGAGATTCTTTTTCTACGGCGTTTACTACTTCGCACAGGGAATGCATCAGGCGGGTGGAAAGTACGCAAAAAAAGCGGACGAAATGGTAGCCGATCTGCTGGTTGATTCTCAACGCAGCGACGGTGCTTGGCTGGCTCGTGGTGGAGAGGAACGGAATGTTGGAGCTGTTTACTCCACGGCGTTGGCAATCCTGAGTTTAAGTGTTCGCTATCATTATCTGCCGATCTATCAACGATAGGTCGACCGTAACGATCGATCCCCCGATTACCAGTTATCCTGCACCTTCATTAACATGATCTGCTGCCGTTTTACCAAACCAAATGAACGGGATTCTAGTCAGCGTTTGCAACAGTACGAGTTAGAAAACGGCAACGCCAAGAGACAGGTGCCGCCAACGCCTTAGTGAACACCGTGCGGCAGTGAAACCTGCGCTGTATTCAAACCTGCGCTGTATGCAGTATTAAGAGTCTGCGTTGGCATGAAAACGGTGCTGCACTGAAAAGTGCGAACTGTTCAGCGGTCAAAAGTCAGATGATTGGCCCAAGCTGAGACGTTAGCACTGCCTCGCTAGAACTCAGCGGCAAAACAGCCTTCCGCTGACAGTTCAGCTCCTCGGAAATCAACAGCACCGATCACAACAGCGATGCTAGGTACTCACGAATTTTGGACTGACTATCGCTTCTGACGCGACTGCATCCAAATCGCATATTCCTGTACCGTAATTTTTCCATTTCGGTCACCGTCAGCAGCGGCAGGACTCATCAGCATTTTCCCCCACTCCGAGGCGGTCAATTGCCCGTCCTTATTCTTATCATAGCGATCAATGATTCGCTGGCCGAGCTTGACGTACTTGTCGTCGGCTGTTCCGCCAGTACTGGTAGCAGGAGCAGGCGAGGTGGACGAGGACGATGCAGCCGAACGGGGCTTCCCCGAGTAAGCTTCTGCCAGTTGGGAGACGCTACCTTTTTCCACCTTCCTTAAGGCTTCCTCAGCGGTGATTACACCATCACCATTGAAGTCTGAATCAAGGAACTCAGCAACAACTTCGTCGTTCCATTCCTTCGCGAACTCCGCCATGGTGACCTGTCCGTCACTGTTCCCGTCCTTGTCAGTGAACTCGCCAGGCAGCCCCTCAGGAAGCGTTCTTCCCGAAGTCGCGCGATAAGACTTTCGACCGTCAAATACATCCGGTGCTTCAACTTTTTTCTCGCGACCTCGACTCCTCGCCGCGGTACTCTTGGCACGTTTTGCTTCTTCTTCACCTTCTCGGCGACGGGCATAGCGAACAGCCAATTCGCTCACTGAGAGTTTGCCGTCTCGGTTACGGTCGAAATCCATTGGATTTCCCGCAAATCGGCTGGACAACTCGTCCTTCGTCAGGAATCCATCACGATTTCGGTCGTAACGACGCATTCGCTCCTCGGACTCGCGTTGATCAGCTGGCGTTACTTCAACAGCAAGCATCTCAGCTGTGGCACCAAAGCCCATTAACAGCGAGGGCTCAGATTCGTTACCGAAACCAGGAACAAGCAGATCGGGAGTCAATGCATCATCAGCCGACGAGGAAGAACCTGCCTGCGGAGTGCTGCTGCCACCCGGATCACGCTGCTCACGCATTTTCTGGAAGCCATCGGTGATCTTTTTCAACGGAATGGGCTGGCCGGCCTTGATGCTTGGATCCGACTGAGCCATACGCCCAATCAGGAACTGCGCAGGTCCCTGCTGCTCGCTGGGATCAAGCACGCCATTTCCATTTGCATCGAGCCGACTTAGGAATGAACTAGGGTCAAACCCTCCGCGGCTGCCAAAGGAACTCCGCCCCCCGCCATCGCCGCCACGACTGCTGAAACCGCCCCGAGATCCTGAATCTCCGCCCCGGCCACCAAAACCTCCCCGTCCACCTGAATCGCCACCGGAGCCTGGACGCTGTGCAGCCGAGGGCAACGTCATGGAAAGAGAAAGAGCCAATACCGCAAGTGCTTTTATTTTGTTCATGTGGATAAAACACATTCTAGGGAAGAGAGTTCCGTCATCTTTAAGAGGTTGGCACAAAACTGAGGCGGAAGTAGTCTACTTGCTCTGCCCCGTCCCGCAAAACCGGTTTTTTACCGTCGAGAAAGCCAATCCTGCCGGTATTCCGCAAATTTGACTCACTTTCAGTATATTTTTCCATCAACCCCGAATCCAGCACAGCCGTGGGCGAACTGAACCGGACTGCTCACCGGATTGCGTTTTTGCCCTAGAATCACGCTAAAAAACCCGCCCGGCGTCTGAACCAGTAGAGTGAATCGGCCTCAAACCGCGTTCCAAACTTATCGGGACACGATTTGGCGAATAACATCAGGTTCGGTCACATTCCACCGAATCCCATGCCTTCTCGATTGCTGATGGCCGTGCATTTGCCGATAGCAGTGCATCTGCTGAATTAGCGTGGAGACCTTGTTACCCTCAACCAAGCCAATCGATCTCCCTCCTGCCGAAGAGCAACCGCGTCGTTAAGATCTCGTTAAGTCAGCCCAACTCCGCCAGTGCATGCACTGCGAGTAACGCTGGCCGGCGAGGGAACTGGCCGGCGAGGGAAACAGACACGAGCCGAGGGCAGTCCGCAAAACCTCGAAAAAGTACACTTCATCGAATCAAGGGTAAGTAGCCACATGGGCACCGACAGCGATACGACACTGCTTCAGATCAAGCAGATGGTTAGCCAGTTTGTTGAAGAGCGTGACTGGCTTCAGTATCACGATCCTAAGAATCTTGTGATGGCGTTGATGTCAGAGGTCGGTGAACTTGCTGACCAGTTCCGCTGGGTCAAGAACACCGAATCTCATGCAGTTGCGGGTTCACCGGATCATGCCGAGGAAATCGCTGACGAACTTGCTGATATCATGATGTTCGCGATTGAATTTGCCTCTGTCTGCAACATTGACATCTCCGCAGCGATTGCTTCCAAACTAGAAAAGAATGCGGTGAGATATCCCGTTGAAAAAGCAAAAGGCTCCTGCAAAAAATACAATCGTCTCTAGACTCATGAGCCGATGCAGCGATGGACTCAAACAACTGACCAGCATCCGCAGTCGGATAGATTACATTCACTTGTCCTTAATATTGAACGAGCCAACCGGGGGGCCAGAACTCCAGCAGCAATAGATTTCGCCGACCTATCCACCGAGTCCAAAACACAACAAACCAACAATCAACCAGTAGCACCGAAGTTACCGTGACGGCAAGCTCTGAAGCTCATCTCCGATAGAAGTATTTCAGAAACGAATACTTGGCGTGTATAAAAGCCAAACGCACTCCCGTCACACCGTGCAGGAAGCCGAGTCTCAGCAGATATTTGTAGAAGAACGTGTAAAAGAAATTGAAAGCCGCCCGAGCGGGATTCAAAAGTCGATTTCGTTTCTTTGTAGAGAGTTTGGCAAAGTTCTTGAACGCGGCATCCATCTGCTCCAACGTATTGTAGGAAAAGTGATCCAATGGCTTCTTCAGATCACGTACTTTTGCGTGGTCAGGCAACTGTACACTTTCATGAACCGCCACTTCACTGAAATCACCCAGCGAATTTCGGAAGAGGCGGAGCTGGTAGTCTGGATAATATCCGCCCCAGCGAATGAATCGATCACCCACGAATAGTTTGCGTGCGACGCGATACCCTGCCACCTCTGACTCGAAATCCAGACCCTTGATTTCTTCGATCAACTCATCAGTCAATACTTCGTCAGCGTCAAGACTTAGCACCCATTCGTTACTGCACTGCCTGAGGGCATAGTTTTTTTGTTTTCCGTAGCCCAGCCAATCTTGGGAAAAGATTCTTGCACCGTGGGCTTCTGCAATTTCAAGTGTCTTGTCGGTGCTGCCCGAATCCACAACCACAATCTCATCCGCGACACGTGCTGCTTGCTGCAGGCAAGCACCAAGGCCACCTGCTTCGTTCAGGCAGATAATCGAGACGGATATTTTGGTTTCCATAGGCTAACTCGCTCGCGACGCAGTGCAGCTCGAATCAGATCGCGACAACAGTGAAATCGTTTTTCCAGCGTTCGGGTAGCGAAACCCCAGGGCGTGCATGTTACTCATGTCGTGGATTCAAAGCGTATTGCAACAACATTACCGCGTTTTTTAGCAAGCCAAGGGCAATCGCCAACCCCTCTTATTCTGGATCGGACTATTCTCGCGCCACCTGACACGCCAGCCTCATCATGCTGCTTGATACCTAGCATAACGAATTCACCATTCTCGCCATCTACAGTCCTGCGTGCCACCATGACAAATCGGCTCTGATAAATCGAAAATCCAGCACGACACATCAAACTTTAGCCTGCTCTGCCACGCCAGCCCGAATGCGTCGAAACAAAACACCACTTCACAGCCATATTCCCAAGTTCCCGCCTCATTGCAAACACTCATTTTTTCAGTTCAAAGCGTTCACCCAGATCCATTCCATCCTGCCCTCTTTTGAACAAGTTTGATGCTTTCAGCAAAGTAATCGTCGGCAAATTTGGGTTACCCGCCCCCCGACGTATTCGCCCCAAACTCTTTTGCAATCACGCCCTCCGCTAAAATGTGCGTCCGGTAACCCAAAAGCTTGATCGCCCCGATAGCGATCGGCCAAGAAGAGCGACTAAACTGCTAGGAAATATTGCACCTTAACCCCGAGATACAGAATGCTGCTAGGCTCCCACGTTTCCTGCCAAGGCGGAATATCCAAAGCCGTTGGCCGCGCCGAAGACGTTGGCTGTGAATGCATCCAGATATTCGTCAGCAACCCACCTCGCCAGTGGCCTGTATTTGCAGACGAAAAAGCGGGGTCCATACCGGTGCAGGAACTACAAACTGGAAATCGCCCTTCACTCGGGGCATCCGGATCTGAAAAACAAGTTTGGAGAGCGAAACCTCTCGCTTCATCCGCAATCGAAGCTTGGAATGAGGCTATCTCTGCGTCCCCGGTTAGTCATCCGATCGCACACGCCTCGTACCTGATCAACATGGCGTCGCCCAAGGACGAGCTCTTTCGCAAATCGATCGATGCGTTGGTGATTGAACTTGAACGCGCAAATGCTCTGTCACTTGACGGCTTAGTCGTTCACCCAGGGTCTTTCACCGAGAGTTCAGAATCAGAAGGACTGGCCCGAATCGTTGACGCGGCTTCAGAAGCATTGGATCGAGTCACTCCAGGCACCTGCAGACTGCTTCTTGAGAACACTGCTGGCCAAGGCTCATGCTTGGGCCACACCCTTGAACAATTAGCTTTCATGATCGACGGCATCGGACAATCGGACCGCGTTGGCGTCTGCCTTGATACATGCCACGCGTACGCAGCGGGTTATGAAATCAACACGAAAGTCGGATTTGATGAAATGCGCAAAAAGATAGACGATCTTCTACCTCATCAAACGGTCGCAGCTTTGCACCTGAACGATAGCAAAAAGCCACTGGGAAGCCGCGTGGATCGGCACGAGCACATTGGTTTGGGTGAGATCGGCTTGAAAGCATTTCGATTCGTTGTTGAAGATTCAGTACTTGGGAAATTACCAGGATATCTCGAAACAGAAAAAGGAATGAACGACGAAGTTGGTGAAGAATGGGATGTCATCAATCTTCGCGTTCTGCGAGAGCTTGCATGAGCCGAGACCATTCACAAGAAACGGAAAAACACCTTAGAGTCAACTTTTCCTTCACCAGAAAATGCATGTTGTTGATTCTTGCTCTTCCTGGTTTCGTCGCTCAGAGCCTCCCCTCCGCAAATGCTGAAACGTCAACTGAGGACCGAACGAGCAACTGGATCTGGGTGAGTCCGAATCAGAACGCACAAAAGAACCTCCTATTCGAAACGCAGTTTCAAGTAGATCATGATCAGACGACTGCCAAGCTCAAATTCTCGCCCTGCTTTGCGTACTTGCAGGTCAAAGTCGATGGAATACTCGTGGGTGTTGCAGATCCCTACCAGGGGATGAAAGAGCTTGAGTTGCATCATTCATTATCCACCGGCAGTCACTCACTGACTGTCCAAGCGGTTGCCGTAGACGGCCCCTCAGCCTTTTTCATTGAGCTGGTGCTTGCTAACAAGACGCACCCGAGCAGAATCATCAGAGGAAACACAAACTGGACAGCAACCAGCAACTCGGCCTCGAATCAAGCTGAACCATTTCCTGAGACAGTAGTGAATCTTGGCCCGGTCAGGAACACCCTCTCGCGTTCAATCGAACAGCGGGTAAGCATAGATGCCTTGGATAACTACGAGCAGTGGAAACTGGCTCTAGCGGAAGGACAAGGCAAGCCAACAAATGCAGCAAAATTCTCAATCTCTGACGACTTCCAAATTCAGGAAATTCCATTTTCCAGCGATCCGGAATTTGACATGGGTTCGTGGGTCAGTATGACGGTTGATTCTGCAGGTCGCTTGATCATCGCAAGGGAATCCAGTGGGCTGCTTCGCCTGACCCTGTCAGCAAAAGGTGACTCCATCGCATCAACGGAATGGATCAACCGAGACTTGAAGGAATGTCGCGGGCTGACATTCCGAGGCGAGGAACTGTTTGCCAACGCGAATAACTCCAAGGGTCTGTATCGCTTGCGTCCTGATGGAGATGGATTCGGCGATCCGGAGCTGATATTTGCATCGAGCGGTGGGGTTGGACACGGACGTAACGACCTTGCGGTCGGTCCAGATCGGATGCTTTATACGATTCACGGCGACGCCGTGGACCTGCCAAGTGAAGCGATCGACCACACCTCACCTTACCGAGAAGCCGCGAAAGGTTTAGACACCCGCGAGGGTCATCTACTCCGCATCAACCCCGACAATCTAAGTGTCGAAATCCTGGCTGCCGGTTTACGGAATCCATACGGCATCGACTTCAACTTGCATGGAGACTGCTTTACGTATGACGCTGACGCTGAACACGACATGGGTGCACCTTGGTATCGCCCTACTCGGATGCTGCACCTGACAACAGGTGGCGATTTCGGCTGGCGTGGAGTCACCGGCTCATGGCCCGCGTACTATCCGGACCATCCCGACAATGCGGTCCCCAGCCTCGATGTAGGCAAAGGATCACCAACCACAGTGAAGTTCGGCACGAGAAGTAACTTCCCTGCGCCGTATCGCGAAGGCCTCTTCGTTCTGGACTGGGCATATGGCCGAGTCTTGCTAATTAAAATGCTTCCCAGAGGCAGCAGTTACTGCATGGCGAGCGAAACTTTCCTGAAAGGGCAACCACTCAACGTTACGGACCTCGAGTTTGGTACTGATGGCAGCATGTACCTGATCACCGGTGGCCGGAAGACGCAGTCAACGCTTTATCGCGTGACCTACACTGGCAAACGCAATCCGTTGCTGGATACGGAACCAAAGAAGCTCACTGATCACCAAGCTAAGTGCAACCAATTTTCAGCACAATCGCGGCAATTACGTGGGGAGCTGGAGGCTTTACTGACCCGTGAAATCAATGACGAACACTTTCACTTGGCATGGAAACAGCTTGGCAACACCGACCCTTGGATCAGTCACGCTGCAGCCCGAGTCATTGAGCGGTTGCCAACTGATCAATGGGAGGTGAAGGCCTTGAACGAGAGAAACCCAGCGATCGCCGCAAGAGCAATCACTTGTCTGATCCGATCACAGGAATGCCAACATCCCACGCAGGCAATCAGACGGTTAGTAGAGCTAGCGCAGCAAGCGGGCAGCCAGACTTTCCGGAACCACCTGAACGCGAGCATACAGGAACATGCCCTCTACGGAATTCAACTGGCAATCTCATTATCGAATGAAACGTCAGCCCAACTCACCCCTGATCTGATCGATACATTGGCAATGATGTACCCGGCTGCCAACATGGGTTCCAACGCCGCAACAAACTCCACCGCGCCCCGATTCAACTACGCTAACAACCGACTGCTCAGCGAACTGTTGGCAACACTCGGTAATGACCGCTTCGTAAGCAAAACTATCGAACTGATCTCTCGAAGTACGCTGCCTGAACAGAGACTTCACTTCTTATACGTTTTACGAAACGTGACGGAAGGCTGGACACCGCACCTACGCCGACGCTACTTCCAGCACCTGGCGATGGCAGCAGATGAACTTGGCGGGGCTGGTCTTCCAGACTTCCTGCAACAGATTCGTGAGGACACAATGAAAAACGTTCCTGCGGAAGAACGTCCCCACTTGGTTTCAATCCTGGCGGCAACTGATCCTAACAGCCAACCCAATGCGTCACTCCCCACGATGCCGCGTTCTTTCGTTCAAGACTGGACTGTTGATCAGATACTCAACGGCAAGCAACTGCAGGGGGACCAAGAACGTGGCAAACAGGTATTCTCAGCGGCAGGATGCATTCACTGCCATCGGTTTGCGGCTGACGGACACTTGATTGGTCCGGACCTGACAGCTGCCATGCGACGCTATAGCCGTCGTGATTTGCTTGCTGCTATCGTGAGGCCCTCTGATGTAATCGCAGACGATTACCGCAGCGTTAAGATTCTTACCGACGATGGTCGGATTATCACAGGGCAGATCACTCGTGGTGGTGACTTTCGGTCACCGACCCTGCGGATTGCGACGGACCCTTCGAATCCCTCTCGGGTCACCGAGATCAGGAAATCAGAAATCACTAGCCGGAAGAACTCTCCAGTATCCTGGATGCCTGAGGGCTTGCTGAACACTCTCACGCGTCAGCAGATCTTTGACCTGGTGTCTTACTTGGAATCTTCCGGCTAATCAACGATCCCGAGTGCCGTCACGTGATTGGACAAAAGAGCGTGCACTAGCCCATGTTTGGCGTCAACAAATCGAACGACAACGTCAATGATTGAATTTCTGAAAAGGAGATCGTGAATCGGCCAGAATTCAGGCGGGTTACCAATCGGTGACAGGCCGTGATAATGGGTTACAGTTCGTGCCGCCTTCGCTTTGAGCCTTTTTTGACCAGCCCTGCATCTGACCGCCTTTACGACCGCAACTTTTGGTTGGCTTTTGTCAGTCAGATTTGTTTCGTCAGTGCAAACACGCTGATGGCTCATTACTCGCGTTGGATTGAATACCTAGGCGGCGATTTGAGCCAAGTGGGCATGATCATGGGGGTGGGCGCTTTACTGGGGCTCCTGCTACGCCCGTGGATGGCCCAATGGATCAACCGCTTGGGTGCAAGAGTCATGTGGGCCTGTGGCTTGGTTTTCTTTTCACTCTCCGCCCTCACGAACCTTTTTCTTGAAAGTATTGATTTAGAGATTTTTCTCGTCCGCTCCGTGCTTGTGATGGGAGCGGCAATCGTATTTGCAAGCGGCCTGACTTACATCTCACAGACAAGCCCCGAGCGTGCCGTTGCCACCGCACTGGCATGGATTGGGCTTGCGGGTCCTCATGGCGGCACCATAATCGGCACACCACTTGCGAGCATGGCCCGCGCTGCCATTCTACTCGAATACCTCGCCAAGGTGAGGCACAGTGCCGCATCGCTGCGTCGGCAGAAAACCCCCGTACTACGACTGTATCCAGCCATCGCAACGCTTGGTAACGTTTTTGTAACGGCACAGCGTCTCGTCCG